>NZ_JBHVRK010000014.1:129079-208912 GCF_042885845.1 Kitasatospora sp. NPDC058032 | reverse complement strand
TTTGGGGGGTTCCCCCGCCGCGGGGAACACCCCAACCAGACCGGGGCCCGCGGGGGCGCGCCCCCCCCCGCCCGCCCGCCCCCCCCCCCCAACCCCCCACGGCCCCCGGGCCCCGGCCGCCTTCGTACGCGGTCGCTGCCGGGCCGGTTCCGCTCGAACGCGGCAGCCGGTGGTCGAACAGGTCGTCAACCCGGTGATGGTGACGCCGGGTCGGCTTGTTTTGCGGGTCGGTGCGCCGCGCCCCGATGCTGTCGGGTTGGCACCGCCCGACCGGTCCGGCGGGCGGCACGGGCACGGCGGGTGAAGGGGGCCGGATGGCCATCCAGCGCGGGGACGCGGTCGGGAGCACGGTCGGGGACGCGGGGGTGGAGCGGTTGAAGGCCGACTCGGTCGGCCTGGCGGGCGTGGTGTTCATGGCGGTCGCCACGGCCGCGCCGATCACCGCGATGACCGGCAACCTCCCGATCGTCGTCGGCCAGGGCAACGGCGCCGGCGCGCCCGCCGCGTACGTCTTCGCGACCCTGGTGCTCACCGTCTTCTCGGTCGGCTACGTGGCGATGGCCCGCCACATCACCGCGGCCGGGGCGTTCTACGGCTACATCTCGCACGGGCTGGGCCGGGTCCTCGGGATGGCCTCGGGGCTGCTGGCGGTGCTCGCGTACATCGTCTTCGAGGCGGCGGTGATCGGCTTCTTCGCGTACGCGCTGCGCGGGCTGGTCGCGGCGCAGCTGGGGGTGGAACTGCCCTGGGGCTGGTACGCGGCGGCGGGACTGCTGGTGATCGCGGTGATGGCCTGGTTCGACCTGCACCTGACCGCCCGGGTGCTCGGGGTGGCGCTGGTGCTGGAGATCGCCGTGCTGGGCGCCGTCGCGCTGGCGGTGCTGTTCACCGGCGGCGGACCGGACGGGATCGTCGGGGAGGCGCTCGATCCGCTGAACGCCTTCCGTGGTGTGGACGGCACGGGGACCGGGGGTGCCGGGCTGGGACTGTTCTTCGCGTTCTGCTCGTGGGTCGGCTTCGAGTCCACCGCGATGTACGGGGAGGAGTCCCGCGACCCCGAGCGGGTGGTGCCCAGGGCGACGCTGATCTCGGTGGTCGGGGTCGGTCTTTTCTACGTCCTGGTGTCGTGGATGATCGTCTCCGGCAACGGCGCGCGGCACGCGGTGGACGTCGCGGGCGGCCTGGTGCCCGGCAAGGACGGCAACAGCCTGTTCTTCGACCCGCTCGGCGCGCACCTCGGCGGCTGGGCGGTCACGGTCTTCCGGTGGCTGGTGGTGAGCGGCTCCTTCGCCTGCGCGATGGCCTTCCACCAGTGCGCGGCCCGGTACCTGTACGCGATCGGACGCGAGGGGTTCATCCACCGGGCGCTCGGGCGCACCCATCCCCGGCACGGCTCGCCGCACGTCGCCTCGCTGGTCCAGTCGGTGATCGCGGCGGCGCTGGTGGCCGGGTTCCTGGCGGCCGGGATGGACCCGTACACGCATCTGTACACCCTGCTGGCCCTGCTCGGGACGATGGCGATCCTGATCGTGCAGACGCTCTGCTCGTTCGCGGTGGTCGGCTACTTCCACGTGCTGGGCCGTCATCCGGGGACCGCGCACTGGTTCCGGACGCTGGTGGCGCCGCTGGTCGGCGGGGTGGCGATGGCGGGGGTGGTGGTCCTGCTGGTGGTCAACCGGGAGGCCGCCGCCGGTGCGGCCGCCGGCACGTTGCTGTTCCGGCTGATCCCGTTCCTGGTGATCGGCACCTTCCTGGGCGGGATCGGGCTGGCGCTGTGGATGCGCGCCCGCCGTCCGGACCGGTACGCCCGGATGGGGCGGATCGTCCTGGCGGACGCGGCGGAGCGCTCCGACGACGCTGCGCCGGTCGGGGCCTGACGGTGCATCAGCGGATGCTGCCTCGGCGGTTGGCGGCTCAGTGGCGGCGGGTGGGGAGCGCCTGTTCGGCGGCGGTCACCAGTTGGTGCACCCGGTGGCCGAACTCGTCGGCGTCGCGGGCGGGTTCGGGGAAGACCAGGCGGACGTCGCGGTGGCCCTGCGGGTGGTCCAGGCGCAGGACCAGGCCGTACCGGTCGAGGGCGAGCGGGCGGACGGCGGGTCCTGCGGCGAGCAGTGCCGGGTCGACCAGACGGGTGAGCAGGTCGAGCGCGTCCCGGTGGCCGTCGGCCAGGTGGGTGAGCAGACCGGCCTCGAAGCGGGCGAGCGGGTCGGGGGCGGCGGCCGCGAGGTCGGCGCCGGTGATCGCGGTGGTGCCGTACGGGGTGGAGAGCACCGCGTGGGCGACGTCCAGGCGGAGGTGGACGCTGAGGCCGTCGTCGGCGAGGTGGGCGAGGTGGAGCC
Source organism: Kitasatospora sp. NPDC058032 (assembly GCF_042885845.1). Lineage (NCBI taxonomy): Bacteria > Bacillati > Actinomycetota > Actinomycetes > Kitasatosporales > Streptomycetaceae > Kitasatospora > Kitasatospora sp. NPDC058032. The sequence goes on along the minus strand of NZ_JBHVRK010000014.1, from coordinate 206,573 downwards.
GGCCGGCCAGGGTGAGGCGGCCGCGGACCCGGTCGCGGACGGCCACCGGGGCGACGTCGGTGAGGTCGAGCACGACGGCGAGGCCGTCCTGTTCGCGGGCGGCGGCGACGGTGAGCGGGGCGTCGAGCGGGGCGCGCAGCCGCAGCCGGGAGCCGTGCACCGAGACGGGGGTGGTGAGGTCGTGGTGCTCGCCGTTGGCCCGGAGGACGACCGAGGAGGTGGCGGTGAGCAGGCTGCCGATCCGTTCGGCGGCGCTCGGCTCGGCGGCGGTCGCTTCGGCGGTCCCGCCGGCCGGGGTGGTCGCGGCGTCGAGGGGGTGCGGGCTCATGGGTTCGGGACCTCCGGCTGGCTGCCTGTTGGTTAGGTGAGCCTAACCTAACGATGTGGGGGGTGGCAGGGCAAGGCGCCGGGTGGGCGGAAACACGAAGGGCCCGGACGCGAGGTCCGGGCCCTTCGACGGTGACGGCGGGGTCAGCCGACGACCGCCTGGGCGTCGATCTCCACCAGCATCGGCTCCTGCGGCAGCTCGACGAAGATCGTGGTGCGGCACGGCTTCACGCCGCCCGGCTTGACGTTCTCCTCGATGAACTCCGCGTAGACCTCGTTCATCAGCGGGAAGTCGGCGCGCTTGGTGAGGTACACGCGGAACATCACCACGTCCTCGATGGTGGCACCGCCCGCCTCGACGATCGCCTTGACGTTCTCCAGCGTGCGGCGGGTCTGCGCCTTCACGTCGCCGTGGTACAGGTACTCGCCGGTGGCCGGGTCCTGCGGGCCCTGGCCGGAGACCTGGAGGATCGGGCCCTTGCGGACGCCCTGGGAGAACATCCAGGCCGGGGCGGGGGCGCCGTCGGTGCGGATCTCGGTCTTGTCGCTCATGCGGGTTCGCTTCCTCGGTGGGGTGCGGTCGGGGGCTCGGGAGGTCGGGGGGGCCGGGGGTGTCGCGGGGTTCTTGGACGGTGTCGCGGGTGCGGCGGGTTCAGGGGTGGTTCGGGGGCTGGCCGCAGTCGGCGGAGATCGCCCGGGTGGTGGCGAGCAGTTGCGGCAGCAGTTCCAGCACCTGCTCGTACGGGAGGACGACGTCCGGCACGGAGATCGAGGCGGCGGCCACCACCCGGCCGCTGGCGTCCCGGATCGGCGCGGCCACGCAGTTGATGAACGCCTCGTGCTCGGCGTGGTCCTGCGCCCAGCCCTGGGCGGCGACCTTCTCCAGCTCCGCGAGCAGTGCCTCGGGCGTGGCCAGGGTGCGGGGGGTGTGCGGGACGAAGTCGATCCCGGCCACCACCCGGCGCCGCTCCGGCACGGGCAGGTCGGCGAGCAGCACCTTGGAGACCGCGGCGCTGTGCAGGGCGGCGCGCAGGCCGATCCGCGAGTACATCCGCACCGGGTGGCGGGAGTCGTACTTGTCGATGTAGACCACCTCGCCGCCCTCGTACGCGGCCAGGTGCACGGTCTGGCCGGTGGCGGCGTTCAGCTCCGCGAGGTGCGGGGCGGCGATCCGGCGCACCCCGCGCTGCTCCAGGGCGAGGCCGGAGAGGGCGAAGAGGCCGGCGCCCAGGTGGTAGCGGTAGCCGGCGTCCCGGTAGACGAATCGTTCCTCTTCGAGGGACTGGAGCAGTCGCAGCACGGTCGTCTTGTGCACGCCGAGCACCTCGGCCAGCTGGTCCAGGGAGCGCTCGCCCTCGCCGAGCTCGGCGAGGATGCGCAGGGCGCGGGTGACGGTCTGGCTCATGGTGCTCCAAGGGCCGGGGCGGCGGCCGGTCGAGGGTCGGCGGCACCGCCCCCGGGGGCGCCGGTCTCCGTGGTGCGCGCGGGGGCGGTCGGGGCGGACAGGACAGGGGACACGATGCCATCCGCCGACACCCGGGTGGCCGCCCAGTCCTCGGGTGCGGCGTCGAGCAGGGCGGCGACCACCGCGGCGGGCGGCAGTTCGGCCTGGTCGCCGTGGGCGGTCAGCGCGCAGGCCGCGCTCAGGTGGCCCAGCCGCAGCCGGCGGCGCTGGTCGAGGCCGCGGACGGTGCCGGCCAGGTAGCCGGCGGCGAAGGCGTCGCCGGCGCCGGTCGCCTCGACCACCTCGACCGCCAGGGCCGGCTCGCCGACCGCGCTGCCGTCGCGCCCGATCGCGGTGACCAGCCGGGCGGCGTCCTTGACCACCAGGGTGGCGGGGGAGGGGAAGCGTCGGCGAAGCTCCTGCGGGTCGCCGGTGCCGAAGGCGGTCTCGGCCTCGTCGGCGCCCAGCAGCAGCAGGTCGGCGGCGTCGAGCAGCGGCGGCAGCACCGAGGGGTCGCGCTCGCGCCAGAGCGCGGGGCGCCAGTTGAGGTCGAAGCTGACCAGCCGGCCGGGGCGGCGGTCGGCGAGCAGGGCGCGGAGCAGCGCGAGGCAGTCGTCGGAGAGGGCGGCGGTGATGCCGGACAGGTGCAGCAGCCGGGCCCCGTCCAGCAGCCGGGCGGCGGCCGGGTCGGCCAGCAGGGCGGGCGAGAGGGCGGCGGCGGCCGAGCCGCGCCGGTGGTAGTGCAGCCGGCTGCGGCCCGGACCGAGGTCGTGGCGCTCGCCGGTGGTGCCGCCGACCTCCTTGAGGTAGAGGCCGGTCGGGCGGTGCGGGTCGACGGCCACCGCGGAGACGTCCACGCCGCGGGCGGTCAGCTCGCCGAGCAGGCGGCGGCCGAAACCGTCGTCGCCGACCCGGCTGATCCAGGCGCTCGGCACCCCCAGGGCGGTCAGGGCGCCGGCCACGTTGGACTCGGCGCCGCCGACCGAGAGGCTGAAGGTCTCCACCGACTCCAGGGGGCCGGGCCGGTCCGGGAGGAGGACGGCCATCGACTCGCCCACGCAGACGGCCACCGGGGCGGGTCCGGAGGAGCCGGGGGCGGACGGGGTGGACGGGGCGACCGTCGGACGGTCGGGCTGTGGGGTGCCCGGGCTCACGGCGGCGTCCTGGCGTGGCATCTGCTGGGCTCCTCGGAGTGCTGCGGCCCGGCCGGGTGGGGGGTGCTGTGGCGAGCCTGCCTGACCCGCCGGTGGCGGGCGGCTGTCGTTGACCTTCGTCCGGCGCCGATGCTAGAACCGTGTTGCCAGCATGTGCAACCCTCATTGCGTATGTTGCAACATGGCAGATGGAGGAAGACGGTGGACCAGACCTTCGCAAGCAGCGGTACCGGCCCCGGCCCTGGCCTCGACACCCGAGCGGTGGCGGCCCTGGCCGAGGAAGTGCTCGACTGGCGGTTCAAAGCGCTGCCACCGGCCGCCGCCGGCCTGACCGTCCGCCAGTACCTGGCCACCGGCCCCACCCTCGCCGACCTCGGCACCCCGCTGCTCACCCTCGACGCGGGCGCCCTCGACCACAATCTGCGCACCATGGCCCGCTGGTGCGCCGACGCCGGTGTGGCGCTCGCCCCGCACGGCAAGACCACCATGGCGCCCGCGCTCTGGCAGGACCAGCTGGCCGCCGGCAGCCACGGCATCACCCTCGCCAACCTGCCGCAGCTGCGAGTCGCCCGCGCCTTCGGCGTGCGGCGGGTGCTGCTCGCCAACTCGCTGCTCGACCCGGCGGGCCTGCGCTGGCTGGCCGGTGAGCTGGCCGCCGACCCGGACTTCGCCTTCGCCTCCTGGGTGGACTCGGTCGACAGCGTCCGGCTGATGGACGAGGCGCTGCGCGCGGCCGGCGCCGAGCGCCCGGTCGAGGTGCTGGTCGAACTCGGCGGCCCGGGCGGGCGCACCGGCGCGCGCACCGTCGACGCGGCGGTGGAGATCGCCGAGGCCGTCCGCAGCGCCCCGACCCTGCGGCTGGCCGGCATCGGCGGCTACGAGGGCGCGCTGGCGCACGACGCGAGCGAGGGCGGCCTCGCCGCCGTCCGCGGCTACCTGCGGTCGCTGGCCGAACTGCACGGGCGGCTCGCCGGCCGGTACGCGGACGGCGCCGCGCCGGTCGTGACGGCCGGCGGCAGCGCCTACTTCGACCTGGTGGCCGAGGAGCTGGGCGCGCTGCCGGAGGCGTTCGTGGTGCTGCGCTCGGGCGCGTACGTGGCCCACGACGACGGCTTCTACCGGGGCATCTCGCCGCTCGCCCGCGGGGCCGGCCGCGACGGCGGGGCGCTGCGCCCGGCCCTGCACGGCTGGGCCCGGGTGGTGTCCAGGCCGGAGCCGCAGCTGGCGCTGCTGGACGCGGGCAAGCGCGACCTGCCGTTCGACGAGGGCCTGCCGGAGCCGCAGCGGGTGCGGGGCGGCGCCGGGCTGACCGGCACGGCGGCGCGGATCACCGCGCTCAACGACCAGCACGCCTTCCTGCGCGACGCGGGCGACCTCGCCCCGGTCGGCGCCGTGCTGCGGCTGGGGATCTCGCACCCGTGCACCGCGTTCGACAAGTGGGCGCTGATCCCGGTGCTGGACGACGCCTCGGCGGCCGAGCCGAAGGTCACCGGCCTGGTCAGGACGTTCTTCTGATGGGCGGCGAACCGGCTGACGGCCGGGCGGGGGCTCGCGGGGCAGCGGCTCGCGGCGCGGGGGCTCGCGGCGCGACGGTGTTCCGGGGCGCCACGGTCGTCGACGGCACGGGTGCCGGGCGGTACCGGGCGGACGTGCGGATCGCCGACGGGATGATCGTCGAGGTCGCCGGTCCCGGCACAACGGCGGGTGGTACAACGGCGGGCGGCGCGGCGGCGGGCGGCGCGGTCCGGGTGGTCGACGCGGACGGGCTGGTGCTGGCCCCGGGTTTCATCGACATGCACGCCCACTCCGACCTCGCCCTGCTGCGCGAGCCCGAGCACCCGGCCAAGGTCACCCAGGGCGTGACCTGCGAGGTCCTCGGCCAGGACGGCCTGTCCTACGCGCCGGTCGACGACCGCACGCTGCCCGCGCTGCGCCGCCAGATCGCCGGCTGGAACGGCGACCCGGACGGCTTCGACTGGGACTGGCGGACCGTCGGCGGCTACCTGGACCGGCTGGACCGGACCGGCCCCGCCGTCAACGCCTGCTACCTGGTGCCGCACGGCTCGCTGCGGATGCTCGCCATGGGCTGGGAGAACCGCGCCCCGAGCGAGGCCGAACTCGACCGGATGCGCGAGCTGTTGGCGCAGGGCCTCGCCGAGGGCGCGGTCGGCATGTCCAGCGGCCTGACGTACGCGCCCGGCATGTACGCCGGGACCGAGGAGCTGGTCGAGCTCTGCCGGGTCGTCGCCGGCTACGGCGGCTTCCACGCCCCGCACCAGCGCTCCTACGGCGCGGGCGCGTTGGAGGGGTACGCGGAGATGGTCGAGATCGCCCGACGGTCCGGCTGCCCGCTCCACCTCACCCACGCCACGATGAACTTCGGCGTCAACGAGGGCCGGGCCGGGGAACTGCTGGACCTGGTCGACCGCGCGCTCGACGACGGCGTGGACCTCACCCTGGACAGCTACCCCTACCTGCCCGGCTCCACCACCCTGGCGGCCCTGCTGCCCGGTTGGGCCACCGAGGGCGGCCCGCAGGCCACCCTGACCCGGCTCGTCGACCCGGCCGCGCGCGAGCGGATCCGGTACGAGGTGGAGGAGAAGGGCAGCGACGGCTGCCACGGCGTGGTCACCGACTGGGCCACCATCCAGCTCTCCGGCGTCGGCACCCCCGAACTCGCCGACGCCGTCGGCCGGACCGTCGCCCAGCTCGCCGACGCGCAGGGGCGCAGCGGCACTGAGGTCTTCCTCGACCTGCTGCTCCGCGACCAGTTGGCCACCACCATCCTCCAGCACGTCGGCCACGAGGAGAACGTCCGGGCGATCATGCGCCATCGTGCGCACACCGTCGGCAGCGACGGACTGCTCGTCGGCGCCCGGCCGCACCCGCGTGCCTGGGGCGCCTTCCCGCGCTACCTGTCCCGCTACGTCAGGGAGTTGGGCGTACTGACGCTGGAGGAGGCGGTCGCCCGGATGACCGGCCGGCCGGCCGCCCGGCTGCGCCTGCACCGGCGCGGGCGGATCGCCGCCGGGTACCACGCCGACCTGGTCCTGTTCGATCCCGACCGGGTCCAGGACTCCGCCACCTTCGAGCAGCCCCGACAGCCCGCCGTCGGCATCGAGCACGTCTACGTCAACGGCACCGCCGTCGTGGAGCAGGGCCGCACCACCGGTGCGCGCCCCGGTCGGGCGCTGCGCCGGACCGGTCGGGGGGCGGAGGCCGTATGAGGCCCGGACGCCATGACGCCGAGTGGTCCGTGAATCCGAGTGAATGGATGGAAACCCTGTGAATCCCGCGAACCCGAGTCCTGCGAGCCCCGTGAGCCCCGTGAGCCCCGTGAGCCCTGTGGGCCCTGTGGGCGCTGTGAACCCGAGCCCCGCCGACCCGGGTCCGGGCCGCCGGACGGCCCCCGACGCGGCCGTCGTGACGGAGACGCGGGCCGCGCTCGCCGCCGAACCGGTGATCGCGGTCGTCCGCGCCCCCCGGATACCGGACGCCGCCGCGCTCTGCGCCGCACTGGCGGAGGGCGGCATCACCTGGACCGAATTCACCTTCACCACGCCGGATGTGACGATCCATCTGGAGAAGGCGGCGCAGGCCGGCCACCGCGTCGGCGTCGGCACGGTGCTCACCGCCGAGCAGGCCCGGAGCGGCCTCGCCGCCGGCGCGACGTTCCTGGTCACCCCCGGTCTGCGCGCCGAGGTGGCGCACGCCGCGCACGCGGCCGGGGTCCCCGTGGTGCTCGGCGCGCTCACCGCGACCGAGGTGGCCCAGGCGGTCGACCTCGGCGCCGCGGCCGTGAAGATCTTCCCGGCCCGGGCCTTCGGACCCGGCTACTTCAAGGACCTGCGCGGGCCGTACCCGGACGTCCCGCTGGTCGCCTCCGGCGGCGTCAACGCGGGCAACGCGGCGGAGTTCCTGGCGCACGGCGCGCTGGCGGTCTGCGCCGGGACGGACGTGGTGGCGCCGGAGGTGGTCGCGGCCGGGGACTGGGCCGAGATCACCCGGCGGGCGCGGGCGTTCACGCAGGCCTGCGCGTCCCGCTGACGGACCCGCCCGGCGGCCGGCCCCGGTTGTGGTGGGCCGGGCCACCGGGCGGGAACGGTGGCGGCGGGAACGGTGGTGGCGGGGGCGCGGGGGAGTGGAAGGGGCTCGGGAGGGCGCACGGTCGGGCCGGGCGCTGCTTCCGGGAACCGCGCGACGGTCCAGGAGTGGCCGGGCCGGACTGTTGGGGCGGCCGGGATTCGACGAGAATCGGTAGCCCCCCGGCACCCGGCAGGAGGATCCACCCATGACCTCGACCCGCCCCGGCCCCGACTGGCTGACCGACGCCGTGCTCTACCAGATATACCCCCAGACCTTCGCCGACTCCGACGGCGACGGCATCGGCGACTTCGCGGGCATCACCGACCACCTCGACCACCTCGCCTGGCTGGGCGTGGACACGGTCTGGCTGAACCCGTGTTTCGCCTCGCCGTTCCGCGACGCGGGGTACGACGTCACCGACTACCTCACCCCCGCCCCGCGCTACGGCACCACCGAGGACCTCGCCGCCCTCGTCGAGGCGGCGCGCCGCAGGGGCATCCGGGTGCTGCTGGACCTGGTCGCCGGCCACACCTCCGATCAGCACCCCTGGTTCCACGCGTCGGCGCAGGACCCGTCCGACCACCGCTACATCTGGTCGGAGCGGCCGGTGGAGGGCTTCGTCGCCTCCCCGGGCGAGCGGACCGGCTGGTACCGGCCGAACTTCTTCGACTGCCAGCCGGCGCTCAACTTCGGTTACGCGCGCGGCAATCCGGACGAGCCCTGGCGCCAGTCGGTGGACGCCGAGGGCCCGCGCGCCAACCGGGCCGCGCTGCGCGCGATCATGGCCCGCTGGCTCGGCCTCGGCGTGTCGGGCTTCCGGGTCGACATGGCGTCCTCGCTGGTCAAGGACGACCCCGGCTTCGTCGAGACCGGCAAGCTCTGGACCGAACTGCGCGACTGGCTCGACCGCGATCACCCGCAGGCGGCCCTGTTCGCCGAATGGGGCGACCCGGCCGCCGCCGTCACGGCCGGCTTCCACGCCGACTTCCTGCTCCAGTTCGGCGGCACGGACGACGGCCTGCCGCTGCGCTCGCTGTGGAACAACAACGCGGGGACGGTGAAGGAGTACTGGAAGCAGGGCCCGTGCTACTTCGAGGCCGAGGGGCGCGGAACGCCGCAGGTGTTCCTGGACGCCTGGCGCTCGGCGGCCGAACTCACCGAGGGCACCGGGCACATCGCCCTCCCCACCGCCAACCACGACTTCTCCCGGCTGGCGACCGGTCCGCGTTCCGCCGACCAGCTGGCCCCGGCCTTCGCCCTGCTGCTCACCTGGCCGACCCTGCCGGCGGTCTACTACGGCGACGAGATCGGCATGCGGTTCGTGCCGGACCTGCCGGACACCGAGGGCAGCGGGCTCACTCCGACGTACAACCGGGCCGGCTCGCGCACCCCGATGCAGTGGGCGCCCGGCCCGAACGCGGGCTTCTCCACCGCGCCCGCCGAGCGGCTCTACCTGCCGGTCGACCCGGACCCGCACCGGCCGGACGTCGCCACCCAGCGGGCCGACCCGACCTCGCTGCTGCACACCGTGCGGCGGCTGATCGCGCTGCGCCGGGTGCACCCGGGGCTGGGCGCGCGGGGCTCGGTGGAGGTGCGGCACGCCGGGTACCCGCTGGTCTACACCCGCGCCGGGCGGTACCTGGTGGCGGTCAACCCGCGCCGGGAGCCGGCGGTGGTGCCGGCGGACGTGGCGCTCGGCGGGCACGGCCGGGCTCGGCCGCTGGACGTGCAGGGCGTGCGCGTCGGCGCGGGGGGCGAGCTGCAGGCGGACGGGTTCTCGTACGGCGTGTTCGAGCTGGGGTAGCGCCGTAGGGGGCGGGGTGGCGCCGTGCAGGCGGCGGGCGACGCGCTGGACGTCAGCACGCTGCCGGATCGCGCGACCGCCGAGCAGCGGCTGCTCGACCGCGACCTGGTCGGCGCGTTCGTGCCGGACGCCGGCCACCCCGAGCTGCTGGTCGCCAAGGCCAACTCGGACACCTCGGCGATGGCGGCCGAGAAGGTGTTCCAGCGCGTCGCCGGGGAGCAGGGCAGACCGCTCGCCGTCACCGACCTCACCACCCCGAGCCAGGGCGACCCGACCGGCCAGGGCCTGTTCTTCCTGCTGGTCGCGCTGAGCATCGGCTCCTACGCCAGCGTCGCCGTGATCGGCGCGGCCGGCGCGGCGCTGAGCATGCGGATCCGGGTCCTGGTCGGCCTCGGCGTCTCGCTGGCGGTGAGCCTCGTCGGGATCGTCACCGCCGGGCCGGTCTTCCACGTCGTGGACCACGACCTGGCCGGGGTCTGGGCGCTCGGCTGGCTGTACTCGGCCGGCGTGATCGGCATCGGCATCGGGCTGCACGGCTTCCTCAAGCGATGGACCGCGCCGGCCATGATGGTGCTGTTCGTGATGCTGAACTTCACCAGCTCGGGCGGTGTCTACCGGCCGGACCTGCAGAACGGGTTCTTCGGCGGGCTGCACTTCTTCTGGACCGGCGCCGGCTTCCTGGAGGGCGTGCGCAGCCTGCTGTACTTCGACGGCGGCGCCGGGTTCGGCGGGGACGTGCTGGTGCTGGTGCTCTGGCTGGTGGCCGCGGGTGTGCTGGTGACCGGTGCGGCGCTGTACGAGAGGCGCGGCCGGGCGGCGGGCAAGCAGGCGGGCGGTGAGGCCGCGGGCTCCGGGACCGCGGGTTCCGGCACCGAGGAGTTCGGGACGGAGGAGTTCGGGACGGAGGAGTTCGGGACCGAGAACTCCGGGGCCGAGAACTCCGGGGCCGAGGAGGAGATGGAGGAGTCGGCGGTCGCGGTCTGACCGTTCGGGCGCACGCGCGGTCGTGCGACCGTGGGAGCGTGGGACGCCGCACTGCTTCACCGGGCGCCAAGGGCATCGGCGCCCGGTGGGGATCAGGGGCCCGCGACCGGTTCTGGACAAGCCGGTCGCGGGCCCCGCCGTCGCTGCCCGTCAGGGCGCCGGGCGTCGACGCGCGGCCGACCGGGCGATCCTCGCGGCGGCACAGCCCGCCGCCGCCGGGGCCACCGGGCGCGCGTGCTGTGCTGACGAGGGCCGCCATCCGCCGTCCCCCTGAGGAGTCCCGCCGTGCCCCGACCGTTCCGCCGCTCCGCCCGCCCGGCCCCGGCGGCCCTGCTGTCCGGTGCCCCGGCCGCCGTCCTGGCGCTGGCGCTGCTCGCCGGCACACCGGCCGTGGCCGTGGCACCGCCGCTCTCCGACCCCCGGATCGTCGCCCACTTCGACATCGCCCAGCACCTCCAGCCCGAGAACATCGCGGTGGAACCCGACGGCTCGGTGGACCTCACCTTCTCCTTCGCCCGCCAGGTCGGCCGCGTCGACCCGGACGGCCGCCTCACCGTCCTGGCCACCCTGCCCGAGCCCGCGCACCCGGCGACCCCCGTGCTCGGCCGCGCCGTCGTCTCCGGACTGGTCCGCGCCCACGACGGCACGCTGTACTTCGGCTACGCCACCGGTACCGCGGACCTCACCGGCATCTGGCGGCTCTGCCCCGGCGGCGCGCCCGAGCGGATCGCCGCGCTCCCCGCGGACAGCCTGCCCAACGGCCTCGCGCTGGACGCGCCCGCGGGCGTGCTGTACTCCTCCGACTCGGCGCTCGGCCTGGTCTGGACCGTCCCGCTGGACGGCGGCGCCCCGGTGGTCTGGTCGGACGACGCCCTGCTCAAGCCGGTCGGCGCCTTCGGTGCCAACGGCCTCAAGGTGCACCGCGGCGCCGTGTGGGTCGGCAACACCGACACCGGCTCCCTGCTGCGCATCCCGGTCCGCCCGGACGGCGCGGCCGGTCCGGCGGAGGTCCGCGCCGACGGCCTCGCCGGGCTCGACGACTTCGCCTTCGTCGGCCCCGGTGACGACCTGCTCGCGGCGCTCAACCCCGCCAGCGAGGTCGTGCACCTCGGCCCGGACGGCTCCCGGCACACCGTCCTCGACGCGGCGGACGGCCTCTCCAACCCCACCTCGGTCGGCATCGGCGGGGACACGGTGTACGTGCCGAGCGCCGCCTACTTCACGATGGCCGACCCGAACCTGCTGGCGGCGACGCTGGAACCCTGACCCGGGTCTGGCCGGCGCACACCCGCGGGCCCGGTTCGGCGGGGGCCCGGGGGACGGGTGAAGCAGCAGTCGCCGCAGACGCCGGCCTGCGGGCCGACCCGGTAGTACAGGCAGCAGCTGGTGCGCCGGAACGCGGCGCCGGTGGGCGTCCCGGTGAGCGTGCCGGTTCCGGCCAGCGGTGGACGGTCGAGCAACCCGGCGACGAGTGCCCGGGCCGGGGGGACGTGCGGGGCGTGGGCGTCCAGCATCCGCAGCGCGCCGGCCAGGGCGGAGGCCGCGTTGCCGCGCAGCAGCCCCTCGGAGAGCGGGACCACGGACCGGACGGCCGCCGCCAGGTCCGCCAACTGCCCCTCGACGACGGTCCGCCGGACGCGGTCGGCGAGCGGGGCCCGGTCGGCCGGGGCGGCCGGCTCCGCCGGGGGCGAGTACGGCAGCCACAGGTCGATCGGCCCCTGCTCGGGGACCCGGACCCAGGCCCGCTCCGGCCCGAGGTCGGGCACCTCACCGAGCAGGACGGCCGCGCCGAGGCCCACCGAGCAGAACCTGGCGGCCAGACCGAGGTGCAGGATCGACGCCGCGACCCGTGGCTCGGCGGTGCCCAGGCGCCGGGCCACCTCCCGCACCCGTCGCGCCAACGGCCCGTCCGGGCCCGGGGCGTAGAAATCCCGCAGCGGCCGGAAGCCCGGTGGCGGGGCCTGGGCGGGCCCGGTGGCGGCGTCCAGGGCGAAGTACGGGCCGACGGCGGCGAGCCGGCCGTAGTCGGGCGGCGCTTCGCTCATCGGGGTGGTCCTCCGGTTCGGTCTCCGTGTCCGTGTTCCGTGTCCGTGCGCGTGCCCGCGCTCCGTGCTTCGGTGTTCCGTGCTCTCGGCCGGGGCGCCGGTGCCGGTCCGGACGAACGGTACCGTGCGGGCGGCTTCGGGCGCGGCTTCGGGGACGTCACAGGAGCCGCAGGACGCCCGGGGCGCGCTCCTCGAAGATCGTGACCAGCCAGTCGAACACCGTCGGCCCGCGTCCCGCTCGCGCCTCGGCCAGCTCGGCGGCCACGCCCGGGCGGTTCGTGGGGTGGCAGCGCGCCAGCCGGAGCTCCAGCTGACGGGCCGTCTCGGCGTGGCCCAGGTGCTCGCGGGAGGGCCGGTGGTCGTGCCACTCCACCACGAAGTCGTCGTCGTCCGGCGTGCCGAACCCGCCGCCGAGGCAGTCGGCGAGGGCGTCGAGGTTCCGGCCGAAGTAGCCTCCGGGGCCGTTGACCGCCTCGCCGATCGCGCGCCAGAAGTCGTCCGTCGTACCGATCCGCGTGCCGTCCAGCACGTACACCTTCGTCATGGCTTCGGAGGATACGGGCCGGGCCCGGGAGGGGGCGAAGGGCGGTGGGCGGCCGGACCGTAGGCTCGGAGCCATGCCTGTCGAGTCCGGCCCGGTGCCGTCCACACCCGGTGCGTCGTCCGCTGTCGGCGCGCGGTTGCGCAGGCCCGTGGGGGTGGTGGCGGCGTGCGCCGTCCTGCTGCCCGTCGTACTGGCGCACCCGGGGCAGCGTGCGGCCGCGCTGCTCCTGGCGTCCCTGGCCGCGGTGGTGGTCCTGACGGCCGTGCTGCCCTGGCCGTGGCGGCGGGTGACGCTCGCGGGGGCGGCGGGCGGTGTGGCGGCGCTCTCGCTGCTGCTCGACCTCGCCTACTCGGGCCCGTACCGGCTGTCCGCGTTCTGGCTGCCGTTCGAGTGGACGGCGCTGGTGGTGCTCGCCGGGCGGGTGGCGCGGCGCTCCCGCGGCCGGTGGGCGGGTGCGGTCGGCACGCTGGCGGTCGCGGCGGTGGTGGCCGTTCCGCTGCGCTGGACCCTGCGGACGCCGGGCGCGGCCTGGGCCGGTTCGCTGGCTGCCGTGCTGCTCTCGCTGCTTCCGCTGACCGTGGTGGTCGGGGTCTGCCTCTACCTGCGGGTGCTGGACGCGCGGCGCGAGCGGGCGGTCTCCCGGGCCCGGCGCGAACAGCGCTTGGAGGTGGCGCGCGGGCTGCACGACTTCGTGGCGCACGAGATCACCGGCATCGTGCTGGAGGCGCAGGCCGGGCAGCTGCCGGGCCAGACACCGGAGGAGACGGCGGCCCTGCTGCGCAGCCTGGAGGAGGCCGGGCTGCGGGCACTGGACTCGATGGACGCGATGGTGGGCGCGCTGCGGGAGCCGCGCGAGGACGGGGGCGGCGTGCACGCCGGGGCGTGCACGCCGGGGGCGACCCGGGTGTACGGGCTGGCTGACCTGCCGGAGTTGGTGGAACGTTTCGGCACGACCGGGCCGACCCGGGCCCGGCTGGAGGCGGCGCCGGAGGCCGTGGGCCAGCTCTCCGGGGAGGCCGAGGCCACCGCGTACGCGGCGGTGCTGGAGGCACTGACCAATGTGCGGCGGCACGCGCCAGGAGCCGGGGAGGCGGTGGTGCGGGTGGAGGTGCGGCCGGGCGGCGGCGGGGATCCGGGAGCCGGAGGGGGCGTGGTGGCCGCGGTCGTGGTGTCGGTGAGCGACGACGGCGGGGGCGGCTCCGGGGTCAGGGGCCTGCTCCGGCGGCGTCCGGGCAGCGGCGGTACCGGGCTGGTGGGGCTCGCCGAACGGCTCGCCGCGCACGGCGGCACGCTGGAGGCGGGGCCGCTGCGGCCGGCGGGGTGGCGGACCGGCTGCGAACTGCCCGTCAGGTAGGCCGATCGGCAGGGGTGGCGGGGGAAATCGGTGGCCGAAGATCTGCCGATCGGCAGATGGCGGCGGCGCGGCGGGAGGGGATGCTCGTAGCCGTGACCGACGCGCCCGTCGAAGGAGAAGCCGCCATGACCGCCGTGCCCGCCGTGCCCGCCGTGCGTGTTGTGCCCGCCGTTCGCGCAGAACCTGTTGTGCCCGCCGATCCGAACCGGCTCGACGTGCCCGTCGCCGCGCCGGCTTCCGTCCGGGGTCGTCGAGGTCGCCGTCGCCTCGGGCCCGGACGGCGGCCGGGGCCGGGCGCGGGCCGGATACCCGTCGCGGGTGCGGCCTTGGCGGTGACCGTTCTGCTGACCGCCGTCGCCGGCTGCGCCAAGGCGGGGGACGCCGATCCCGAGTCGACGGTCTTCACGTTCAGCGGCAGCACCCTGAACGTCGTCGCGCTGCACCACGTGCCGACCGACCTGGTCACGGCGGACCGTCAGGACGTCAAGGTGACCCGGTGGTTCAAGGCGGACGGGATCGGCAAGGAGCGGAGCAGCTGGGTGCTGGAGGAGAACACGCTGACCCTGGAGGCGAGTTGTTCGGGTTTCGCCAACTGCGACGCGCGGTTCCGCGTCGAGGTGCCGTTGAACACGGCCGTGCTGCGCGACGGGAAGAAGACCGACCTCAAGGGCGCCGGGCCCGCCTGAGTCCCGGCCTCTCGGAGCGGCGCGCGTCACCGCCGTCTGTCACCGCCGTGCGAGACTGCCGTGCGTGACGAGTCCGAACCCGGAACCCATCCGCACGCTGATCGCCGACGACCAGGAGGCCGTGCGCCGGAGCGTACGGCGGATCCTGGACGCCCAGCCCGACATCGCCGTGGTCGGCGAGGCGGCCGACGGGGTCGCCGCGCTCGAACTCGCGGCGGAACTGCGCCCGGACGTCGCGCTGGTGGACATCCGGATGCCCCGGATGGACGGGCTGGAGCTGACCAGGCGGCTGGCCGCTCCGGGGGCGGTGACACCGGTGCGGGTGGTGGTGCTGACCACCTTCGACCTCGACGAGTACGTCTACCCGGCGCTGCGGCACGGGGCCTCCGGGTTCCTGCTGAAGCGCTCCGGTCCGGCACTGCTGGCCGAGGCGGTTCGCGCGGCGGCGGGCGGGGAGAGCCTGATCAGCCCGTCCGTCACGGTGCGGCTGCTGCGGCACATGGCCGCGCCCCGGCGGGTGGACCGGCGCTCCGCTCCGGCGGCGCCGCTGACCGAACGCGAGGTGGAGATCGCCGGCCAGGTCGCGGCCGGGCGGACCAACGCGGACATCGCCGCCGAGCTGTTCATCTCCCCGGGCACGGTGAAGACCCATGTGGCCAGCATCCAGCGCAAGCTCGGGGTGCAGAACCGGGTCGGCATCGCCGTGCACGCGTGGGAGATGGGCTACGCGGTGCCGCCCGCGCAGTGACGCGGCTGACGGTCGGCGGTCGGCGGTCGGTGGCGGGGCGCGCGGAACCTGCGAGGTGGAGGCTGGCCTCCGGACGTGACGTCCTCCGGCCATGTGGTTCGATCGTCGACCGAGGTACCAGCGGCAGACCCTGATCCGTCTCGATCTGTCGCCACTGCCTCCTGCGGTCGAACTTCCTCGACGACCCCGCAGGTCCACTACCATGATGCGCCCGGGATGGTGGATGCACCAGAGGCTCCGGGAAGATTTCTCCTGAATCATCCCAAGTAGCCCGAATCGGGCGGGCAGGTCAGTCGCGCAGCGCGTCCTTGCGCAGGAACCGCTTCAGGCGCTGCCACGGCCAGGTGTTGATGACGTCCTCGGCGGTCAGCCAGGCGCGCTGCGCCGTGCCGATCCCGTACCGGGGGTAGGCGAGGTGCGGGGTGGCGTGCGCGTCGCTGTCGATCGCGAACTTCACGCCGTGGCGCTTGGCCCGGAGCACGTCCTCGTCGCGCAGGTCGAGGCGCTGCGGCGAACTGTTGATCTCGACGGCGGTGCCGGTCCGGGCGGCGGCCGCGAACACGGCGTCCAGGTCGACGTCGATCGGCCCGCGCCGGCCGATCCGCCGGGTCGTGAGGTGGCCGATGACGTGCACGTGCGGGTTCTCGCAGGCCCGGATCAGCCGGCGGGTCTGGGCGTCGCGGTCCGCGCCGAAGTGCGAGTGGACCGACGCCACGCAGACGTCGAATCCGGCCAGGAACTCGGCCGGCCAGTCCACGGTGCCGTCCGGCCCGATGTTCAGCTCGGTACCGTGCAGCAGCCGCATCCGCCGGTGACGCCCCGCCAGTTCGCGCAGCCGCTCGCGCTGGGCGAGCATCTTCTCGTCGGTCATCCGCTGCATCACCAGGTCGGGGGCGTGGTCGGTGACCGCGAAGTAGGCGTAGCCGCGGGCGGCCGCGGTGTCGATCATCTCCTCCAGGGTGGCCAGGCCGTCGGTCAGGTCGGTGTGGGTGTGCAGGTCGCCGCGCAGGTCCGCCTCGGTCACCAGCTCCGGCAGTTCGCCGCGCAGGGCGGCCTCGATCTCGCCCCGGTCCTCGCGCAGCGGTGGCGCGATCCACGGCAGGCCGAGTGCCGCGTACACCTCGTCCTCGCTCGCCGAGACGATCTTGGCGCCGCCCTCGGCCTCGAACAGCCCGTACTCGGAGAGCTTCAGCCCGGCCCGGACCGCCATCGTCCGGAGCTTGATGTTGTGCGCCTTGGAGCCGGTGAAGTACACCAGCGCCGCGCCCCAGTCCTCCTCGGGAACCACCCGCAGGTCGACCTGGATGCCCTCCGTGGTGCGCACCGAGGTCTTGGTCGGCCCGCTGCCGATCACCTCGGCCGCGTAGGGGAGTCCGGTGAGCGCGGCCATCAGGGGCGCCGAGTCCTCGGCGGTGGCCAGCACGTCGATGTCGCCGACCGTCTCGCGCATCCGGCGCAGCGAGCCCGCGTACGCGCAGCGGGTGCACCCGGGGACGGCCCGCAGTGCCGCGACGAGCTGGTCGGCCAGGCCGGTCGCGGTGTCCAGCAGGGTGCGGCCGCCGGACTGCCGCATCAGCTCGATGCCGTGCAGGATCTTCTCGCCGCTGCGCTCGCCCAGGCCGGGCACCTCGCTCAGCCGGTCGGCGCGGATCGCCTCGGCGAGCTCGTCGACGGAGGCGATGCCGAGGTCGCGGTAGAGGGCGAGGGCGCGCTTCGGGCCGACGCCGGGAATGGACATCATGGCGCGGACGCCGGCCGGGATCTTGGCCCGGAGCGATTCCAGGGCCTCGATCCGTCCGTCGGCGAGGTACTCGGCGATCTTCTCGGCGGTGGACCTGCCGACGCCCGGGATCTGCTGGAGTCCCTTGACGTCCAGGCCGTCGATGTCGTCGGGGTGGCCGCCGACCGCCCGGGCGGCCTTCTCGTAGGCGCGGGCGCGGAAGCCGTCGCCACCGGTGATCGAGATCAGGTCGGCGTACTCCTGGAGCAGCTCCCTGACCTTGTCGTTGAGCCGGGCCATGGGGTCAGTCTAGGTTCGCCGGGCGGAGCGGGCCGGGCGGAGTCGGCCGGACCCCGAGGGTGGCGGCGGCGATGCGGCGGTGGCCGGGCGGCGGGGTGGGCGGCGGCGCGGGAGACCGGCGGGCAGTGGTTTTGGGGGCGCACGGCGCAGGGCGCGCGCCGGTGTGGTGCTCCCGACGGTCGGCGGGGGACGGCCCCGCTGGTCGGAGGGGTGGCAGTGCCCCCAGGGGCCCGAGAGCCGGATTGTCACCCGGGCGGCGGGGACGCAGGCTTGGCCCAGGGCCGGGGAGACGGCCCGCACCGGGCCGCTGCGGAGGCGGTGGATCCGGTCCGCGCGGGACGAGGGGCAGGACGATGGCAGGCGGGAAGCTCTGGGGCTACGTCGCGTCGGGCGCCCGGGCGCTGGGCGGCCTCGGTCCGCTCGGGCGGTCCGGGGCGCTGGCGGGCGCTCGGCTGCTCAAGGGGGTCGGCGGGGGCGGGCGGCCGGAACCGGTCGGTCGGGCGGGGGCGCTCGGCGGCGCGGTCGCGACGGTGGCCGCCGGTGGTCACGGGCGTTCCGGGCCCGGCGGAATGGCCGGGCCGCAACCGCTGTCGCGTCCGGAGCTGGAGCGGTTGCGCTGGACGGACCGGGCCGGTGGGTGCGTGCCGGACGCGCGGCACGTGCAGCCGGCCGAGCTGGTGGGGCGGGTGCTGCGGGGCGGCGGCCGGGCGTCGGCGGTGACCGTGCGGGTGCCGGTGGGGCTGCCGGTGGTGGTCGCCGACTCGGTGCGGCTGGAGGCGGCGCTGGCCGGGCTGGTGGACCACGCGATCCGCCGCAACCCGCCGGGTACGCGGGTGCTGGTGCGGGCCGACGCGCTGCCGGGACCGGCCGGTCGGCCCGGCGGCCGGGGAGCTTCCGGCGGGTCGGGCGGTTGGGGCCGGGCGGAGTTCGCGGAGGTCTTCGGCGGGCCGGATCCGTGGGCGGCGGAGTCGGCCCGGGTCGAGCTGCGGGTGGTCGACCGGGGCTCGTCGGAACCGCCGGAGGCGCGGCGGTGGCTGTTCGGCAGGGCGTACGGCGGCGGTGCGGGCGGTGGGCGTGCGGGTGGGCCGGAGGGCGGGTCCGAGCGGGTGGGTCCGTCGATATCGGGCCTGGTCAGGTCGGCCGGGGGCCGGCTGGAGGTGGAGCAGACGCCCGGTGGCGGGCTCACGGTGGTGGTGGTGCTGACGGTCGCGCGGGACTGACGGCGGCCCGTGCGGACCCGGCCGTCGGCCGGCGCCCTGTTCGAATCCACAAAGAGTTCTTCGCAAAAAACCTTTGCGAAGAGTTCTTTGCGGTTCTATGGTGCTGCCATGACCGATGACCGCAGGTGGCCGCACGGCCCGGATCCGCAGACCGATGTCGTGATCGACGCCAAGGGCCTGCGGGCCCTGGCCCATCCCGTGCGCGTGCAGCTGATCGGGCTGCTGCGCAAGAACGGCCCGTCCACCGCCACCAGGCTGGCCGAACAGCTGGGGCTGAACTCCGGCGCGACCAGCTACCACCTGCGCCAGCTCGCGGCCGCGGGCTTCGTCGCCGAGGACACCGAGCGGGGCAACGCCCGCGACCGCTGGTGGAAGTCGGTCCATCAGGTGACGTGGTGGACCGACACCGAGCTCGCGGAGCAGGATCCCGAGGCGGCGCTCGGCTATCTGCGCTCGATCGTGGCGGCGCACACCCTGACCGCTCAGACGGCGCTCAACGCGTACGAGACCATGCCGGTCGAGTGGCGGAACGCGCTGGACCTCAGCGACATGGTGCTTCAGCTCACCCCGGAGGAGGCCCGGGCCCTGGCCGGAGACCTCTCGGCGGTGATAGCCCGCTACCGCCGGATCACCCCGGGGGCGCCCGTTCCCGAGGGCACGGACCGGGTCGCCGTGGTCGTCCAGGTGCTGCCGGAACCGCAGAGCGGCGCGGACGCGAACGAGGCGGAGGGGCGATCATGACCGCGCGGACCGCGGTTCCCTCCGCGGGCGCCGTTCCGGAGGTCGGGCCGCGCAGCCTGCGGCCGCTGGCCGGGGTGCTGACGGCGATGGCGATCTCGCTGACCGGCACCCGGGTGTCGGCCATCGCCCTGCCGTGGTTCGTGCTCGCCACCACCGGCAGCGCCACGATGACCGGTGTGGTCGCGTTCGTCGAACTGGCGCCGTACGTGCTGGTCAAGGCGTTCACCGGCCCGGTGATCGACCGGCTCGGTCCACGGGTCGTCTCCTGGACCACGGACGCGGTGAGCGCCGTCGCCGCCGGCCTGGTGCCCCTGCTGCACGGCCTGGGACTGCTTCCGTTCTGGCTGCTGCTGGTCATGGTCGCGGTGATCGGCGCCGCCCGCGGCCCGGGGGACCTCGCCAAGGAGGTCATGGTTCCCGAGGCGGCCGACCGGGCCCGCGTCCCGCTGGAGCGGGCCACCGGCCTGGCCGGCGTGATCGAGCGGCTGGCCACCACACTGGGCCCGGCCGTCGGCGGCGCGCTGGTCGCCCTGCTCGGCCCGATGGCCGGTCTGACGGCCAATGCGATCGGCTTTGCGCTCGGCTCGCTCGCCATCGCCGTCGCGCTGCCGCGTGGGACCGGCCGGGCCGCCGTCCCGGCCCCGGCCCCGGCCCCGGCCCCGGCCCCGGCCCCGGCCGAGGCCGGGGAGGACGGGCCCGCCGCCGGATACTGGCAGCTCTTCCGAGAAGGCTTCGCGTTCCTGCGGCGTGAACCGCTGCTGCTGACGATCATCGTGACGATCGCACTGACCAACCTCCTGGACGCGGCGTTCCTGACGGTGCTGGTCCCGGTCTGGGCCCGGGAGTCGGGCGGCGGCCCCGCCGCGATCGGCCTGACCGGGACGGCCTGGGGGGTCGCGGCGGTGGCCGGCAGCTTGATCGCGGCGGCCGTCGCCCACCGGCTCCGACGCCGCACCGTGTTCTTCGTCGGCTTTCTGCTCTGCGGGGCCCCGCGGTTCGTCGTCCTGGCCCTGGACGTGCCGATGAGCGTGGTGGTCGCCGTCTTCGTAGTGAGCGGTTTCGGCTCCGGATTCCTCAACCCGATCCTCGGCGCCGTCCTCTTCGAGCGGGTGCCACGCCACCTGCTGGGGCGGGTCAACGCCCTCAGCGACTCCCTCGCCTGGGCCGGGATCCCGCTCGGCGGCCTGCTGGCCGGCGCCACCGTGACGACGATGGGGCTCATACCCGTGCTGCTCGTGTGCGGCGGCCTCTACTTCGTCATCACCACCCTGTCCGGCCTCCGACCGGAGTGGCGCGAGATGGACCGCACCCGTGGCCGCACCCCGGCCGCCACCACGAGCAGCGCCCCGGAAGAGAAGCGACCCACCCCGGCGGATGCGGCGGTGGCGGTCCCGGCGGAGTGACGGAGGCGACGGGAGAGGCGCGTGCGGGAGGCTGGTCGCCGGCTTCGGTTCCGGCACAGGCACAGGCACAGGCGCTGGCCGGTTGTGGCGGGAGCGGGTCGTGGAGCAGGCCGACGGGGAGGGCGAGACCGATCCGGAGCGGCTCGCCCGGGTCACTCCCCTGGAGTGGCGGCGCCGCCCGGTGGGCTGACGGCTCCCCGTCGGGGGTGGGTGGTGTGGGGGGTGGACGTCCAGTGGAGGAGGAGGACGGAGGCGAGGGCGGCGAGGGCGCACCAGGTGGAGATGAAGGCCAGCCGCCAGAGGAGGGCGCAGACGAGGGCGCCGGCACCGGTGACGACGCCGAGGCGGCGCAGTCGGCGGTCGCCGCTGACAAGCAGGGCGCCGACGGTGGCGAGGAGGTAGCCGACCAGGAGGAGGGCGGGATGCGGGACGCCGATGCGGTAGTCGAGGGTGTGGGCGTGGGCGGTGGCGTCGACCGGATGGGTGGCGACGGCGTGGGCCAGCGGCACGGCGACCAGCAGACCGAGCAGGACCAGCGCCGTGAGCAGCCGCCGTCGCGAGGGGCCGGCGTCGAGCGCCGCGCGGCGGACGCCGATGGGTACCAGGAGGGGGAGCAGGGGCAGGGCGATCACCGCCCAGGCGGTACGGGCCCAGGTGGCCGGGGCGGCGGGCAGGTCACCGTCGGCGCCGAACCAGACGGCCGCCTCGATCAGCTGGTGCACGCCGAGCACCAGCGGGAGCGCGGCGAGCGGCAGGCGTTCGGACCGGCCGGAACGCCGGACGCGGACCAGGCAGAGCACACCGACGGCGGTCACCGCGCCGCCGACGGCGAGGTCCGCCCGGGCACTCCAGCACATCGGGGCTCCTGCGGTCGGTCAATCGGGGTCGGTCGGGTCGGTGGGCCGATCGGTGGTCGGGTCGGCGTCCGGGGCCTGCGCCGGGTCGTCCACGGCGTTGTCCACGGCGTCGTCCGGGACTTCGCCGATGGACTCCAGCGTCTCGCCGACGGTGCCGGGCAGGGCCGGGTGGCGGCCGATGACCACCACGCCGATGACGATGGCCACCAGGCCGGCCGCCTGCCAAGCCAGCGCACCGGGGGTGACCCGGAGCCGGTCGCCGAGGAACCCGACCGCGCAGGCGATCCCGGTGATCGGCTGGGCGGCGGTCAGCGCGGGCAGGGACATCCGCAGCGGTGCGGCCTCGAAGGCGCTCTGCACCAGCAGCAGCCCGACCACCCCGGCCGCCACCACCGCGTACGGCTGCCAACTGCGCAGCACGGCGTCCAGCCCCTGGTGGTCGAGCCGCTGGGTGGTGGTGCGGGTGAGCGCGTCCTGCAGCCCGTAGAGCAGGCCGGCGGCCAGGGCGAGCACCGTCGCCTCCTCGAACAGCGGCAGCCGGCGGGCCGTGGAGATCAGCAGCAGCGTCAGCCCGACCACCGTGCCGACCACCAGCCAGTGCCGCAGTTCGCTCGCCGGGGCGCCGCCGCCGGTCGGGCGGCCGGCCACGATGAACGCCGTCACGCCGAGCGCGAGCAGCAGCACCCCGGCCCAGCCGGAGCGCCCGAGCGTCTGGCGGGTCAGCACCCGGGCGAGCGCCATCGCGAAGATGAGGTTGGTGGCGAGCAGCGGTTCGACGAGCGAGACCTCGCCCTTGTTGAGGGCGAGCGCGGAGAGGATCAGCCCGGTGACCATGAAGGCGGTGCCGAGCAGCCACTCCGGCATCCGCAACAGGTCGAGCAGCAGCCGCCAGTGCAGCAGATCGGCACGCGGGGCCCGCTGCGCCGCGTGCTGCTGGAGGACGAATCCGAGGCCCAGGAAGCAGGCGGCGCTCAGAGCCAGGACGAAGACCGCCACGGAGGGACCACCCGAGGGTTGTTGACCGCACCGCACCACCGCCCGGTTTCCGGGGCGGCTCCGCTCCGGGGTGGCTCCTCGGACGGGTGGCGGCTCGGAAGGGTCCGCCCGTGCGGCCCGGCGATCCGGAGCGGGGTGTCCCGCGGCATCGGCGCGCGTTGCGGCCAGCCTACCGCCGGGGTGGGGCGCCGACCTGCGCAGCCGCGCCGTCCGGCGGGTCGCGCTCCGTAGCGGCGGCGTACGGGGTGGCGGCGTACGGGGTGGCCCGGTGCCCGGTTGCCGCTGTCGGGCCGGGGGGCGCACGCTGGTGTGAGCGGCCCGTCGCGGGCACCGCCCGTACCGGCCCGAGCAGGCGCGACGGGGACCGGCGCCAGGAGGTGTGGCATGCACAACCAGTGGGATGTGGAGCTGAGCTTCGAGGAGGACGGCGTCCACACCGGATGCCAGGCGAGGCTGACCGGCGCCCGGGCCCCGGGCCTCACCGCGCGCGGGGAGTCGACCCGGAGCGTGGACGACCGACCGCTCGCCAGGATCGGCGAGGAGGTCGCGGCCTCACGCGCGCTGGAGGCGCTGTCCCGAAAGCTGAAGGCCCAGGCCGACGGTGAGATCGAGGACGAGGGGCACCGGCCGGGATACCTGATCTACTGACGGACCGGCGTCTGCGGGCGGGACGGAACGAAGAACAGCGCGAGCAGGGCGGCCGACCCGAGCACCCCGGCGGTGACCACGAAGGCGTGGTCGTAGCCGGCGGCGAGGGCGGCCCGCGCGGCGTCCCCGTCCGCGGCGGCCCGGCGGGTGGCGGTGACCGCGACGGTCGACAGGACGGCGAGCCCGATGCTGCCCCCGCACTGGCGGCCGGCGTTGAGCAGCCCGCTGACCAGTCCGGCCTCGCGGGGATCGACGCCGGAGGTGCCCATCGCGGTGTTGGCGACCATGCAGACGCCGACGCCCACGCTGGTCACGATGGACGGTCCGACAAAGCCGGTCAGATAGTCGGAGTCCAGGCCGAGTCCGCCGAACCAGAGGATCCCCAGCGCGGCGAGCACAAGCGCGCCGGTGAGCGTGGCCCGGCCGCCGAAGCGGGCGACGATGCGTCCCGCGACCATGCTGCCCGCCGCCGTCCCGGCGCAGAACGGCAGGAACGCGGCGCCGGCCGCCAGCGGGCCGTAGCCGAGGACGTTCTGCAGGAACAGCGAGCAGAAGTAGAAGCCGACCAGCATGCCCGCGCCGAGCAGTGTGACCAGCAGGCTCGACACCCAGGCCGTCCGGGCCCGCAGCACTCCCAGCCGGACGATCGGCGCCCGGGCGATGCGCGCCTCCCAGACCAGGAAGAGGAGGCCGAGCAGGACGGCGGCGGCGAGCGTGCCGAGCGTCCGGACCGAACCCCACGGGTGGCGGTCGGTCTCCATCAGGCCGTAGACCAGGGCGGTCATCGCGCCGGTGCCGAGGACGGCTCCGAGCACGTCCGGGCGGCCGGCGAGCGGCGGTCGGACGGCAGGCACCGAACGGAGGGCCAGCACGAGGCCGGCGAGCACGATCGGCGCGTTGACGAAGAACACCCAGCGCCAGTCGAGCAGGTCCGTCAGCACTCCGCCGAGCAGGACGCCCAGCGCGCTGCCGCCCGCCGTCACCATCGACCAGATGCCGACGGCCCGCGCCCTGGCGGCACCCTCGGCGAAGGTCACCATGATCAGCGTCAGCCCGATCGGGGCCAGGACGGCGGCCGCCACGCCTTGGCCGGCCCGCGCCGCGATCAGCTGGGCGGGGGTCTGCGCGAACCCGCCGAGCACCGAGGCGAGGCCGAACAGCACCAGGCCGGAAAGGACCGCGTGGCGGTGTCCGACGAGGTCGGCGATCCGGCCGCCGAGCAGTAGCAGTCCGCCGAAGGCCAGCGCGTAGGTGTTGACCACCCAGGGCAGGGCGCTGTCGGCGAAGCCCAGGGACTCGCCCATGGCGGGGAGCGCGATGTTCACGATGCTGGCGTCGAGGGTGACCATCAGCTGGCAGACGGAGACGGTGACCAGGACCAGGCCGGCACGGGCGGTGGTGGGTCGGACGGTGGGTCGGGGAGTGCTGGACCCGGGTGGGGCGGCGGTGGCGGTGGTGGTGCGGGACGGCGCGGACTCGGGCATGGCGACCTCCGGTGCGAACGTTGTTCGCGTAAGGTAAGCCTTACTTATTGAGTGGTGCAAGTGTCCAGGTCGGAGGCGGATTGGCGCAGGCATGGCAGGATGGCGGCGTGTCAGAACGGAGCAGCCGGCCGGGCGTCGGCGAGGACGAGGCGAACGGGGCGGACGGGGCGGCCGGGCCGGTCGGCCCGGAGCCGCCGGAGGCCGGGCGCGGCAAGTACGGCCGCAAGCGGCCCCGCCCCGGGCTGACCACGGCCGGGGTGGTCGCCGCCGGGCGCCGGGTGATCGAGCGCGACGGCATCGACGTGCTCACCATGCGGGCCGTCGCCACCGAGCTCGGCACGGCGCCCGCGTCGCTGTACCGGCACGTGACCGACCGGGAAGCGCTGCTGATCGCCGTCCTGGAGCAGATCGCGGAGGGCATGCCGGTCGACGTCCCGGGCGCGGGGCCGCAGGAGCGGCTGCTGCGCCGACTGCTCGGTGCCCACGACTACCTGGCCGGCCACGCCTGGGTGGTGACCGTGCTGGTCCGGGGCGAGCTGGTCGCCCGGAACGCGCTGGCGTTCAACGACGCCTGTCTCGCCGATCTCATGGCCGCCGGGCTGTCGCCCGAGCGGGCGCTGACCGCGTTCCGCGCCTGCTGGCAGCTGGTCCTCGGAGAGTTGCTCTCCGAACACCCCGTCAGTCCGCCCCGCGAACCGAGTCAGCGGCGGACCGTCATCGAGTCCGCGGACCGCGAGCGTCTGCCCGCGCTGGGCCGGGTGCTGGTGGAGGTGGGCTTCGTGGGCGTGGGCGAGCGCTGCGGTGACCTGGAGGTGGCCCTCGGCGCACTGATCGCCGGGCTGGCGGGGCGTTAGGTCGCGTACCGGGTTGGGGCCCCGCACCCTCCGGAAGGAGTGTGCGGGGCCGGCGGGTCGGCGTGCCCCGGTCGGCGAATCGCCGGACGTGGTCGTCGCAGCCCTCGTGGACGCCGCCGTGCCACGAGCTGTCGTAGCGGGGGTGGACGGTCAGGGGCAGGTCGAGGCAGTAGCCGCACTTGTTTGGTGGCGAACTGGACCAGGGGCGGCCCGTCGATGGTGCGGGTCCGCTCCAGGTTCCACATCCGGTTGATTGCGCTGCCGAGAGGTTGCGGTGATCCAGGGCCCGGTCAGCGGCGGTCGGGGGCCAGGAAGGCGGTGAGGTGGCGGTTCAGCTCGTCGGGGTGGGCCGTCAGCAGGGTGTGGTGGGAGGCGCCGGGCACGACGGTGACGGTCGCGTCGGGCAGGGCCCGGCGGGCGTGGGCGGCCACCGTGTGGGCCTGGTGGGTGCGGCTGCGTTCGGCGAGCAGGACGAGGGTGGGGGCGGTCAGCGTGCGCAGTTCGGCCGCGCTCGGGCGGGGACCGGTGACCGGGCGGGCGGCGGGGAAGTCCGCGAAGCCGAGGGCGTAGAGCTCGCGCCAGGCCGGGTCGAGCCCGGTGCCACCGCTCTCCCGGTCGAGGTAGGCGCGGGCCTTGGCGGCGGTGCGCGGCGGCAGGAGGAGCGGCAGGACGCTCAGCAGGTAGCCGGGCCGGAAGCCGGTGAAGCACTGGGTCGGGTCGAGCAGGGCGAGCCGGCGGACCCGGGCGGGGGCGTGCAGGGCGTACCGCAGGGCGATCCATCCGCCGTACGAGTGGCCGGCCAGGTCGGCGGCGGGCACGCCCAGCCCGTCGAGCACGGCGTCGAGCCAGCCGAGCAGGTCGGGGAGGCCGCCGAGGCGGGGGCGGTCGAGGGTGCTGCGGCCCGGGTCGCCGACGAGGTCGACGGCGAGTACCCGGTGGCCGGCTCCGGCGAGGGCGGCGGCGGTGGCGGACCAGCAGGTGGCGGTGGCGCCGCCGCCGTGCAGCAGGACGAGCGGGTGGCCCTCGCGCGGACCGCAGGCGTTGACCCGGGTGGCGCCGTACGGGGTGGGGACGGTGAGCGTCTCGACCGGGAGCGGCCAGCGGGCGAGGGCTTCGTCGTAGGCGGCGAGGAAGGTGGCGAGGCGGGTGCCGGGGGGAACAGCGGGGGAGGGGTCGGGGCGGGCGGCAGGGTGTGCGGACATAGTCTTCCCCCAGGGTTCGAGGTACTCGGGGTTCGAGGTACTCACTCGGCGAGCATGTATCTCGCTCAGCGAGAGAATACGTCCAGGGAACCCCGGAGGGAAGGAGAAGCGGTGGAGCCGGAGCGGACGCCGATGCAGCTGGTCCATCTGCTGCGCGGGCTGACCGTCGAACTCGACCTGTTCGGGGCCGAGTTCGCCGCGCGGAACGGCCTGCACCCGACCGATCTGCGGGCGCTGATCCACCTGCTGGACGCCGCGCGGGCCGGGACGGTGGTCACGCCGGGGCGGCTCGGCGAGGCGCTGGGGCTGAACTCGGCCGGGACGACCGGGCTGGTCGACCGGCTGGAGCGGCTCGGGCTGAT
This sequence comes from Kitasatospora sp. NPDC058032, assembly GCF_042885845.1. Taxonomy (NCBI): domain Bacteria; kingdom Bacillati; phylum Actinomycetota; class Actinomycetes; order Kitasatosporales; family Streptomycetaceae; genus Kitasatospora; species Kitasatospora sp. NPDC058032. Next base: position 179,610 of record NZ_JBHVRK010000014.1, on the reverse strand, counting down.
CCGGCGCGAGCGCGATCCGGGGGACCGGCGCAAGGTGCGGCTGCTGGTGGAAGAGCGTGCGATCGAACTCGGCCAGGGCTTCTTCGGCGGGCTGATCGCCGATCTGGTCGCCGCGATGGGGGTGTTCGGGGATGCGGAGCTCGCGGTGGCCCGGCGGTTCCTGACGACGATGACCGAGGTGGTGGCCGCGGCCCGGGCGGAGTGAGCGGGAGCGGCGGAAGGCCGCGCGCGGGTGGCCTCCTGATGCGGGACCGCGGGGGTTCCGGTCTGATGGATCCGCCGGGACGGGCCGTCCGCACCCGGCCGGCGACAGCAGACGACTCCCGGAGGTCCGGCGATGACCCCACCACCCGTACCACCCCCGGCCGGAGGCGACGCCGCCGTCCTGGGCCTGGCCGGACAGGCCGTCGTGGTCACCGGGGCCGGGCGCGGCATCGGGCTCGCGATCACCGAGGCGTTCCTCGCGGCCGGATGCCATGTCGTCGCGGGGTCCCGCAGCCGCACCGAGGCCCTCGACGCGCACGTGCGGCGGGGTGCTGACCTCACCGTCGTGGAGGTCGACCTCGCGACACCCGACGGCCCGGCCGCGCTGGTCGCCGAGGCCGTCGCGCGGCACGGCGGTGTCGACGTGCTGGTGAACAACGTCGGGGCGGTGCGCCCACGGGTGGACGGCTTCCCGAGCGTGACGGACCAGGACTGGGAGTGGACCCTGACCGTCAACCTGATGTCCGCGGTCCGCGCCACCCGGGCCGCGCTGCCGCACCTGGTCGCCTCCGGCGGGGGCCGGATCGTCACCGTCTCCTCGGTCAACGCCCGGCTGCCGGACCCGCTGGTCATCGACTACGGCGCCGCCAAGGCCGCGCTGACCAACTTCTGCAAGGCCCTGTCCAAGGAGGTGGGGCCGCACGGCGTGCGGGTGAACACGATCGGCCCCGGCCCGGTGGCGACGGCGCTGTGGCAGGGCGAGGACGGCGTCGCCGCCGCGGTCGGGCGGTCCCGTGGCGTCGACCCCGGCGACGTGGTCCGCGCCGCCGGGGCCCGGTCGGTGACCGGCCGCTTCACCCGTCCGTCGGAGGTGGCGGACCTCGTGGTCTTCCTGGCCGGTCCCGGCGCGGCGAACATCACGGGCGCCGACTTCGTCGTCGACGGGGGCCTCGTCGACAGCCTGTGACCCGCTGAGTGGCCAAGGCCTAGGGACGCAGGCCGGCGAACTCGTCGAGGACGGCGACCCGCAGCTCGTGGGCGCCGTCCGGGCGGGTCCACTCGTAGTACAGGTACCAGCGGCCCCGGGCCGCCACCACGTCGGCGTAGCGGACGTCCAGCCACGGGCCGTCCGGCGTCAGGCGCTGCCAGTGGCGCAGATCGGCGGAGGCGGCGAGCCCGCACCGCTCCTCGTAGTTGCCGTCCGCGTCGGCCGAGCCGTCGTAGAGCGCGAGCCAGCCGCCGGAGCCGTCGGGCAGTACGGCGGTGATCCGTGACTCGTAGGCATCCCAGGCGCCGGCCGGGCCGACGTCGAGGACCTCGGCGGCCCGGCCGGGCGGGGCGGTGAACCGCAGGCCGTCGGGGGAGTCGGCGAGCGCGGTGGGCTGGACGGTCAGGCCGGTGGTGTGGATGTCGGCGGTGGCGTGGGCGCGGGCGCGTTCCCCGGCGGTGAAGGCGCGGGACCGCGAGACGGTCGCGAACAGCCGGACGCCGCCGTCGTGTTCGAGCAGGTACGGGTCCTTGACGCCCTCGGTGTCGGTGCCGGCGGCGGTGAGGACCGGGGTGCGGGTGGCGAGGTCGAAGGATTCGGGGGTGTCGGCGCGCAGCGCGTCGATCCGCCAGCGCCGGTCGACGGGGTCGACGTAGCTGAGGTGGAGCAGGTAGTCGTCGTCTCGGCGGAGCAGGGCGAAGCGCTCCATCGAGGGCGAGCCGAGGTCGGCGCGTTCCACGGACCAGAGGTCGCGGAACTCCACGCCGTCCCGGCTCTCGGCCACGGCGCAGCGCCAGCCCCGGTCCTGGTCGGCGGCCCCGCCTGCTCCGCCCGAACCGCCCGAACCGCCCGAACCGCCCGCGCCGCGCGGGCGGCGTTCGCGGTAGGTGAGCAGGAAGCGGTCGTGGTCGGGCTCGTAGCGCACGCTCGGGCAGCCCGCCCAGTAGCCGGGCTCGGGGCGTTCGGGCGCGCGGACCAGGGCGGAGCCGGAGAGGTCGGGCGCGGTGGGCAGGGTGGTGATCGGCATCGTCGGGTTGTCGTCCTCACGGGGCGGTGGCAGGATGTCCGCCACTTTCTATCAGATCGATAGAAAGTGGCGGAGCCTCTTTCGGGTGATGGAGAGGGCGTCGGCCTGCACCGCAAGCGGCATGTCACATGGGGTGGCTCTGTGAATCACATGTTTCCCCATGTGGCGATCGGACGACGCCGCTCGGCCCGGCCTTGACCCTCCCTCGAAGATCGGGAAAGACTTCTTCTCAGAGTCGATCAAACAGAGGAAGCCCCGAACCGATGACAGCCCCCACCACCGACGCACCCGGCTACGGCGGTCTCGGCCTCTACGTCGGCGACCTCCACAACCACTGCGGGATCAGCTACGGCCACGGCTCCATCGAGGACGCCTACGCCAACGCCCGCCTCCAGCTCGACTTCGCCAGCGTCACCGGCCACGGCTGGTGGCACGACCTGCCGGAGCGCACCCCCGAGCTGGCCGGTCTGGTCGACTACCACACCGAGGGCTTCGCCCGCCTCGCCGACCGCTGGGAGCACGTCCAGGAGGTCACCGCCGCCGCCCACCAGGACGGGCGCTTCGTCACCTTCCAGTCCTTCGAGTGGCACAGCCTCGCGTACGGCGACCACTGCGTGTACTTCGACGGCCCGCGCGGCGAGATCATCCGCGCCGCCGACCTGGACGGGCTGCGCGCCCGGCTGCGCGCGCTCGCCGCCGAGGGCGTGCGGACCTGGGCGCTCCCGCACCACATCGGCTACGGCACCGGGCGGCGCGGCATCAACTGGGACGCGTACACCGAGGAGTTCGCCCCGGTGGTCGAGGTGATGTCGATGCACGGCTGCGCCGAGTCCGACGAGGCGCCGCGAAACTACCTGCACACCATGGGGCCGCGCGACACCGCCGGCACCGCCGTGCACGGGCTGCGGCTCGGCCACCGGTTCGGGCTGATCGGTTCCACCGACCACCACAGCGCCTTTCCCGGCAGTCACGGTCACGGCCGACTCGCCGTCTGGGCGCCCGAGTTGACCCGGGAAGCGGTCTGGGACGCCCTCCAGGCGCGCCGCACCTACGCGATCACCGGTGACCGCATCCTGCTCGCCGCCTCGGTCAACGGCGTGCCGATGGGCGGCGAGGCGCCGTCCGCCGACCGCCGCCGGATCCAGGTCACCGTGCGCGGCCGGGACGCCCTCGACCACGTCGAGGTGGTCCGCAACGGCGTGCCGATCCACCGCCTCTCCCGGCCCGAGATCCTCGCCACCGCGGGCGGGGAGAAGGGCTTCGACGGCACGCTCGGCTTCGCCGTCGGCTGGGGGCGGCGCGAGGAGGCAGTGCGCTGGGACGTCGTCCTGCGCGTCGAGGGCGGTGAACTGCTCGATGTCCAGACCCGGTTGCGCGGCTCGGAGACGGTGGCCCCGGCGGAGGCGGAGCCCGCGAGCTACCGGCCGCACGACTGGTGGCGCACCGGGCCGGGCGAGGTGCGGCTGCGGACCGTCACCGAGGGCAACCCGAACACCGCGACCGACGCCACCCAGGGCTTCTCGCTGGCCGTCTCCGGCGACGACCGGACCAGGCTGACGGCGCTCGTCAACGGCGTCGAAACCTCCTACAGCGTCGGCGAGTTGCGAGAGGGGCCGCGGACCGGCTTCATCGGCGGCTTCGTCTCGGGCGCCTACCGCTTCGACCGGGCGGTGCCCGGCCGCGAGCTCGCCGCCGACCTCGACCTGGTCGACGAACGGCCGGGCGGGGACGGCGACTTCTACCACGTACGGGTCCGGCAGCAGAACGACCAGTGGGCCTGGTCCAGCCCGGTCTGGGTGGGCCGCGCGGGGGCCGGCGGACCGGCGGCCTCCTGTCGACGGGCCGGCTGACGCCTGCCCACCGTCGTCGGCCGGCCGCCCCGGTCACCGCCCGCTGTTCCACCGACCCGTACCGATCGAGGAGTACCCCATGTCCGCCCTCACCTCCGCGCGCCGGGCCGCCGGCACCGTGCTGGCCGCCGCCCTGCTGACCGGCACCCTCGCCGCCCCGGCGGCCGTCGCGAACGGCACCGCCGCCGTCACGACGGCCGGCACCACGGCGGCCGGCACCGTGTTCGCCGACGACTTCGAGTCCGGCACCGTCTCCCACTGGACCCGCCAGCGCATCGACGGCAACGGCACCATCACCGTCACCGGCGCGCCCGCCGGAGGCTCCGGCCTCGCCGCCCGCTTCAGCGTCCCCAACGACGGCGTGTCCTACCGCTCCGAGGTGGCCGTGAACGCCCTCGGCTGGGGCAGCTACCGCTTCGCCCTCGCCGACTACCTGCCCGCCGACTGGGTGCAGACCTCCACCGAGACGATCGTCGCCCAGTGGCACGGCTACCCGCTCGCCGACGGCAGCGACACCAAGCCGCCCATCGCCCTCACCGTCAAGGACGGCAGCTGGCGCCTCAAGGTGCACTGGCTCACCGACCCGACCACCGTCGCCGAGGCGGTGATCCCGCTCGGCAGCGTCCAGTTCGGACACTGGAACCAGTGGGCGTTCGACGTCACCTGGTCCACCGACAGCACGCCCGGCTCGATCACGGTGTACCGCGACGGCGTGCAGGTCGGCGCGCACAGCGGGCTCAACAACTACCACCAGAACCAGGCCCCGTACTTCAAGACCGGGATCTACCGGGCGAACTGGAACCCGGCCAAGGGCATCCCGTACCCGACCGGCGGACCCGACGTGGTGCTCTACAGCGACAGCGTGGTCGTCACCCAGTACTGAGCCGGCCGCCCGGCCCGCGTCCCGCAGAACCCCCAACCACCAAGAGGTAGCAGCACCATGAGCGAAGCGGCCCGTCACCACGGCCTGCCCCGAAGAGGCTTCCTCGGCCTGAGCGCCGGAGCGGCCCTGCTGGCGGCGGGCTGCCGCTCGGCCACCGACCCGGACGCGGGCGCCGCCCCCGGCGGCACCGCCGCGGCGTCCGCGCCCGACCTGCAGATCGTCTACGGCAGCGCGCCGGACCCCACCCAGCTGCTCCACCGCGGCCCGGACACCCCGGCGTTCGTCAACCTCGTCCTGGACCGGCTGGTCGACCTCGACCCGGCGACCCTCCAACCGGTGCCCTGGCTGGCCACCTCCTGGGAGTGGAGCGCCGACCGGCTGAAGCTGGTGCTCAAGCTGCGCGAGGACGTCACCTTCCACGACGGGCGCGCGCTGGAGGCCGACGACGTCGTCTTCTCGCTGGTCGGCGCCACCAAGACCTCCCAGGTCAAGCCGCTGCTGGAGCGCCTCGCCGATGTGAAGGCCAGCGCGAGGAACGAGGTCACCCTCACCCTCGCCAAGCCCACCAGCAACCTGTTCGACGCGCTCGCCTTCAACCCGGTGGTGGACGCGCGGACGTACGTCGAGGGCCGGGCGAGCGACACCGTCAACGGCACCGGACCCTTCACCTGGCAGTCGTTCAAGGGCGGCAACCAGCTCGACCTCGTGCGCAACGAACGCTACTGGCAGAGCGGGCGCCCGCGCTTCGAGCGGATCACCGTCCGGTCGGTGACGAGCAGTCAGGCGGCGCTCTCCGCCCTGCAGTCCGGGCAGGGGCACCTGATCGGAGCGGTCCCCGGGCGCGACCTCAAGGTGCTGGCGGGCAACCCCGGCTTCACGGTGCAGTCCGCCAAGGCCTCCTACCAGCAGGCGTTCCTCGGCGTGGTCGTCACCTCCAAGCCCTTCGACGACCTCCGGGTCCGCCAGGCGCTGCAGTACGCGGTGGACCGCGAGCGGATCGTCGACCAGGTCTACGGCGGCCACGCCGAGGCGAGCAGCCTGCCCTGGCCGTCCGCCACCCCCGGCGTCACCCCGGACCAGGTCACCCGCTACAAGCACGACCCGGAGAAGGCGCGCGGGCTGCTGCGCGAGGCCGGCGCGGAGGGCGCCCGGGTGCCGCTCACCGCCGCCAATTCGCCGGTGTTCAGCTCGCTCGTCGAACTGGTGAAGTACGACCTGGAGCAGGCCGGCTTCGGCGTCGACGTGCAGCTGCTGGACAACGCCGCCCTCCAGCCGAAGATCCAGCAGGGCACCCTGGAGGGCCTGTTCGTGGCCAACCACGGCATGGTCAGCGTCTCCCCGCTCAGCGGCATCACCGTCTCCGGGCCGCTGCAGGTCGGCCGGAACACCTCGCACGTCACCGACCCGGCCTACGCCGACCTCCAGGCCCGTGCCTTCGCCGCCGCCGACGAGCGGGCCCGGGCCGACGTCAACCACGAGCTGTCCGAGTACCTGCTCGCGCAGTCCTTCCACATCACCCTCGCGCACGCCTGGGAGACCTACGCCTTCGCCTCCTCGGTGCGGGAGGTGTCCACCAGCGCGCTGGGCTACCTGAAGCTGACCGACACCCGCCGGGACGCCTGAGCGCCGGCCGACCCGCTGCCGGCGCCGACCGCCGACCGCCGTCCCCGGACGACCCCCACCGCCCGGGGACGGTGACCCCCCCGCACGCCGCCCCGCCCACCCCCGGAGAACCCCGTGCCGTACTGGACCAGAAAGGCCGCCGGAGCCCTGGCCACCCTCTGGCTCGCCTCGGTGGCCGTCTTCCTGCTGCTCCGCCTGGCCCCCGGCGACCCGGTCTCCGCCGCGCTCGGCGCCGAGGCCGACCAGGAGCAGCGCGACCACCTCGGCCGCCAGCTCGGCGTGGACCGGCCGCTGCCCGTCCAGTACGTCACCTGGCTGGGCGGGCTGCTCCGCGGCGACCCCGGGCTCTCCTTCCACTACCGCGAACCGGTCACCCGGATGATCGGCCAGAGTCTCGGCTCCACCGTCCAACTCGCCATCGCCGCAGGCCTGCTGATGCTCGTGCTCGGCCTGTTGCTGGGCGCCGCGCTGGCCGCCGAGCGGCGCGGCCGGCTGGCCCGGGCGCTCGACCCGCTCACCACCGCCGTGCTCGCCCTGCCGGTGTACGTCACGGCGGTGCTGTTCGTCTTCGTCTTCGCCGTGCTGCTGCGCGTCCTGCCGGCCGGCGGCGAGCGGGACCTCTTCACCGCGCCGGACCTGTCCGTGCAGTACCTGGCGCTGCCCGCCGTCGCCCTCGCCCTGCCCGGCTCGGTGGTGCTCGCCCGGCTGCTCGCCACCGAGCTGCGGCGCACCCGGCAGGAGGAGTTCGTGCTCACCGCGATCGCCAAGGGCGCCCCGCCCCGGCGGATCCTGTTGCGGCACGTGCTGCCCAACAGTCTCGCGCCGTTCTGCGTCGAGTTCGGGCTCAACCTGGGGGAGCTGCTCGGCGGCGCCGTCGTCGCCGAGCAGCTGTTCGCCCGGCATGGCCTCGGACAGCTGCTGCTCGACGCGATCAACCAGCGGGACTACCCGGTCGCGCAGACCCTGATCATGCTCGCGGTCGCGGTGGCCGTCACCGTGCAGCTCGGCTCCGAGCTGCTGGTCGGCCGGCTGGACCCGCGGATCGCCCGCGCCGGCGCCGGGGAGGCCCGATGAGCACCACGACCGTTCTCGCCGCGATCCGTCGCCGCGCCCTGCCCTCCGCCGTGCCCGCCGTGCTGCGCGACCGGCGCGGGCGGACCGGCGCGGTGCTGGTCGCCCTGGTGGTGCTGCTCGGGCTGCTCGGCCCGCTGCTGCTCCCCGCCGACCCCTACCAGCAGGGCCGCGAGGCGCTGGCCGGACCGTCCTGGTCCCACCCGCTCGGCACCGACGAGGTCGGTCGTGATCTGCTGGCCCGGGCGCTGTACGGGGTCCGGATCGAGCTGCTGGTCTGCCTGCTGGCCGTCCCCGCCGCCGCCGTGCTCGGCACCCTGCTCGGGCTGCTCGGCGGCCTGAACCGGCTGCTCGGCGAGGTCGTCCAGCGCCTGTTCGACCTGCTGCTCGGCTTCCACGGGCTGCTGCTGGGCCTGGCGATCGCGCTGATCGTGCGCCCCGGCCTCGGCAGCGTCGTGGTGACCGTCGTGCTCAGCGCGCTGCCCGCCTTCGGCCGGCAGGCCCGCGCCGCCCTGCTCGCCCAGCTCGCCCGCGACCACGTGGTGGCCGCCCGGGTGCTCGGCGTGCCGAGGGCGCGCACGCTGCGCCGGTACGTGCTGCCCAACGTCACCGACGCCGCCACCGCGCTGCTGGCCGTGGCGATGGCGCACGCCGCCAAGATCGAGGGCGGCCTGAGCGTGCTCGGCTTCGGTATCCAGCCGCCCACCCCCTCGCTCGGCACGATGATCAACACCGGCAGCAAGTACCTCTTCCTGCACCCGGGTTACGCCCTCGCGCCGGTGCTGCTGCTGGGCCTGCTGGTCTTCGGACTGACCCTGCTCGCCGACTCGTTCAACCGGGAGAAGCTGCGGTGACCGCGCCGACGACGAACACCCCGACGGCCGCGACGGCCCCGACGGCCCCGACGAGCGCATCGCCGCTGCTGGAGGTGGCCGGGCTGCGCGTCGAGGCCGGACCCCACCAGGTGGTCCACGGCGTCGACTTCACCATCCGCCCCGGCGAGATCCTCGGCCTGGTCGGCGAGTCCGGATCCGGCAAGACGCTCACCGCGCTCGCCGTCAACCGGATGCTGCCGCCCGGCTGCCGGACCACCGCCGGCACCGTCCGCCTGGACGGCACCGACCTGCTCACCCTCCCCGGACCCGCCGTCCGCGCCGTCCGCGGCCGGCGGATCGGCATGGTCTTCCAGGACCCGCTCGCCTACCTCAACCCCCGGATGCCGATCGGCCGCCAGCTCGCCGAGGCCGCCCTGGTGCACGGCGCGAGCCGGACCGACGCCCGTGGCCGCGCGCTCGAACTCCTCGACCTGGTCGGCATCCCCGAGCCGGCCCGCCGCTACCGCGACCGCCCGCACGAGTTCTCCGGCGGCATGCGCCAGCGCGTGCTGATCGCCATGGCGATGGCCAACCGGCCCGACCTGCTGATCGCCGACGAACCCACCACCGCCCTCGACCCGACCACCCAGGCCGGCATCCTCGACCTGCTGGTCCGGCTCCGCGACGAGACCGGCACCGCCGTCCTGCTGATCACCCACGACCTCGGCGTGGTCGCCCGCAGCTGCGACACCGTCCAGGTCATGTACGCCGGCCGGATCGCCGAACGTGCCCCGGTCGAACGGCTGTTGGCGGCGCCGCGGCACCGCTACACGGCCGGACTGCTGGCCTCCGTGCCCCGGCTGGACGGCCCGCGTGGGCTGCCGCTCGCCGTGATCGGCGGCCGTCCGCCCGCCGCCGGGGAGCCGCTGCCGGGTTGCGCGTTCGCGCCGCGCTGCGCCGCCGCGGTGGAGCGGTGCGGGCAGGAGGCGCCCGAGTGGGCGACGGAGCCGGGGACGGGCGGGGAGCGCGGGTACGCCTGCCATGTGCCGGTGGCGCCGGGGGAGTCGGCCCCGGCCGCTCCCGAGGAACCCGAGGAGCCCAAGGAACCCAAGGAACCCGAGGAGCCCGCGGAGCCCGCGGTGTCCGCGAAGGCCGCGCCCGCCGCCGAGCCGGAGCCCGCCGCCGAACCGGTGCTGGTCGCCGAGAACCTCACCGTCCGCTACGGGCGCCGCCGCCGGGGCGCGCCCGCGCTCGACGGCGTCGGTCTGACCGCCGCGCCGGGCCGGGCCGTCGGGGTGATCGGCGAGTCCGGCTCCGGCAAGTCGACACTGGCCCGCGCCCTGCTCGGGCTGCTGCGCCCGAGCTCCGGCACCGTCCGGGTCGGCGGCCGTTCCTGGGAGGGGGCCACCGCGGCCGAGGAACGCGCGCTGCGCCGCCGGATCCAGTTCGTCTTCCAGGACCCGTACGCCTCGCTCAGCCCGCGGATGACCGTGCGCGAGGCACTCACCGAGCCGCTGCTCGCCCACGGGCTGCCACTCGGGCGCGTCGAGGAACTGGTCGGACTCGTCGGCCTTCCCGCCGAGTTGCTGGACGCCCTGCCGCACCGGCTGTCCGGCGGCCAGCGCCAGCGGGTGGCCATCGCCCGGGCGCTCGCCGTCGGACCGGAGGTCCTGGTGGCCGACGAGCCCACCTCGGCGCTGGACGTCTCGGTGCAGGCGCAGATCCTCAACCTGCTGCTCGACCTGCGCCACCGCACCGGCGTCGGCCTGGTGTTCATCTCGCACGACCTCGCGCTGGTCCGCCACCTCTGCGACGAGGTGCTGGTGATGCGGCACGGCCGGGTGGTCGAACAGGCCCCCGCCGAGCGGCTGTTCACCGCCCCCGAGCATCCGTACACCCGCGAGCTGCTCGCTGCCGCCGGGCAGCACTGAGCCCGATCCGACTCCTCCGAGGAACCCCATGACGCCGTCCGCTCGACCGTCCCGCCGCCAACTCCTGCGCGGCGCGGCCTCCGTGACCGCCCTGACGGCGGCCGGCGCGCTCGGCGCCGGGCCCGCCCAGGCCGCGCCGCGCCGCCCGTCCGGCACCCCCGAGGTGACCGGACTCGGCCCGGGCAACGCCGACTTCCCGCTGATGAGCGCCACCCTGATCGGTGAGACGCTGTGGATCGGCTCGCGCAACCTGGCCCCGGCCAAGGTGGTCGGCTACCACGTGCCGACCGGCCGGGTCACCGGCACCGCCGTCCTGCCGACCGGCAACTTCGTGCAGGGCTCGGCCGCCCACGCCGGCGTGCTGTACCTCGGCGTGACGGACGCGCCGAAGGCCGTCAACCTCTACCGCTTCGACCCGGCCGACGGCCGTGTGCGCGGCCTCGCCGCCGTGCCCGGCGCGGACGTGCGGGACGTCGCGGTCGCCCCCGACGGCGTGCTGTTCGCCACCGGCCGGCAGAAGGGCCGGGCGGCCGGCCCCGGGCTGTACGCCTACGACCCCGCCACGGGTGTGCTCACCGAGGTCGCGTCGCCCGCGCCGGGCGCCACCCAGGGCCGGGCCGTCGAGGCCACCGCCACCCACGCCTACCTGGGCGTCGGCAGCAACCTCGCGGGCGGCGGCGGGGCCACCCTCGCCTCGCTGTTCGCGGTCGAGCGGGCCACCGGCCGGGTCACCGACATCACCCCGCCCGAACTCGCGGCCGACACCATCGTGCGCCAGATCACCGCCCTCGGCGACGACCTGCTCGCAGTCTCCACCGAGGGCAGGCCCGCCCACGTCGCCCTGCTGGACCCGGCCACCCATGCCGTGCTGCGCTCCTTCCCGGTGCCGGGCACCAAGAGCGTCACCAACTTCCAACGCCTCGGCGACACCGTCTGGTTCACCTCCACCGAGCACGGCACCGTCTGGCGCTACCGGCTCGGCGCGGACGCTCCGGAGGCCTTCGCGGTGCCCGTCCCCGACGGAAACTCCTGGGGCCTGGGCCGGATCGGTGACACCCTGGCCGGTGTCACCGAGGGCGGCACCGCCTGGACCCTTTCCACCGCGACGGCCGCCGTCACCACCACCGACCTGGTGGCCGCCGGCGCGCCCGCCGAGGCGCAGCTCGGCATGTCGGTGGCCGCCCGGTACGGCCGGGTGTACGTCGGCGGCAACGGCTCCCTCGCGCTGCACGACCTGAACGCCGGGACGGTGCGGAAGCTCCCCGTCCCCGGCGAGGCCAAGGACACCGTGGTCCTCGACGACGGCACGCTCTACCTGGGCGTCTACTCCTCGCAGGGGATCTGGCGGTACCGGCCGTGGGCCGACGAGGTGCCGGTCCAGGAAGCGAGGCTGCCGCAGGAGCAGAACCGCCCGCAGACCGTGCGCTGGGACGACGAGCACCGCCTGCTGCTGCTCGGCGTGCAGGCCGACACCACCGGCGGCGGCTCGTTCGTCACCTACCGCCCCGGCAGCGGGCAGCCCACCGTGCACGTCGACCCGCTCGGCCCGGAGCAGCTGGTGCGCGCCGTGGCGGCCGGGCACGGGCAGGCGTTCCTCGGCGGCGACAACGCCAGGACCGTCGGCCCGCGCGGAGACCTGGCGGCCTGGGACCCGGTGGCCGGGCGCGAACTGTGGCGCACCACCACCGACTTCGGCTCGGGCATCAGCAGCCTGGAGGTGCACGGGCACCGGCTGTTCGGCATCACGGTGAACGGGCAGGCCTTCGCCGCCGACCTGCGCACCGCCCGGCCGGGCCGCGCCCCGGTGATCGACGTCCGCTCCGACCTGCGGGCGGTCACCTCGGCCAACCCGCGGCTGCTGGTGGCCCGCGGCCGGCTGTACGGGATCAGTGAGAAGACGCTCTTCCGCCTGGACCCCGTGACGCTGGCCGCCACCGTCCTCGTCCAGGTGGACGCCGAGTGGTACAGCGGCGCCAGGGTCGCGGTCGACGACGCCGGCGTGCTGTACACCCTGCGCGGCCGCGAGCTGATCGCCGTCCGGGACCGCTGAGGCCGGTCGCGCCCGCCCCGGTCGGGGGCCGGGGCGGGCGCTGTCACGTTCAGTAGGCCGGGAAGGCCTTCCCGGCCGGGCAGAACGGCTCGCGCGCGCCCCGGAACGCCGTGCTGCAGGCGTCCAGCGCCCCCGGGCGCAACTCCGTCACCCGGCCGGCGGCGGCGAGCGAGACCAGCGTGGTGCCGCCGAGGTAGGCCGCGCCGAGCTCGGCCGCGGACAGCCGCAGGTCGGCCGGGGCGGTGGTGGGCTCGCAGGAGACCGTGTCGCCGTCGGCCACCAGCCGGTGGTGCCCGGTGTTCCACGGGCAGAAGTCGTCCCGGACGTCGAGCACGACGTCCAGTGGCGCGCCGTACCGGCGGGCGGCGAGCGCGCGGCCGACGTCCACCAGCCGGACCCAGAGCCGGTCCACCGTACTGACCCGGGCGACGCGTGGGTCGGTGAGCAGGTGCACCAGCGGTTCGTCGGGCGCGCCCTCGTACTCCAGCCGGAAGAACAGGTCGATCCCGATGAGGTGGTCCCAGAGCGCTGCGTACGCCGGGACCGTCGCGGCGGTCACCTCGACGACCCGGACCGCGCTGTTCTCGCCGTCGTCCTTGAGCCGGTACAGCGCATAGCCGTCGGGGGTGCCGTCGGCCGAGCGATGGACGGCGTGACGCAGGGCGGTGGCGCCGCCGCGCGCGCCCGGGTCGTCCCGGAGCCGGGCATCCCAGAACAGCTCGGCGCGGTCCGGCCAGCCGGCCCGCTCGCGGCGCACCCGGTCGTAGACGGCGGCGACCAGCGGCCGGGCGCGCCCGGCGTCCAGGAGCCGGACGGTGCCGGTGCCGAGATCGGTGCCGGGGCGCAGCCGCAGGAGGCGCTTGTCGGCGTGGAACAGCGCGCCCCGGGTGGCCGGGCCGTAGCCGAAGCGGCCGTAGATGCCGCCCTCGGAGGCGCGCAGGGCGGCGATCGGCTCGGTGCCGCGAGCGTGCAGGTCGTCGAGCTGGCGGCGCATCAGGGCGGTGAGGACGCCCCGGCGGCGGTGGGTGGGCGAGACGCCGACCCAGGTGACGCCGGCGACGGGCAGTTCGGCGCCGGGCACGGTGAGCCGGCGGATGTGCGCGGCGGCTCCGCCGACCGGTTCGCCGTCCCCGTCGAACGCGGCCAGGGAGCGGCCGAGGTCGAGGACGGCGCGCTCGGCGGCGAGTTCCGCCTCGTCCGTGTCCTCCCCGTAGGTGTTGGTGAGGACCCGGGCCCAGCTGTCGAACTCGTGGGCCTCCAGCGGACGGATGATCGGGCGGAAGGTCGTGCGCGCGTCGGTCATCCGGCTTTTCTAACCCGGCGGAGGTTCGGGCGCGACCGGTTTTCCCGGGCCGGTCTCCGCGCACCGGTCCTGTCCTCTCCGGCCGGTCCTCTCCGGCCGCCTTTCTCCGGCCGCTTTCCTCCGGCCGGTTCTCTCAGCCCGGGCCGAGGGCCCAGGCGACCAGGGACAGGGTGGCCATGGAGACCAGCGTCGAGGCGAGCACGGCGTCCCGGGCGAAGGCGGCTCCGTGACCGTACTCGCGCGCGTAGGTGAACGCGTTCTGCGCCGTCGGCAGGGCGGAGAACAGCACCACGGTGAGCAGTTGGTGCGCCGGCAGGTCGAGCACCAGCGCGCCGACCGCCCAGGCCGTCAGCGGCTGGACGACGGTCTTGAGCGCGACCGCCGTCCCGACCTCCAGGTAGCGGGAGGCGCCGGTGACGGCGGGCGGGTGGCAGAGCGAGAGGCCGAGCGCCACCAGGGCGGTCGGCACGGCCGCGCCGCCGAGCAGTTCGCAGCAACGGCTCAGCTCGGCGGGCGGATGCCACCCGGTCACCGACACCACGGCGCCCAGCCCCACGGCCAGCAGGATCGGGTTGCGCAGCGGCAGCGTGAGCGCGGCCCGCAGCCCGGCGCGCCGCGAGTCGAGGACGGTCAGCACCACGGGGGTGACCACCAGGATCTGGAACAGGACCACCGGGCCCACGAAGGAGGCGTCGCCGAGCACCTGCACCGCCACCGGGATGCCCAGGTTGGCCGAGTTGACGTAGCCGGCGGCCATCGCGCCGAGCGCCCGCTCCGGCACCCCGCGCCCGAACAGCCGGTGCGAGGCGAGCAGCCCGAGCCCGCCCGCGGCCACCGTGCCCGCGACGAACGCCGCCATCGACGGATTGGCGAACCGGTCCAGCGGCGTGCGGGCGATCATCAGGAACAGCGCGGCGGGCATGGCCGCGTGGAAGACGAATCGATTCAGCACCTGCTCCGCGTGCTCGCCGAGCAGACGGCTGCGGCCGAGCAGGTAGCCGACGCCGGTCAGCGCCCAGATCGGGGCGAAACCGGACAGCAGCGGATGCAGGCTGGGCATGACTCCCTCGGCGCGGTCGCGGGCGGGGCCCGGCGGGGCCTGGTGGGCGGGACGCCGGAAGTCAATCAGGCGGGCGCACGGCCGCCACCGGCAGGCCCCCGCGCGGCCCGCAGGGCCCTGTGCCTACCATGGCGGAGTGGAGTACCTGAGCCTGGCCGAGGTCGAGCGGATCGCCCGGAACGCGCACGCGGGGCAGACCGACAAGAACGGCCACCCCTACACCGAGCACCTGGCGGCGGTCGCCCACGGCGTCGCCGAGCGCGGCGGCAGCGAGGAGCAGATCGCGGCCGGCTGGCTGCACGACGCCGTCGAGGACGACGTGCTGACGCGTGAGTGGCTGGCCGGCGCCGCCCTCGGTGACACCACCAAGGCCATCGTGGACGCGCTCACCAAACGGCCCGGCGAGCCGCTGGAGGAGTACACCGCGCGCATCCTGGCCACTCCCGGCGCCCTCGTCGTCAAGCAGGCCGACCTCGCGCACAACTCCGCGCCGGCCCGGCTGGCGAGTCTGGACCCGGCCACCGCCGAACGCCTCGCCGCCAAGTACCGCCGCACCCGCGAACTGCTCGGCCTGGACCCCGAATCCGACTGACGTACCGTCAAGGTCCGTCGGCGATCGGCACGAAGCGCGCGAACGGGTCGCCGGACCGGGCACAGTGCCCGGCGAGCAGCGCGCGGAAGCGGTCCAGCAGCGCCGAATGCCGGGCGTCCACCGCCAGGTTGACCATCTCGCCCGGATCCCCGGTGAGGTCGAACAGCTGCTCCCGGTGGTCCCCCCAGGCGTAGCAGACGTACTTGTGCCGCTCGTCCCGGATCATCCGGCCGAGCGCGTTGTTGAAGCCGGGCAGCTCCCAGCGAGTCTCGACCACCACGCTCTCCCGGGGCTCCGGTGCCCGCACGCTGCGCCCCGGCAGGCCGGGCGGCGCGGGGATCCCGGCGAGGTCGCACAGCGTGGGCAGCAGGTCCGGCCCGGTCGACACCAGCCGGTCGCTGACCGCACCGGGTGCGCTGCCGGGCCCGGCGACCAGGAACGGTACCCGCACCGACTCCTCGAACAGCGCCCACTTCTGGTTCCACCCGTGCGCCCCGGCGCCGTCGCCGTGGTCGGAGGTGAACACCACGACGCTCTGCCGGCCGGTCGTCCGCTCGTGCTCGCGCAGGGCGTCCAGCACCGTGCCGAGGTTCGCGTCCACCCGCTCGACCAGCGCGTAGTAGGCCTGCCGGTAGCGGCGCCAGTCGTCCTCGCGCCACTCGGCGGTGGGGTGGGTGTGCGCCCAGGCGCGCTGGGCGAGCCGGGGGAGCCGTGCCTCGTACGGCGCGGGCGGGAAGTTGGCGGGAAGCGGCGGGCACTGTGCCGCGGGCGGCGGGGCGGGCAGCGGGCCGGTCCTCGGGTGCTGGCCGCGTGCCACCTCGCAGATGCCGTGCGGCTCCAGGAAGGACGCCACCAGCAGGAACGGCCGGGGGCGGGGGTGTCGGAGGAAGGCGGCGGCGGCGCGGGCGAGTCCGGCGTCGTCGCCGGCCGGGTGGAGGCGGCGGAAGCCGCGGCCCTCGGGCAGGTCGAGTTCCGGCAGGTGCCACTTGCCGCCGTAGGCGCAGTCGTAGCCGGCCTCGGCGAACACCCGGCCCAGCAGCGGCTCCGGCGCGGTGCCGTCGGGCGCGGCGGCCTCGTTGCCGGTGACGCCGAGCGCGCTGGGCAGCTGCCCGGTGAGCAGGCTGGCCCGGGAGGGCGCGCACAGCGGCTGGGCGCAGTACGCCTGCCGGTAGCGGGTGCCGGCGGCGGCCAGCGCGTCCAGGTGCGGGGTGCTCAGGTGCGGGTTCCCGGCGGCACCCATCGCGTCGGAGGCCTGCTGGTCCGTCAGGACGACCAGTACGTCGGGTGGTTGGCTCGGCACGGGTCAGGCCATCCGTTCGTAGGTGCTGCGCTCCAGGGCGTGGCGGAGCGGTTCGCCGAGGGTCCACCGCTCGAACTCGCCGACCACCAGGTCGCCGAGGCGCCGCCGCTCCAGGCCCTGGCTGCCGGCCAGGTGCGGGGTGACCACGACGTTCGGCAGGGTGAACAACGGCGAGCCGGGCAGCGGTGGTTCGGGATCGGTGACGTCCAGCACGGCGAACAGGTCGGGCCGTTCGGCGAGCACGTCGAGCAGCGCCGGCTCGTCGAGGACGGCGCCGCGCGCGGTGTTGACCAGGGTGGCGCCGGGCTTCATCGAGGCGAGCAGGCGCCGGCCGACCAGCCCCCGGGTCTCCGGGACGAGCGGGGTGTGGACGCTCACCACGTCGGCGGTGGCGAAGAGTTCGTCCAGGCCGACCGCCCGCACCCCCGGCGGCGGCGCCGCGTACGGGTCGTGGGCGATCACCCGCAGGTCGTAGCCGCGCAGCCGCTCGCAGACCAGCCGCCCGGTCTCCCCGAGCGACAGCACGCCGACGGTGGCCCCGTACGCGCCGGGGGCCCGGCCGGACCGGACCGGCGCGCGGGCGGCGCGGGCGGCGAGCACGTGCCGCCAGCCGTCCTTGAGCGCGTAGACGATCTGCGCGACGGTGAACTCGGCGACCGGTACGGCGTTGGCGTGGGCGGCGGTGACGATCGGGATGCCGGCCGCCCAGAACTCCTCGGTGGCGATCCGCCGCACCGACCCGGCCGCGTACAGCACCAGGGTCAGCCGGGGCATCCGCTGCAGCGCCGCCGCGTCGAGCACGGGGCCGCCCCACCCGGTGAGCAGCACCTCGACCTCGCGCAGGGCGTCCGGCGCCGCGTCGAGCCGCTCGGGGCCCCAGACCCCGCCCGGTTCGGCCCGGTCCTCGACGACGTCCGCCCGTGCCAGCACCCGGGCGCGCGCCTCGGGGCCGTAGACATCGGGGAAGCGGACCGGGTCCATGGCGAAGGCGGCCGCGAACATCCGGATCTCCTTGGGTCGATGGGCCACGAGGAGTTTCTATCACATTGAGAAATAGTCGGGCGGAGCTGTGCCCGGGAGGCAGGGAGCCCGGGGCGGCTCAGCGGGTGATGAAGGTGGCCCCGTCGGTCAACCGGACGGCCGCGGCGGCGGCGCCCACCAGCTCGGTGGTGGTCGAGTGCACCATCATCAGCCGCGGCAGCACCGGCACCCGCCCCTGCAGCCGGGACTCGATCGCGGGCAGCATCTCGCCGCCGCTCTCCCAGAGGAGGCGCCCGCCGAGTGCGACGAGTTCGGGGCCGAGCACACTGGTCAGATTGGCCACCAGCACGGCCAGGTCGTCGGTGAACTCGTCCACCAGCCGCACCGCCGCGGGCGCGCCCTCCAGGGCCAGCCGGAACAGCTCGGCGACCCGCTCGGCCGACGTCCCCGAGACGGTCAGCCCGGCCTCGGCGATCCGCCGGTCGACGGCGTGGTCGCCGATCCGCGCCTGGGTGTCGCCGGTGCGGCCCAGCGGGCGGTCCAGCGCCCGGCGGTCGCCCATCAGGTACCCCAGCGCCCCCGCCGACCCCAGCCGGCCCCGGTGCAGCCGGCCGTCCAGGACGATCCCGGCGCCGACCTCGATCCCCACCACCACGGCGGCGAGGTCGCTCACCCCGGCACCCGCCTCGCCGTGCTGCACGGCCAGTGCGACCAGGTCCACGTTGCTCTCGACCGCCACCGGGACACCGAGCCGCTCGTGCAGCAGCGCGCGCAGCCGCAGCCCGGGCCAGTCCAGCGCCGGGGCGAACTCCACCAGCCCGGTCCGGTCCCGGACCACCCCGGGCACCCCGACCACCAGCGCGCGCGGCGCGCCCGCGTGCCGGGCGGCCCACGCCCGCAGTCCGTCGACCAGCGCCAGCAGCGGTCCGGTGAGGTCCTCGGCGGACGGCTCGCCGCCGCGCTCCGGTCCGAGGCCCGCCGCCCAGTGGTGCTCGGCCTCGTGCAGCACGCTGCCGTGCAGGTCGGCGACCACCCCGACGATCCGGCGCGGACGCATCGCCACCGCGAGGACGGTCTGCGCCCCGGCGTTGTAGCGGATCAGCTGCGGCGGCCGGCCGCCGCTGGACGGCGCGCGCTCGGCCTCCACCACCACCTGGCCCGCCGCCCGCAGCACCTCGACCAGCCGGTGCACGGTCGCCGTCGACAACCCGCTCTCGGCCGCGAGCCGCTGCCGGGACAGCGAGCCGTGCCGGCGCAGCACCTCCAGCAGCACGGTCTGGTTGACCTGCGCCACGGTCTGGGTGGTGGCGGTCGCCGGGGTGCGGGGGGACTTGGGCACCGGGTGCTCCTCGGGCGGGGCCGGGCGGGGCCCGAACGGTGGCGGGACTTCGTCTCGGCCCGAATATATCCGAGCCTCCGGCCTCGATTTTCGAGCCTCCCGGCCCGAATGTCCGAGCCTCCCGGACCCGACCGGCCCGGGAACGCCCGAAGGCCCGGCCGCGCGGATTGCGCGCGGCCGGGCCGTGGGTCACCCCGGTGATCCCTGTCCGACCCCGGGGTGAGGGGGGACAGATGGTCCGGTGAAGTCGAGTACCGCTACTGGTCGGCTTAGTACCAGTGGTGGGTCTGCCAGAACGACCAGGCGTTGTTCGGGCTGCCGTAGCGCTCGTTCATGTAGTCCAGCGCCCAGCGGATCTGGGTGGTGGCGTTGGTCTTCCAGTCGGAGCCGTGCGAGGCCATCTTCGAACCCGGCAGCGCCTGCGCCAGGCCGTACGCGCCCGAGGACGGGTTGGTCGCGGTCACGTTCCAGCTGGACTCGTGGGCGATGATCTGGCTGAACGAGTTGAGCTGGTTCGCCGGGACGATCTGCGCGGCGATGGTCTGCGGCGACGGGGTCGCGGCGGAGGCGGCGGCGGGCACCAGGCCGGCACCCAGGGCGGTCACGGCGGCGGCACCGGCGAGAACGGCGGCAGAGGAACGCATACGAAGCTTGAAAGCGGGCATGAAGAACAAGACCTCAATCAGGTTGGGCCGGCGTTCGCCCCGCCCGGACCGTGGCCGGACAGGGGCCGAAACGGTCGCGGGGCGTATGCCGGACAGTCGTTGTGAAGAGCCGCACTCCGGTGGGACAGGTACCGGGTGCGGCTGGCGACGAGACCAATTGTTGCCAGACGGGTTTGCCCGCTGCCAAGGCCCCTCCGCTACGACGCCCCGTCGTAGCGGTCGCGCGCGCCGTCGATTCGAAGGCCCCCCGCCGACGCCCCTGACCTGCGGCTCCTTCACCCCCGCCCGGGTATCGGCCCGAGCACTACCGCCCGTCGTGCCGAGGGATTCCTTGTGAGCGCACTCACCGCCCGGCGTCCCCGTTCGTCACCCAGCGCCACCGGCGCCCCCGCATCGAGTCGCGGTTGATCTGAGACCGGCACCACAACGGGGCGGCGCGAGCGGGGACTTCGCGTGGCGGAGACCTCTCGCACCGGTGCCCCGCCGGGTGCCGCGGATGGATTCCGTGGCGCCCGACGGGGCACAGGTCACGCGATCCGGTCGGTCGACCGGCGGGAGCCGGTCGGCCGATCACGGGTTCAGTGGTTGCGGCGGCGCCTGCTGAGGCCGAGGGCGAGTCCGCCGATGACCAACAGCGCGCCCGCGATCCCGGCCACCGCGAGGACGGCGGTGCCGGTACGGGCGAGGATGCCGGTCGGTCCGGGCGCGGCGGGCTTGCCGGGCGTGCCGGGAGCCACCGGCTCGGGTTCGACCTTCACCGTGGCGGTGGCCTCGGAGGAGGTGGCGCCGGCGCCGGTGGCGGTGGCGGTGTTGACGACCTTGCCGTGCTGGGCGTCCTGCGCGGTGATGGTGTGCGGCTCGGTGGTGCACGTCATCGTCTCGCCCGGGGCCAGGCTGGTCCTGGGGCAGGTCACCGCACCGGCGGTGGGGTCGTCCACCTTGATGCCGGTGACGGTGGCGGTGCCCTGGTTGGCGACGGTGAGCTTCCAGTCGATGCGGTCGCCGGTGTCGGTCTTCCCGTTCCCGTTGACGTCGGTGACCTCGGCGCTCTTGGTGAGGCTGAGCGCGCCGTGTCCGTCGGACGGGACGGTGACCTCGGACGGGGGCGACACCGGCGGCTCGCCGCGCGGCGGGGTGCCGGTACCCGTGGCCGTGTTCCTGATCGTGCCGGCGTCGACGTCGGCCTGCGTGACCGTGTAGCCGGCGGTGCAGGTGACGGTGGCGCCGGGCGCCAGAGAAGTGGTCTCCTTCGGGCAGGTGACGGGGGAGAGCTTGCCGGTTCCGGTGAACTCGCCCTCGGTGACCTTCACGTCCTTGACGGTGACGTTGCCGGTGTTGGTGACGGCGAACCGGTACGTGATCTTCTCGCCGGCGACCAGCTTGCCGGGCTTCTCGGCCTCGGCGGACTTGACCACCGCGAGCGCGGGCTTCGGCGCCTGCGGCAGCTCCACCTCGGACGGCGGAGAGACCGGCGGCTCACCGCGCGGCGGGGTGCCGGTCGCCGTCGCGGTGTTCTTCACCGAGCCGGCGTCCACGTCGGCCTGGGTCACCGTGTAGCCGGCGGTGCAGGTGACGGTGGTGCCGGGGGCGAGGGTGGCGGCCTCCTTCGGGCAGGTGAGGGGGTCGAGCTTGCCGTGGCCGGTGAACTCGCCCTCGGTGATCTTGATGTCCTTGAGCGTCACGTTGCCGGTGTTGCGCACCGCGAAGCTGTAGGTGATCTTCTCGCCGGCGACGAGCTTGTCCTCCTTGCCGCTGGTGGCGGACTTGAGCACGGACAGGCCGGGCTGGTCGGTCGTCGTGATGGTCGTCCCGGACGGCGGCGACACCGGGGGCTCACCCTTGGGCGGGGTGCCCGTGGCGGTCGCGGTGTTCTTCACCGAGCCGGCGTCCACGTCCGCCTGCGTCACGGTGTAGCCGGCGGTGCAGAGCACCGTCGCACCCGGCGCCAGCGAAGCGGCCTCCTTCGGGCAGACGACCGGGTCGAGCTTGCCGCTGCCGGTGAACTGGCCCTCGGTGATCCTGACGTCCTTGAGCGTCACGTTGCCGGTGTTGGTGACGGCGAACTTGTAGGTGATCCGCTCGCCGGCGACGAGCGTGCCGGTGGAGGAGGTCTTCACGACCGCCAGCGCGGGCTTCTCCGGCGCCGGGACGATCGTCTCGGACGGCGGGGAGACCGGCGGCTCGCCGCGCGGCGGGGTGCCGGTGGCGGTGGCGGCGTTCTTGATCGAGCCGGCGTCGACGTCGGCCTGGGTGACGGTGTAGGTGGCGGTGCAGGTCATCGTCGCGCCGGGGGCCAGGGAAGCGGCCTCGGCGGACGGGCAGGTGACCGGGGAGAGCGTGCCGGTGCCGGTGAACGTGCCCTCGGTGACCTGCACGTCCTTGAGCGTGACGTTGCCGGTGTTGGTGACCGTGAAGTCGTACCGGACCTGCTCACCGACCACCAGCTCGTCCGGCTTGCTGCTGTGGCCGGTCTTGACGACGGACAGGCCGGGCTGGTCGGTCGTCGTGATGGTCGTCCCGGTGGGCGGGGAGACCGGCGGCTCGCCGCGCGGCGGGGTGCCGGTACCGGTGGCGCTGTTCTTCACCGAACCCGCGTCCACGTCCGCCTGCGTCACCGTGTAGCCGGCGGTGCAGGTGACGGTGGCGCCGGGCGCGAGCGAGGCGGCCTCCGCCGGGCAGACGACCGGGTCGAGCGTGCCGGTGCCGGTGAACGGGCCGTCGGTGACCTTGACGTCCTTGAGGGTGACGTTGCCGGTGTTGGTGACGCGGAAGCTGTAGGTGATCTTCTCGCCGGCCACCAGCTTCTCGGTGGAGGAGGTCTTGGCCACCGCCAGTGCCGGAGCTGGGGGTTCGGTGATGGTGACCTCGGACGGAGGCGACACCGGCGGCGGTCCGGTCGGCGGGGTGCCGGTGGCGGTGGCGGTGTTCTTGATCGAGCCGGCATCCACGTCGGCCTGGGTGACGGTGTAGGTGGCGGTGCAGATCATCGTCGCGCCGGGGGCCAGGGAGGCGGCCTCGGCGGCCGGGCAGGTGACCGGCGACAGGGTGCCGCTGCCGGTGAACGTGCCCTCGGTGACCTTCACGTCGTTCAATGTGACGTTGCCGGTGTTCTTCACCTCGAACGTGTAGGTGATCGCCTCACCGGCGACGAGCTTGCCGGTCGAAGCCGACTTCACCACCGTGAGCTTCGGGTCGGACGGTGCCGGGACGGTCACCTCGCTGGGCGGGGAGACCGGCGGCGGTCCGGTCGGCGGCGTGCCGGTGCCGGTGGCGCTGTTCTTCACCGAGCCCGCGTCCACGTCGGCCTGCGTCACGGTGTAGCCGGCGGTGCAGACGACGGAGGCGCCCGGAGCGAGCGAAGCGGCACCGCTCGGGCAGCTGACCGGGTCGAGCGTGCCGGTGCCGGTGAACGCGCCCTCGGTGACCTTGACGTCCTTCAGCGTGACGTTGCCGGTGTTGGTGACGCGGAAGCTGTACGTGATCTTCTCACCGGCGACCAGCTTGCCGGTGGAGGCGGACTTGACCACGGTCAGCGCCGGGTCGGACGGTGCCGGGACGGTCACCTCGCTGGGCGGGGAGACCGGCGGCGGTCCGGTCGGCGGGTTGCCGGTGGCGGTGGCGGAGTTCTTGATCGAGCCGGCGTCCACGTCGGCCTGCGTCACCGTGTAGGTGGCGGTGCAGGTCGTCGAAGCACCGGGCGCCAGCGAGGCGGCCTCGGCGGTCGGGCAGGTGGCGACCGGCGGGGTACCGGTGCCGGTGAACGCGCCCTCGGTGACCTTGACGTCCTTCAGCGTGACGTTGCCGGTGTTGGTGACCACGAAGCTGTACGCGATCTGCTCACCGAGGACCAGCTTGTCCGGCTGGCCGGTGACGGCGGACTTCCTGACCGACAGCGCCGGTGCCGGTGCCTGGGTGGGCACGGTGGCGGTGGAGGTGGCGGGCGGACTGACCATGCCGACGTCGTTGGTGCCGGTCGCGGTCGCGGTGTTCGTCACCGACCCGGTGTCCACGTCGGCCTGGGTCACGGTGTGGGTCGTCGTGGACGTGCAGGTGATCGAGGCGCCGGGAGCCAGGCCCGACGCCGGCGGCTTCGGGCAGGTCACGACACCGAGGGCCGGGTCGTTGACCGCCACCGACACGAGCGGTGTCGAACCGGTGTTGGTGACCGCGAACGAGTAGGTGATCGTGTCACCGGCCTTCGCGCCCGTCTGGTCGGCGGCCGGGGTGACCGTCGCGGTCTTCTTCAGCGACACCGAGGGGGCCGGGCACAGGACGCTCGGCCGGACCTGCGCGTCGAAACCCTCCGCGTTCGCACCGGACTTGATCTGCACGTCGATCGTGTTCAGGCCGGTCTGCCAGTTGTTCTTCAGTGTCGTCTGCGCGGCGTTCGCCGTCGTGAAGCCCGCGTAGTAGTAGATGCCGGTCATCTGCCCGGCCGGCGGCGGAGCGGTCAGCGTGGTCTGCGGGAGCCCGGTCGTCTTGGTGGACTGGGCGACACCGTTGACGTACACCTCGGCCACGGCATTGTCGGCGAGGAAGTTCATCGACAGCGCGAAGGCGGACGGACTGACGGACGGGGAGAGGTCGAACTGGTAGCGGTAGTACCAGTCACCGTTCGTCGGGCCTTGGTCCGGAGCCGCCTTGGTCTGCTGGGAGATCCACTGCGCGTTGTTGTAGGGGCTGGTGGCCCAGACGGTCGGGGCGAGGCTGCCCACGTTGGCTGCGGCGAACACCGCACCTCCCGGCGGTGGGGAGACCGCGGCCGTCGCCGGGAAGGGCCCGGCGACCTGCCAGTTCGCATCTTTGGAGTTGTCGGCGAGGACGCCACCGGTCGCCGCGTTGTACCCGGTGTTGAAGATGTTCGGGTTCGTCGTGCACGTGATTGTCGGCACGGCCGCCTGCGCGGGCGCCGGAGTCAACGCGGTGACCGCGAGGCCGAGCGTCGACGCCGTCAGCGCCAGCGCGCCGACCACCGCTCCCGATCGGAGCCGCCGTGCCCGGTGCCGTCCCGAGCCCGGCATCATGGCGGTCATTCAGCACCCCCCGGCGTCTGCGGCGATATGCCGCGGAGCGCGATCCGCGCTCGAAGCGGTGGCGCCGCGCCGAGCGGCCCCGGCCGGCTTGTCCCGCCCGCACCGGGCCGGGGCGCGGACACGCGCCCGCGCCCGTCGGCGGATGTTGGCTCCCGCTTTGACCAGTTCACTCCGGACATCCCTCCAGGTCGGAAGCTTCGGCACGCACGGCGTCAGACCTCCGTGTACGCACCGGGATCAGGGCCGTGGGGGCCTGATCTTGAGACGGGAGTAAAGCACCGAATCATCGAAACTTGTCGTATATGCGCACAAGTTATCCACGTGTCTGTTTTGAGAGGTTGATCCGGCATTGGCCCGCCGCCGCAACGGTCGTCCGCGCCGGGCCCCCGCTCGTCACTCCACGTCACTTCGCTCTGTTCAAGCTGTGCTTGGCGGAGCGAAGCGGTGTGGATGCGAAGCAACTTGGCGTGTCCGTCTCGCGGGGGCCGCCGTCGGGTCGGCTCTCGGCGGAGCGCAGATCCCGGCTCCTGATCGACCTCGGCCGGGCGCACGCGCAGCGGTGGCGATTCGGTGAGGCTGTGGATGCCCTCCTCGGAGTGGAGGGGTTGGCGCCCGCGAGCGGGAGAGCGGTACCGGGTGGGGGCGTCGGCGCTGCGGGCTGGGGGAGTGGGAGTTCGGATCGGCCGACTTCCCACTCCCCCAGTCGCCGTCAGGGCAGGTCGAGGGTGTCGCCCAGGCGGCGGTGGCGGGTGGTGCGGGCGGTGAGGCGGGTGGGTTCGGGGGTGGTGGTGAGGGTGGCGAGGGTGGTGGCGATGGCGTGGCCGAGGCGGGCGCAGAAGGGGGCGGGCTCGTCGGCGGCGTCGGGGAGTTCGGGGATCACCGTGTCCACCAGGCCGACGGCGGCCAGGTCGTGGGCGGTGATGCCCTGGGAGCGGGCGAGGTCGGGGGCGTGGGTGCCGTCGCGGTGGACGATGGCGGAGGCGCCTTCCGGGGGGAGCGGGGCGAGCCAGGCGTTGGCGGCGGCGAGGACGTGGTCGGCGGGGAGGAGGGCCAGCGCGCCACCGCCGGAGCCCTGGCCGAGCAGGACGGCGAGCACGGGGGTGCGCAGCGAGAGCAGGGTGGTCAGGCAGTGGGCGATCTCGACGGCCACGCCGTCCAGTTCGGCCTGGGCGGAGAGCTCGGCGCCCGCCGTGTCGACCACCGTGACGAGGGGCAGGCCGAGCTGCTCGGCGAGGCGGGCGGTGCGGCGTACGGCGCGCAGGTCGGCGGCGGTGAAGGGACGTTCCCGGGTGCCGGCCCGGCGTTCCTGGCCGACGACCACGGCGGGCTGCCCGCCCAGTACGGCGAGCGCGCGGACGAGGGCGCCGTCCCGGCCGCCGGGGGAGTCGAGCAGCACCAGCTCCTCGGTGGTGCGGCGCAGCAGTTCGCGGGTGCCCGGGCGGTCGGGGCGGCGGGTGCGGAGGACGGCCTGCCAGGCGTCGGGACGCTCGGCGGGCTCCGTGAGGGGAGAGGCGGGGGAGGGGGCGGGCAGCGGTTGACGGGTCAGGACGGACAGGGCGCGGCGCAGCACCTCGCGCAGTTCCTCCGGTGCCACCACCGCGTCGACCAGACCGCGTTCGGCGAGCGTCTCGGCGCGCTGGACCTCGGGAGACAGGGAGACGCCCCGCAGCTCCTCGTACACCCGTGGGCCGAGGAAGCCGAGCCGCGCGCCCGGTTCGGCGAGGACCAGCTGGCCGAGGGTGCCCCAGGAGGCGAACACCCCGCCCATGGTGGGATTGCGCAGGTAGGTGACGTACGGCAGGCCCGCCGCCCGGTGGGCCTGCACGGCGGCGGTGATCCGCAGCATGCAGAGGAAGGCGGCGGACCCCTCCTGCATCCGCGTGCCGCCGGAGACCGGGAGGGCGACCAGCGGGAGGCGTTCGGCGGTGGCGCGCTCCACGGCGCGGGTGATCCGTTCGGCGGTGGCCACGCCGATGGACCCGCCGAGGAAGCCGAACTCGGAGGCGACCAGGGCCACCGGCTCCCCGCCGATCCGGCCGAGACCGGTGAGCACCGCCTCGTCCACGCCGGTGCGTTCCCGCGCGCGGGCGAGGCTCGCCCGGTAGCCGGGGTCGACGGGTTCGCCGGTGCCCGGTTCGTCCCAGCTCCGGTAGCCGCCGGGGTCGACCAGCAGCCCGATCAGCTGGTGTGCCGTCAGGGAAACGCTCATCTGCTCCACCCCATCGCCCGATCCGGGTCCGCGCCGAGGAAGATCACCCTAGGCGGACGGCGGGGCGCGGAGGCGGATTGGGCGGCGGGTGTGAGGAGGCCGACAGCCTCGGGGCGACAGGTCGAGGCCCGGCTCGGCGCGGTGGCAGGGCGCACGGCCGGACCGTCGTGCCGCCGCGCCGCTACGTCAGCAGGGCTCTTCGTATGCCGCCGTCGGGGGCCGGGGCGCCGGCGCGGGCCTCGTCGTAGCGGAGGGCGACCAGGCGGGCGAGGGCGTCGTGGGTGCCGAGCGGGGCGCTCGTCCAGCGGGCGCCGGCGCCGCCGGCGCGGTCGGCGAAGAAGCCGGGGGCCAGCAGGTAGGGGGCGACGGCGACCCGGCGCTGTCCGGCCGCGTGCAGGGCGGCGACCGCCTGCCGGGGGGTGGGGCGGGCGGCGGACAGGTAGGCGGGGACGACCGGCCGGCCGTCGTCGAGGCGGTCGGCGAGCAGGGCGGCGGCGCGCGCGGTGTCGGCGTTGGCGGCCGGGTCGGAGGAGCCCGCGGCGGCGAGGACCACCGGGCCCGCGCCCGGCGGCCGGCCGGCGGCGGTGAGCCGGTCGGCGAGCGCGGCGGCGAGCAGCGGGTGCGGGCCGAGCGCGCGGGCGAGCGGGAGGTGGGCGAGGCCGGCGGCGGCGAGCGCGCGCGGCAGGTCGACGCGCAGGTGGTAGCCGCCGCCGAGCAGCAGCGGGACGAGCACGGCGGCCCGGCCGTTCAGCGCGGCGAGCGCCTCGGGGAGGCCGGGGCGGGCGAGGTCGAGGAAGCAGCAGCGGACGTCGAGGCCGGGGCGCAGTGCGCGGACCCGCTGCAGCAGCGCGTGGTTCGCCGCGACCCCGGCGGCGAGGCGGCTGCCGTGCGCGACGGCGAGCAGGACCGGTCGGTGGTCGTCCATCAGGCCGCCGCCAGGCGGTAGCCGCGCTTGGGCACGGTGCGGATCAGCGTCCCGTACGGCCCGAGGGCCACCCGCAGCCGGCCGACCGCCGCCTCGACGGCGTGCTCGTCGGCGCCCGCGTCCGGCCAGGCGGTGCGCAGCAGGTCGGCGCGGCTGAGCACCCGGCCGGGGCGTTCGGCGAGGGCACGCAGGACGGCGGCGCCGCGCGGGCTGAGCCAGCGGCTCTCGCCGTCGGCCAGGACGGCATTGCCCTGGAGGGTCAAGGTGGCGTCCCCCAGGACGAGTTCACGACGCCCCCGGCCCGGCAGGGTCTGCGCGAGCAGGCGCACCATGGAGCCGAGCCGCCCGCGCTCGGGGAGCGCCGCCGCCACGCCGAGCTCGGTGAACGGCCGTGCGCAGAGGGCGCCGACGCAGACCACCAGGACGTCGGACCGCAGTGCGTCGAGCAGCGGTTCGCGCTGCCCGTCGGCCTCGGCGATCGCGACGAAGGCGGTCACGGCGGGCGCGCTGGTGAAGGCGAGGGCGTGCACCTGGCGGCGGACGGTCTGCTCGACCAGCCGCCGTACCGGAGCCGGGTCGTCCGGAGGGCCCCAGCGGTAGACCGGGACGGAGATCACCTCGGCGCCGCGTCGGCGCAGCGCCGCCGCGAAGCCGGCCAGTGGCACCCCGTGCTCCTGGACGGCGATCCGCCGGCCGGCCAGCGGGCGGGCGAGCAGCCAGGTCAGCAGCTCGTCGGTGGCCTCGGAGTCGGGGGAGAAGCCCTCGCCGAGGCCGCTGGCCCGGACGGCGCCGGTGGCCTTGGGACCCCGGGACAGGACGACGGCCCGTCGGCACGTCTCGGCGAGGGCCGCGCCCAGGCCCCAGCCGTCGGCGGCGCTCATCCAGCCGCGCCAGCCGACGCCGGTGGTGGCGACGACGTAGTCGAGCGGGGCGGCCAGGCAGGCCCCGGTGGCCTCGCGCAGGGCGAGGTCGTCGGCGAGCGGCATGATCCGCAGTGCGGGTGCCTCGACGACCTGGGCGCCGTACCGGGCGAGCAGAGCGGTCAGCTCGTCGCGGCGGCGGACGGCGGTCACCCCGATGGTGAAGCCGGTGAGTGGACCGGGCTGCGGGGTGGGACCCGGCCCGGTGGCGGTTGGTGTGGGCATGTCGGCAGCATGCGACGGGTTCGTTACGGGGGGATTGCCTGCCGGTCAAGTGCGAGTCATCGAA
Source organism: Kitasatospora sp. NPDC058032 (assembly GCF_042885845.1). NCBI lineage: Bacteria > Bacillati > Actinomycetota > Actinomycetes > Kitasatosporales > Streptomycetaceae > Kitasatospora > Kitasatospora sp. NPDC058032. Next base: position 150,552 of record NZ_JBHVRK010000014.1, on the reverse strand, counting down.
CCGTCATCCAGGTCAAGGGCGGTGTGTCGCACACAGCGTGACGGAGCGTGTGAGCGAACCGTACCGTGCGCGCAACACGGCGGACCCGGCGCCGTAACGGGCCGGAGTGAGATTCTGGCCATGCGCCCCATCGTCCCAGCGACCGACCCCGTCCCAGCGAGCGACCCCGCTCCTACGTGCGACCCCGCCCCAGCCGGTGGGCCCGTCCCGGTGAGTGGGCCCGTACCAACGAGTGAACCCGGCCCGACCGGCGGCCCCGGCCCAGCGAGCGGCACCGGCTCGACCAGCGGCGCCGCCCCGACGAGCGGCCCCGGTGCGGAGACCGCCACCCACTGCCCGTACTGCGCCCTCCAGTGCGGCATGCGGCTGCGCCCGACGGAGGCCTCCGGCCCCGGCGCGGTGCCGGTCGAGGTGACGGAGCGCCCGGACTTCCCGGTGAACCGGGGCGCGCTCTGCGGCAAGGGCCGCTCGGCGCCCGCGCTGCTGGCCAGGGACGTGCGGCTGACCGGGCCGCTGGTGCGCGACCGCCCGGGCGGCCCGCTGCGCGCGGCCGGCTGGGACGAGGCGCTGGACCGGGTGGCCGCCGGGGTGCGGACGGTGCGCGAGCGGCACGGCGCGGACGCGGTCGGGGTGTTCGGCGGCGGCGGGCTCACCAACGAGAAGGCCTACCAGCTCGGCAAGTTCGCCCGGGTGGTGCTCGGCACCGCGAACATCGACTACAACGGCCGGTTCTGCATGTCCTCGGCCGCCGCCGCGCACCGCCGGGCGTTCGGCCTGGACCGCGGGCTGCCGTTCCCGCTGGCGGACGTCCCGCACACCGGCTGTCTGATCCTGGTCGGCGCCAACCCGGCCGACACGATGCCGCCCGCGCTCCGCTACTTCCGCGAACTGCGGGATAACGGCGGCACGTTGATCGTCGTCGACCCGCGCCGCACGCGGACCGCCGAGCAGGCCGACCTGCACCTCCAGCCGCGCCCCGGCACCGATCTCGCGCTCGCCCTGGGACTGCTCCACCTGGTGATCGCCGACGGCCTGGTGGACGAGGCGTTCGTCGCCGCCCGGACCACCGGCTACGAGCGCGCCCGGGCCGCCGCGATGGCGCACTGGCCGGACCGGGTGGAGCGGATCACCGGCATCCAGGTCTCCCAGCTCCGGCGTGCCGCCGAGCTGTTCGGCCGCGCCGCGACCGGCATGGTGCTCACCGCGCGCGGCCCGGAGCAGCAGAGCAAGGGCACCGACACCGTCGGCGCCTGGATCGACCTCTGCCTCGCCACCGGCAACGCGGGCCGCCCGTACGCGGGTTACGGCTGCCTGACCGGGCAGGGCAACGGCCAGGGCGGCCGGGAGCACGGCCAGAAGGCCGACCAACTGCCCGGCTACCGCTCGATCGAGGACCCGGCCGCCCGCGCGCACGTCGCCACCGTCTGGGGCGTGGACCCGGACGCGCTGCCCCGGGCCGGCCGCTCCGCCTACGAGCTGCTTGACGGCCTCGGCGGTCCGGATGGTGCCCGCGCGCTGCTGGTGATGGGCTCCAACCCGGTGGTCTCCGCGCCGAACGCCGCCCATGTCACCGCCCGGCTGCGCGCCCTGGACCTGCTGGTCGTCGCCGATCTGGTGCTCTCCGAGACGGCCCGGCTGGCCGACGTCGTGCTGCCGGTCACCCAGTGGGCCGAGGAGGACGGCACCACCACCAATCTGGAGGGCCGGGTGATCCTGCGCCGGCGCGCCGTCGACCCGCCGGAGGGCGTGCGCGGCGAGCTGTGGCTGCTGGGCGAACTCGCCCGCCGGCTGGGCGTGGAGCGCGGCTTCCCGGCCGACGCCGAGCAGGTCTTCGACGAGCTGCGACGGGCCTCGGCGGGCGGCGCGGCCGACTACTCCGGCATCAGCTACCGGCGGATCGCGGCCGAGGACGGGGTGTTCTGGCCCTGCCCGGACCCGGCCCACCCGGGCACGCCGCGGCTGTTCCTGGACCGCTTCGCCACCCCGGACGGCCGCGCCCGCTTCGCCGCGGTGACCCACCGGCCGGCGGGCGAGGAGCCGGACCGGGAGTACCCGCTGTACCTGACCACCGGCCGGGTGCTCGCCCAGTACCAGAGCGGTGCGCAGACCCGCCGGGTGGCCGAGCTGAACGCGGCGGCTCCCGGGCCGTTCGTCGAACTGCACCCCCGGCTGGCCGAGCGGCTCGGTGTCGCCGACGGCGACCCGGTCGCCGTGGTGAGCCGGCGCGGCCGGGCGGTGGCACCGGCCAGGGTGAGCGCGGCGATCCGGTCGGACACGGTCTTCATGCCGTTCCACTGGCCCGGCGCCGGGCGGGCCAACAGCCTCACCAATCCGGCGCTGGACCCGGTCTCCCGGATGCCGGAGTTCAAGACCTGCGCGGTACGGGTCGAGCGGGCCGTGGCGGGGGAGCCGGCCGACCTGGCCGAGCGCGCCCATCGGGCGGAGCGGGCCGAACGGGCCGCCGCCCCCGGCCACGCCGCCGACGAGCGGGCGGCGGGCTGATGGCCGGCGCGGGAGCGGACCGCCGGATCGCGGTGGTCGGCGGCGGCATGGCGGCCGCCCGGTTCGTCGAGCGGTACACCGCGCTGGGCGGCCCCGGCACCGTCACCGTCTACGCCGCCGAGGCACACGCCCCCTACAACCGGGTGCTGCTCGCCGACGTGCTCATCGGCCGGTACGCCGCCGAGGCGATCGCCCTGCCGCTCGGCTCCGCCCGGCTGCGCACAGGCTGCGAGGCGGTGGCCGTCGATCCGGCGGCCCGCAAACTCGTCCTGGCCGACGGGACGGTGGAGGCCTGGGACGAGCTCGTCCTGGCGACCGGCGCCGAGCCGGTGCTGCCGGCGATCCCCGGCCTGTACCGGTCCGGGGACGGCGGCGACCTCACCGGGGGCGTGCACACCCTGCGCTCGCTGGACGACTGCGCCCGGCTCGCCGAGCAGGCCCGCACCGCCCGCCGGGCCGTGGTGGTCGGCGGCGGCGTCCTCGGCGTCAGCACCGCCCGCGCGCTGGCCGCGCTCGGCGTGCGGACCGCGGTCGTGCACCGGTCGGCGCAGCTGGTCAGCCGCCAACTCGACGCCCGGGCAGGAGAGATGCTGCGCGAGCGGCTGGCCGCACTCGGCGTCGAGGTGCGCTGCGGCAGCCCCGCCCCGGCGCTGGCGACGGAGTCCGGCCGGGTCATCGGGGTACGGCCGGCCGGCGGCCCACTGCTCGACTGCGACCTGGTGGTGCTCGCCTGCGGCACCCGCCCGAGCACCACGCTCGCGAAGGCCGCCGGACTGCCGGTCGCCACCGGTGTCCTGGTCGACGACCGGCTCGCCGCCGGGGCCCCGCACGTGCACGCGATCGGCGACTGCGCCGAGCACCGCGGCACCGTGCACGGCCTGGCCGCCCCCGCCTGGGACCAGGCCGACGTCCTCGCCCGGCGACTGTCCGGCGCGGCCCCGCGAGCCCGCTACACCGGCTCCCGCCCGTCGTCCCGGCTCTCCACCGGCGGCCTGGAGTACGCGGCGTTCGGCGCCGTCGACGAGACCCTCGGCGAGGGCCTGGACGTGCTGCGGCTCACCGACGCCACCCGCGGCAGCTACAAGAAGCTGGTACTGCGCGGGGACCGGCTGGTCGGCGCGATCCTGCTGGGCGACCTGACCGGCCTCGACGTCCTCACCGACGCCTGGGAGCGGGACGACCCGCTCACCGGCCACCCCCTCCACCTGCTGACGGCGGCCCTCCCCGCCGCCACCGCGGCCTGACGGCCGCCGCCCCGACCTCCCCACCCACCCGAGGAGTCACGCATGACGTCGTCGCACACGCCCGAGCGGCCGCCGGCCCTCGTCCTGGTCGGCCACGGCATGGTCGGCCAGCGCTTCCTGGAGGCCTGGACCGAGCAGCCCGGCACCGGCCACTGGCGGGTCACCGTGCTCGCCGAGGAGCCGCGCCCCGCCTACGACCGCGTCCACCTCAGCTCCCTGTTCGACGGCCGCACCCCCGAGGACCTCGCGCTCTGCCCGCCCGGCTTCCTCGCCGAGCACGGCATCGAGCTGCGCCTCGGCGACCCGGTCACGGCCGTCGACCGCGCCGCCCGCACCGTCACCACCCGCTCCGGCGCCGAACTGGGCTACGACGCCCTGGTCCTGGCCACCGGCTCGATCCCGTTCGTGCCGCCCGTCCCGGGCCGGGACGCCGCCGGCTGCCACGTCTACCGCACCGTCGAGGACCTCGACGCGATCCGGGCCGACGCCGCGCACGCGCTGGCCGACGGCGGCGGCACCGGCGTGGTGGTCGGCGGCGGCCTGCTCGGCCTGGAGGCGGCCGGCGCGCTGCGGGCGATGGGCCTGGCCACCCATGTGGTCGAGTTCGCGCCCCGGCTGATGGCCGTCCAGGTCGACGAGGGCGGCGGCGCCATGCTCCGGCGCAAGATCGAGGACCTCGGCGTCAGGGTCCACACCGACGCCGCCGCGAGCGGCATCGCCACCGGAGCGGACGGCGCGGTGCGCGGCCTCGCCCTCTCCGACGGCCGTGAACTCCCCGCCGACCTGGTGGTGTTCTCGGCCGGAGTCCGCCCCCGTGACCAACTCGCCCGCGACTGCGGCCTACCGGTCGGACCGCGCGGCGGCATCGTCGTCGACGAGCGCTGCCGCACCGAGGACCCCGCCGTGCTCGCGGTCGGCGAGTGCGCCCTGGCCGCCGACGGCCGGGTCTACGGACTGGTCGCCCCCGGCTACCAGATGGCCGAGACCGCCGCCCGCGAACTCGCCGGCCGCCCCGGCCCCGGCTTCACCGGCGCCGACACCTCCACCGAGCTCAAGCTGCTCGGCGTCGACGTCGCCAGCTTCGGCGACCCGCACGGCAGCGCCGAGGGCGCGCTCGACGTGCTCTACAGCGACAGCCGGCTCGGCGTCTACCGCAAGCTGGTGATCGGCTCCGACGGCGCCCTGCTCGGCGGTGTCCTGGTCGGCGACACCGACGCCTACGGCACCCTGCGCCCGCTGGCGAAGGCCGGCCGCCCGCTCACCGTCCCACCCGAACAGCTGGTGCTGCCCGCCGGGTTCGCCGCCGCCGGGCCGATCGCCCTGCCCGACGACGCGGTGCTCTGCTCCTGCCACAACGTGACCCAGGGCGCCGTGCGCGCCGCCGTCCGCGACCAGGGCTGCGACGGCGTCACCGCGGTCAAGAAGTGCACCCGGGCCGGCACCGGCTGCGGCAGCTGCCTCAAGCAGCTCACCACCGTCGTCACCGAGGAACTCGCCGCCACCGGCGCCGAGGTGCGGACCGGGCTGTGCGAGCACTTCGCCCGGACCCGCGCCGAGCTGTACGAGATCGTCCGGGCCACCGGCATCACCACCTTCTCCGAACTGGTCGACCGGCACGGCACCGGCGAGGGCTGCGACATCTGCAAGCCGACCGTCGCCTCCATCCTGGCCAGCCTCTCCAACGGCCACATCCTGGACGGCGAACAGGCCGCCCTGCAGGACTCCAACGACCACTTCCTGGCCAACCTCCAGCGCAACGGCTCCTACTCGGTGGTGCCCCGGGTGCCCGGCGGCGAGATCACCCCCGAGGGCCTGATCGTGATCGGCGAGGTGGCCCGCGACTTCGGCCTCTACACCAAGATCACCGGAGGTCAGCGGATCGACCTCTTCGGCGCCAGCGTCGACCAGCTCCCCGCCATCTGGGGACGGCTGGTCGAAGCGGGCTTCGAGTCCGGGCACGCCTACGGCAAGGCGCTGCGCACCGTGAAGTCCTGCGTCGGCGAGACCTGGTGCCGCTACGGCATGCAGGACTCCGTCGCCCTCGCCATCGAACTGGAGCTGCGCTACCGGGGGTTGCGCTCCCCGCACAAGATCAAGTCGGCGGTGTCCGGCTGCGCCCGCGAGTGCGCCGAGGCGCGGAGCAAGGACTTCGGGGTCATCGCCACCTCGGCCGGCTGGAACCTCTACGTCGCGGGGAACGGCGGCATGACGCCCCGTCACGCCGACCTGCTCGCCGCCGACCTGGACCGCGGGACGCTGATCCGCACCATCGACCGCTACCTGATGTTCTACATCCGCACCGCCGACCGGCTGGAACGCACCTCGGTCTGGCTGGAGCGGCTCGACGGCGGCCTCGCCCACCTGCGCGCCGTCGTCCTCGACGACGTCCTCGGCATCGGCGCCGAACTCGACGCCCTGATGGGCCGTCACATCGGCTCCTACCAGGACGAATGGGCCGCCACCCTGGCCGACCCGGAGCGGCTGCGCCGCTTCGCCTCCTTCGTCAACGCCCCCGGCACCCCCGACCCGGCCGTCACCTTCGTCCCCGAACGCGGCCAGATCCGCCCGGCCCGCCCCGACGAGGACGGCCACGTCCTGACCGCAACCGCCCCCGACGCCGCCCCCGTCCTGGTGGCCGGCCCCCGACTGGAGGTGCTCGCCCCGTGACCGTGGAGATCCACGACGGAACCCACTGGCAGCCCGTCTGCGCCCTCGCCGACCTGCAGCCCGGCCGCGGCGTCGCCGTCCTGCTGGCCGACCACCAGGTCGCCCTCTTCCGCGACCGCTCCGGCGCCCTGCACGCCGTCGACAACCGCGACCCGTTCAGCGGCGCGTACGTGCTCTCCCGCGGCCTGCTCGGCAGCCGCGGCGACCGGCCGACACTCGCCTCACCGATGTACAAGCAGGTCTTCGACCTCACCGACGGCCGCTGCCTGGACGAGGACACCGCCCCTGACGGCAGCCCCGCCGTGCTCCGCCTCTGGCCGGTGCGCACCACCGCGCCCGCCCCGTCGGAGGAACCCGCATGACCGTCACCGGTCCGGCGCCCACCGGGGCCGACCACTGGGACCCGGAGGACCGCGCCTTCTGGGAGCGCACCGGCGCCCGGACCGCCCGCCGCAACCTCACCATGTCCGTGGTCTGCGAGCACCTCGGCTTCTCGGTGTGGAGCCTGTGGTCCGTCCTGGTGCTGTTCCTCGGCCCCGGCTACCACGTCGACCCGGCCGGGAAGTTCACCCTCACCGCCCTGCCCACCGCCCTCGGCGCCCTGCTCCGCCTCCCGTACGCCTTCGCCCTCACCCGCTTCGGCGGGCGCACCTGGACGGTCGTCAGCGTGCTGCTCCTGCTGGTCCCGACCGCGCTCGCCGCCCTCGTCCTGACCCCCGGTGTCTCCTACGGGACCCTGCTCGCGGTCGCCTGCGCCGCCGGCGTCGGCGGTGGCGGCTTCGCCTCCTCGATGGCCAACATCAACGCCTTCTACCCGCACCGCCTCAAGGGCTGGGCGCTCGGCGTCAACGCGGGCGGCGGCAACCTCGGCGTCCCCGGCGTGCAACTCCTCGGCCTGCTCGTGCTCGCCACCGCCGGCGCCGAGCACCCCCGGCTGCTGCCGCTGCTCTACCTGCCGCTCGTGCTCGCCGCCGCGACCCTTGCCCGGCGCCGGATGGACGACCTGCCGCCCGCCGCCCGGGGGTCCGTCGCCGGAAGCTCGCTGCGCGAAGTCGCCCGCGACCCGTACGGCTGGGCCGTCTCCGCCCTCTACATCGGCACCTTCGGCTCGTTCATCGGCTTCGGCTTCGCCTTCGGGCAGGTCCTCCAGACGCAGTTCCACGACCGCTTCGACACCCCCGTCAAGGCCGCCGCGCTCACCTTCCTCGGCCCGCTGCTCGGCTCCCTGCTGCGCCCCGTCGGCGGCCGGCTCGCCGACCGCTTCGGCGGCCCCCGGGTCACCCTGGCCGCGTTCGCCGCGATGGGCGCCGGCGCCGCCACCGTCCTGGCCGCCTCCCGGGCCGGCTCGCTGCCGCTCTTCCTGGCCGGCTTCATCGCCCTGTTCGTCCTCAGCGGCCTCGGCAACGGATCGACGTACAAGATGATCCCCGCCCACTACGAGGCACGCGCCCGCGCCGCCGTCGCCGCAGGCACCGACCCGGCCGCCGCCGCGGCCGCCGCCCGCCGCCGCACCTCGGCCCTGATCGGCCTGGCCGGCACCATCGGCGCCTTCGGCGGCGTCCTGGTCAACCTGGCCTTCCGCGAGTCCTTCGCCGCCGGTGGCAACGGCGACACCGCCTACCTGGTCTTCCTCGCCGCCTACGTCTGCTGCGCCGTCCTCACCTGGGCCGTCTGGCTGCGCCCGGGCGTCCGCCGCTGACCGTCCCGAACACCGTCGGCCCCGGACGCGGCAGGCGTCCGGGGCCGGCAGGCCGGTTCAGGAGTGGAGCGTGCTGCCACAGGCGAAGGAGCTCAGCGGCAGGAACCCGTAGTCGCGGATGAGGAGCTGACCGCCGTTGCTCCGGCAGATCCACCCGTTGTGGCCGAAGATGCCGCGCAGCGCCTGGCCGTGGGCGTCCGCGGCCGTCCAGTCGGCCTGGCGCACCGCGTTGAAGAGCACGTAGGAGAACTCCGTCGCGGCGAAGGAGGCGTCGATGGTGTGGTTGGCCGCGTCCACCGAGCGCACGCCGTTGATCGCGCGGGGGACCAGTGCGCCGGGTTCGTCGCCCGGGCGGGTGTGGCCGCCGTAGGCCTGGCCGATGTAGTGGCCGACGGAGTAGGGGACGAGGGCGTTGGGGTTGTGCAGGATCGTGTCCGTGCCCTGGTTCTCCGATTGCACGTTCGTCACGCACGGTCCGGCCGCGTCGGGCAGGCCCCAGCGGCCCAGCAACTGCAGGAAGGTCCGCCGCAGGTCCGAGCCGGGCGCCGGCAGGACCGGCAGGATGGTCGCGTCCGGCAGCGCCGGGTCGATCTGCCGCCAGTTGGTGACGGAGCAGCCGTAGATGTCGTTCAGCTGGACGCGGCTGAGGTTGGCGGGGGCGTTGCCGCCGGCCGGCGCGGCCCAGCTCACCGCGTCGATCGCCATCCCGGCGAACAGGGTGGTGGTCGGGTCCTCGGTCTGCGGGCCGCGGTTGCTGCGGGCGAAGTCGACGGTCGCGGCGGAGAAGTTGTTCAGCGTCGTGATCCCGCTGTTGGTGCCGTACGGGCGGGTGATCGGGGTCGCCCCGGTCTTGGTCGTGATCGTGGAGGTGCCGGTGGAGTCCCAGCTGTAGAGGCGGGGCGAGGTGGTGTCCCCGGCGGCGGCGAGCGAGGCGTTGTACTCGGCGGAGAACCGGTTGAACAGCTGTTCCGTGACCGGCGCTCCCACACCGACGATGTCGGTGGCGGCGGGCTGCGGCGGGTCGGCGAGGGCGGGGGTGGTGGTGAGAGCGAGCGCGGAGGCGAGGGCGAGGGCCGAGGCGGCCCGGGCGGCGAGGCGGCGCATGAGGCGAACTCCCGGTCAGGGGACGGGCGGAGGGGTGCACCGGCATCCTCGGGCGCGTCCACCCGGCCGTGAAACCCCCAGCAACCTGGGATCCCCGGCGTCCTCGCAGGTCACCACAGCCTCGTCCGGACCCCGCCGCCACCTGTTCTTCCACCGGTGGCCCCCCGGCCACCGTCCCGCCGGGCACGCCCGCCCGGACCGGACCGGACCGGGCCGGGCCGGTGGAGCACCGACGAGCCCGTCCGGCGGCGAACGCCCAGGTTGCTAGGGTCGGGGCATGGCAGCGAGCAGGACGAACGGCACCGGCGGCGGCCCCACCGGGGCGAACCCCCCGGCGCGGTTGCGGCGCGACGCGCAGCGCAACCGCGACCTGCTGCTCGCCACCGCCCGCGACCTCTTCGCCGCGCACGGGCTGGACGTACCGCTCGACCAGATCGCCAAGGAGGCGGGCGTCGGCAACGCCACGCTCTACCGGCACTTCCCGACCCGCGAGGCACTGATCGGCGAGGTCTTCGCGGACGCCGCCCACCTGCTCGACGAGGCCGGGGCCGAGGCGCTCGCCACCGAGGACGCCTGGAGCGCCGTCGAACGCTACTTCGCGCGGATCTTCGAACTGGTCGCCGCCGACCGCGGCATCAACGACTTGGTCACCCAGGCCATCCCGGCCGTCCCCGGGATGATCGAGATCAGCCGCCGCAACGCCGTGACGGTCGGCGCGCTGGTCGCCCGCGCGCAGGAGCAGGGCACCATGCGCACCGACGTCGTCACCATGGACCTGCTGTTCATGCTCGGCCCGCTCTGCCGCGCCCTGCCCGCCGCCGCCGACCTGCGCCCCGACCTGTGGCGCCGCTACCTCGCCCTGCTGCTCGACGGCTTCCGCACCCGCGCCACCCACCCGCTGCCCGTCCCGCCGATCGGCGAGGAGCACCTGGACCGGATGTTCGCCGACCTCTGGGAGGCCGACGGGCCGGCCGGCGGGCCGGGCACCGGGCCGGGCACCGCCTGACCGGGGTCCACCGCGCGTCAGGAACCCGTACGGACCGGGCCCGTGCGCGTCAGAGCTCCGTCAACGAACCGCCCGCCCCCCTCCGCCACGGCTTGGCTGGACCCGACGACACCAGCCACCACCCGTGAGGACGGACAGCACCATGGCGGACGAGCCGACAGACCTCCCCGGCACACCCCGTTGCCCCGAGGACGACGGCCGAGGCCGCGTCGTCGTCGGCGTCAGCGGCTCGCTCGGCAGCCTCGCCGCCCTGCACCGCGCCGTCGCCGAGGCCCGCCGCCTCGACGCCGAGGTCCTCGCCGTGCACTGCTGGACCCCGGTCGGCGGCGAGTTCGGCTACCGCCGCTCACCCTGCCCGCCGCTGCTGACCGCCTGCCGCGACGCCGCCGCCACCCGGCTGCACGACGCCCTCGACCAGGCCTTCGCCGGCGCCGGGACGGGCGTCCGACTGCGGGCCGTCGCCGTCCGCGGCGAGACCGGGCAGGCCCTGGTCCGCTGCGCCGACCGGCCGGACGACCTGCTCGTGCTCGGCGCGGGCGGGCGGGGCGCCCTCGCCCGCGTCCTGCACCCGTCGATCACCGCCTACTGCACGAGGCACGCCACCTGCCCGGTCCTCGCCGTCCCCAAACCGCCGCTCCAGCGCGAACTGGAGGCCCTGCGGCGCCACCCCGCTACCCGCCTGACGGTGACGGCGTGACCGCCCGCCTCACCCCTCCGGCGGCGCTCGCCGTCGCCCTCACCGCCTCCGCCGCGCTGCTCCCCGTCCTCGCCGTCCTCGGCGAACTCCGCCCCACCTGGGTGGCCCTCACCGCCTACACCGCCCTCGCCGCCGCCGTCGGCCGCCACTCCCACCCGTCGGCTGCCCCGCTGATCGGCCTCGCCGGCTGGCTCTTCCACAACGGCTTCGTCGAACACCGCCACGGCACCCTCACCCTCACCGAACCCGCCGCCGAAGCCGCCCACCTCCTGCTCCTCACCACCGCCGCCCTCGCCCTCGCGCTGGGCGCCGCAGCCCGGCGCGGACCTCGCCGCGACCGCTCGGTTCCCCGGCGCCACGGGCGGGTGACGGTCGATCCGAAGCCCGGGCGGGTTCCCCTATGATGTGTCAACTCGACGACGCTCACATGAGGATGGGGACTCGGTGTTCGAGCAGCGCAAGGACGCGGACACGACCGTCGGTGCGGCGGGGGAGGGTGTTCACACCCTCGACTTCCTGATCTCGATCGACGACACCGGGCAGTCGTCCACGGTCGGCGAGAAGGGCCTGTTCGGCCGTCGGGACGGCACGGCGGGCGAGGCCTCGGTCCGCAGCATCCCGGTCGAGGTCCTCCGGGCCAACCTCCAGCGCACCGTCGACGGTCTCCAGGCCGTGCTCGGCGAGATCCGGGTCCCGGACGGCGGCATGCCGCTCAAGCAGGCCCAGATCGCGTTCGAGGTCACCGCGAGCGGGGGCGTCACCCTGGTCGGCACCTCGGCCCAGGTGGCGGCGAAGGGCGCCATCACGCTGACCTTCGGTTCCTGACCGGGCGGCCCGCTGCGCACACGATGAACGGATCCTTCCGGGCCCTGCTGATCGGCGTGCCCGAGTACCGCGACGCGGCGATCCCCGATCTGCCCTTCGTCACCGACGACATGGCCGAACTGGCGGGCGTACTGACCTCGGCCGGCTACGACGTGGCCGTCCACGAGCCCGGCGAGACGGACCGGGAGAGCATCGACGCGGCGATCGAGGGCTTCTTCCAGAGCGCGGCGGAGGGGGACACCCTCCTGCTGTGCCTGAGCGGACACGGAGTCCACCACGGCGACGTGGACTACCTCGTGCCCAAGGGAGCCCGCACGAGCGCCCACGACTTCCCCGGCAAGTGCCTGTCCCTCGACTTCGGCCCCTACGTCGAGCGGAGCCTCGCCGGCGACGTCGTGGTCTTCGTCGACGCCTGCCGGGAGGGCATCACGCTCAAGGAGATGTCCGTCACCAACGCCCACCGCTGGTCCGAAACGGACGTGAAGCGGATCGGCGAGCGGCACTACGGCTACGTCTACGCCTGCTCGAAGGGGGAGTCGGCGCAGTTCTTCTCGGACGAGGGCACGGCGTTCAGCTTCTTCTCGCGGGCCCTCAGCGCGGTGGTGGCGGACGAGGACGGCCCGCGCACCCTGGCCGAGCTGTCCGGCCCCCTCCAGCGCGAGCTGGACCGGCTGACCGTCGCGCACACGGCCGCGCCGCAGCGGATCCGGATCAGGACCGAGACCGGTCTCGACGACTTCGTGCTGTTCGAGCGCCCGGACCGCGGGAGCACCGGCCCGGACGGTGTGCACCCGTGGGTCAAGCTGGCCAGGGAGCACCCCGCCTGGACGCTGGCCGGCGGCGGCCAGGGAGCCGAGGCGATGAGCGGGACGGCCGCCGTGCTGGTCGCGGGACTGGCCCGGGAGGCGGATCGCGACGGGCGGGCCCTGAGCGAGGACCCCTGGTTCCGCACCGACCTGGCGGAGCGGATGACCGTCCGGCTGGGCTGGCTGCTGTCGAAGGTGCTCGGCCGGGACAAGCCGGCACTCTCACCGGCCGAGGCGCTGCTCCTGGTGGTCGTGCCCTTCCTGTACGTGGCCTGCGCGAACCGGGCGGCGGTCCGCGCCCTGCCGGTCGTGCCGGGCGACCTCGCGCCGGCCGGGAATCCCTCCGAACTGCGGTCGGCCTACGAGCAGTTCGCCGTCGGCCGGTCGCGACAGGTCCGCCGGGCGGCCCAGGCCGTCCGGGACGGTGACCGCGCCGCGGCGGCCGGCATCGGCTGGTGGGTGTTCCGCCAATGGCTGGCCCACAAGCCGGGCGGGCACTACGAGGAGATCCTGGCCGAACTGTGCGGGCCGGTCGACCGGCTGACCGAGGGGGTCGAGGCCGAGGTCGACCGCCGCCTGGTGCACGAGCTGTTCGGACTCGACACCCTCACGACCCTGTTGCGGGCGCTCCGGACCGCCTACGACCCGAACGCGGTCCGGCCGGTGCGTCAACTGGTCGGATCCACCACGGCGGAACAGCAGCTGCGCGAGCAACTGCTGATCGCGCTGCTGGCGGTGGCGCACCACCTCGCCATCGACCCCCTGCGACTGCCGGACGTGGTGGTGGACCACCTCGGCATCCGCCTCGACGCGGTCGACCTGGCCGAGCTGCACCTGACCGTCCAGGGGGCCGGCTGGGAGGAGCGCGGCCGGACCCGGGTGCTCTCCGCCGCCTGCCACCACCCGGCGGTGGGGCTGGCCCTGCGGGAACAGGCCGCCGCGCTGGACGCCCTGTTGCGGACGATCGACACCCAGGCGGCCGACGACCCTCAGCTCGCCCCGCTCCAGCTCCTGCCGACGCACGCGACCGCCGACCGCGTCCGCGCCGCCGTCGACGCACGCGGCATGCCGGTCTACGAGGCGACCGACCTGCGGTTCCGGCTCGCCGACGACCGGATCCAGGAGCTCCTCATGGGCGAGCAGCTCTACGGGGACCCGGCACTGGCGATCCGGGAGCTGTACCAGAACGCGCTCGACGCCTGCCGCTACCGGGACGCCCGGACCCAGTACCTGCGCAAGCAGCGCCCGAACCTCCGGAAGTGGTCGGGGCGGATCGGCTTCGTGCAGGGGGTGGACGAGGACGGGCGCGCGTACATCGAATGCCGCGACAACGGCATCGGCATGGGCACGCGTGAGCTGCGCGAGGTGTTCTCGCACGCCGGCGTGCGTTTCGCCGAGCTCCCCGAGTTCATCGACGAGCAGGCGGCGTGGCGCGCGGCGGGCATCGAGTTCCACCCCAACAGCCGCTTCGGCATCGGGGTGCTGAGCTACTTCATGATCGCCGACGACATCCGGGTGACCACCTGCCGGCTCGACCGCGAGGGCCATCCGGGGAACCGGCTGGAGGTGCACATCGCGGGCCCGGGTTCGCTGTTCCGGATCCATGACCTCGGGCGCGACTACGACGCCGGAACCACCGTGCGCCTCTACCTCCGCAATCCCGGCACCGCGCCGTCCTGCACCGACCTGCTGCGGCGGCTGCTCTGGCGCTCCCAGTACACCGTGACGGCGCAGGACGGCGAGACCGACCTGCACTGGAAGCCGGACGAGCTCTCCCCTGCGGCGCCGTTGGGCGCGCCGGATCCCTACCGGCGGGACGCGGAGCGCGAAGCGAAGGTCCGGGTCGATGCCACGGACCGGACCGACGTCTGGTGGGTGGGAAGCGGCGGCGGCGTGCTGGCGGACGGTCTCTGGGTCGGTCTGCCCCTCTACGGAGCCGTCGTCGATCTCAGCGGGAAGAAGACGCCCCGGCTCACCGTCGACCGGCGGCAGACGCTGTCCTGCGACACCGGGTGGGTGTCGGAGCTCCTGCGCCGGCAGATCCCGGCGCTGCTGCGGCCCGACGCCGAGGTGCTGGACCACGCGTGGCTGTCCGAACTGGTGCACCACCTGCCGCAGCTGGCCGATGCCGTGGCCGCGGCGGCGGCGGTCGGGAGCTTCGCCCTGCGGTCCTCGAACGGGCCTTCGGGGGACAGCGCCGTGGTCGGCTGCTTCCCCCCGGACACGGACCTCCTCCGGACGGACGAGTCGGGTCTGCCCGCCTTCCGAGCCCCTCGGGACATACCCGCCCACCTCGTCGAATGGCGGGCGCTGGCCTGGGTCGCGGCCGGAACGTTCGGTGACGTCGCGGTGACCGGCGACGGACTCGTCATCGTCTCCCGTCCGTCCGACTTCTACCTGCTCAAGCAGGCAGCCCGTGTGGATCGCACCGCCGGGAGTTCGGCGGACGACCCCGAGCGCCGGGACCGCTGGCTGGAGCGTGACGTCCCCGTCCCGGCCGGGCACGTGCTCGACGTGGCGGCTTGGCTGGGGTGTCCGACCTCGGCCGTGCTGGCGAGGCTCGCGGAGTTCGGCCTGCAGGGAGCCGCTGGGGTTGCTCTGCCGGAGGAGGCGGGCCCCGACGACCTGCTGATCCTCAGTGAGCGGCTCGACCGCGCCTGGCCGTGGTTGAAACACGCTCGGCCGGTGCCCGTGCAGCATGTGCTGCGGTGCGCCGAACGGTTGGGATGGGCTCCGGCGGCGGTGGTGGCGCGGCTGGCGGGGTTCGGCCTGGCACTGCCGGACGGTGTGGCGGTTCCGGAGACCGTCGAGAGCTCGGACCTGGTGCTGCTGAGCCGGGACCTCGACGGGGTGCCTCCGTGGCTGACCAACGGCACCGTGGTTGCCCCCGGCCATGTCCTCAAGGCTGCCGAGTACCTCGGACGGCCGCCGGCGGCGGTGGTGACGCGCCTGTCCGAGCTGGGATTCTCCTTGCCCGAGGGCGCGGTTCTCCCGGAGGCCGTGGAGCCCGAGGACCGGGTGATCCTCCGGACCGAGGAGGACGGCTGGCACACGCCCACGCCCGGCGGCCTGCTGCGGCTGGGGCAGGCGCTGATGGCGGCCGTCCGGTTGGGGTGGACGCCGAGTGCGGTAGTGGCCCGGTTGGCCGGATTCGGGTTGGCGCTGCCGGACGGTGCGACGGTTCCCGAGGCCGTCAGAGCCGACGACCTGGTGCTGGTGAGCCGGGACGCCGACGGGCTCGGGCCATGGCTGAGCTACTCGGAACCGGTGCCGGTCGCCCATGTTCTGGCGGCTGCCGCGCGGCTGGGTTGGTCGCCGCGGGTGGTCGCGGCACGTCTGACGGAGCTCGGGTTCACCCTGCCGGACGGCGCGGTCGTTCCGGATCCCGTCGAGCCCGAGGACCTGATCCTCCTCAGCCGCGGACTCAACTTCGACGGGCCTTGGCTGAACCCCGGGGAGCCGCTTCAGCTGAAACACGTCATGGATGCCGCTCTGCGACTGCGCAGGGAGCCTCGAAGTGTGGCGGCCCGCCTGGCAGGACTCGGGCATCGACTGCCCGCCGTGGTCAAGGTGCCGGCCTCGGCCGATCCGTTCAGCCTGTCCGTCCTCGCGGAGGAGATCGACCAACGGGCGGACCGGCCGGAATCCGGCGGGGTCGCGTCGCACGGGCAGGTGCTCTTCGCGGCCCACCGGGCGAAGTGTTCGCCGGCGGCGGTTCAGGCGCGGTTGGAGGACTTCGGTTTCAGCGTGGAGGTGGACGGGGCGCTTCCCGAGACGATCACGGCCGAGGACGTCGAGATGATTCGACGGGACCGGCGTCTGGAGGCCGATTGGCTGGACCCCCGGGTGCCGGTCGGGCTGCCGCACGTCCTGCAGGCCAGCGGCGGGAAGACGAGCCCGGCCGTCGTCGCCGCGCGGCTGGAGGCGCTCGGTTTCACCCTCGCCACCGGGGTCCGCTACACGAGGCCCGACGGTGCGCGGGAGGGCCGGCGTCCCGACGAGCCCGCGCGGTCGGGGCAGGTGCTCTGACCTGGTAGTGTTCTTCCTGTCGCGAGGGAGATGATTCCTCGTCAGGCGTCAGTGGTGCTACCAGAGCACGTCCCACTTTCAGTGGGGAGAGTCCGTGCGACCCGGGCCTGGCGCTCCGAGCCGGAGGGGCCCGGCACCTGTTCGTTCAGGTGCCGGGCCCCTCCGCTTTTCCTTCCCTCCGTCAGCGGAGCGCGCCGAGGACGGCCTCCGGGTCGGTGGGCGACAGCGGGGCGGCGTCGGGTGAGCCGGCGGCTCCGGTGGCGGCCTTGGCGGTCGGCGGCGGGGTCACGTAGACCGGGTCGGGTTCGGCGCCGGCGGCGCAGGTCTTGGCGATCCGGCCCTTGCCGCTCGGCAGGCTGCCGTCGCGGAGGTAGGCGGTGAAGGTGTCGTCCAGACAGGCGTTGCCGCGGAACAGGATCCCGTGGAAGCTGCCGCCGTCCTGGACGACGAGCTTGGCGTTGGGCAGTGCGTCGCGCATGGCGAGCCCGCCCTCGTACGGGGTGGCGCCGTCCTCGGTGGACTGGAAGAGCAGGGCGGGCGGCAGGCCCTTCCCGGTGATCTTCAGCCGGCCGGCCCGGTTGCCCTCGTGCGGCCAGAACATGCAGGCGGCGTTGTACCACATGTTGTTGTACGTGTAGAAGGGCGCGACGGCGTTGACCTCGGCCTGGTCCTTCTTCCAGTACTCCCAGTCGCGGGGCCAGGCGTTCTCGTTGCACTGGACGGCGTTGTACGCGGGGAAGGAGCCGTCGTTCCCGCTGGGCGCCGCGTAGCGGTTGTAGGCGATGGCGAGCGGCCGGGTGTCCTGCCGGGTCACGTACGCGGAGATCACCGTGGCCATCCGGGGCCAGCGCAGGAAGTTGTAGCCGCCGCCGTAGAAGGTGTCCTCGAACTCGGCCGGCCCGATCTTCCCGGGGGCCGGGGCGGCGTCCAGCGGGTCGGTCCGCAGGGCGGCCTCGACCTGGTCGTAGGCGCGCTTCACATCGGCCGGGTCGGTGCCGAGGTGGTAGACGGAGTCGGCCTTGGCGGTCCAGGCCGCGAAGGCGTCGAAGCGGCGCTGGTGCTCCTTGTCCTGGAGCTTGTTGTGCTCGTACCAGGAGATGGTGGGCCCGACGATGCTGTCGTAGACCATCCGGCGCACCCGCGAGGGGAACAGCTGCCCGTAGGTCGAGCCGAGCGTGGTGCCCCAGGAGGCGCCGTAGAAGTTGATCTTCGGCTCGCCGAGTGCCCGCCGGATGCTGTCCATGTCGCGCGCGCTGTCGACGGTGGTCATGTGCGGGAGCAGCCAGGACCACTCCGCGGCGCAGTCGGAGGCGTAGCCGGCGGCCTTCTTCAGCCAGGCCTTCGCGGTGCCCTGGCTCAGCTGGTAG
This sequence comes from Kitasatospora sp. NPDC058032, assembly GCF_042885845.1. NCBI lineage: Bacteria > Bacillati > Actinomycetota > Actinomycetes > Kitasatosporales > Streptomycetaceae > Kitasatospora > Kitasatospora sp. NPDC058032. The sequence continues at coordinate 132,606 of NZ_JBHVRK010000014.1, read as the reverse complement.
TCGGGGCGCTCGGCCTCGAAGTAGTGGGCGTCGCAGAGGACATGGGGCTCGCTGCCGTTGGTGCCGCGCGGGTCGAAGCCGATCCAGTCGTAGGTCGAGGCGACGTCGGCCGGGATCTGCCCGGCGATGGAGACGGGCATCCAGAGTCCGGAGCCCCCGGGGCCGCCGGGGTTGAGCAGGATCGGCCCCTGGCGCTTCTCCTTCGGCGCGGTGGCCGGGAGGCGGTTCAGCTTGATCTTGATCTTGCGCCCGCGCGGGTCGGAGTAGTCCACCGGCACGTCGAGCATCGCGCACTGGAGCGCGGGTGTGGCCGGATCCTCGCAGGAGCTCCAGGCCAGCGTTCCCTGCCCGGTGTCGGCCAGCACGCTCTCGGCGTCGATCCCTCCGGTCCCGGGCTCGGCCCCGACGGCGACGGCGCCGCCGAGCACGGCGATGGCGGTGGCGGTGGACAGTAAGGTGATGATTTTTCTCATGGGAAGCATGATGTGATATGTGCAATGTCACAGCCATTCAACTGACGTGACGTTATGAAGCTGTGACGACAGCGGGGTTCGGCGGCGGTGACCGTTCGTGGTCCGGCGCACCCGCTCCGGCCTGGTAGTGTTCCTCCTGTCGCGAGGGAGATGATTCCTCGTCAGGCGTCAGTGGTGCTACCAGAGCACGTCCCACTTTCAGTGGGGAGAGTCCGTGCGACCCGGGCCTGGCGCTCCAAGGTCGGAAGGGTCCGGTACCTGTTCGTTCAGGTGCCGGACCCTTCCGCGTATTACGGGACCGGGCGGTCGGAGCCGAGTTCGCGGGAGATGCGCAGGCCGACCTGGGCGACGATCGGGCCGAGGGCGCGGACGCGGGCGGCGGTCATCCGGGAGGTGAGGCCGGAGACCGAGAGCGCGGCGGTCACCTCGCCGGTGTGGTCGAAGATCGGGGCGGCGACGCAGCGGACCTCGGGCTCGTTCTCGCGGTCGTCGATGGAGTAGCCGCGGGCGCGGATGCGGGCGAGGTCGGCACGCAGGTGGGTCTCGTCGGAGATGGTCCACGCGGTGACCGGGCGCAGGCCGGCGGCGACGACCTCGGTGACCGCCTCCTCGGGGAGCCAGGCGAGGATCGCCTTCCCCGTCGCGGTGCAATAGGCCGGGGCCCGGCTGCCGACCCGGGAGGCCATCCGGACGTTGGTCTCGTCCTCGACCTTGTCCAGGTAGACGATGCCCGGCGCCTGCCAGACGGTGAGGTGGACGGTCTCGCCGGCCTCGCGCTGGAGGCGGCGCAGGTGCTCGGCGGCGACGCTGCGCAGGTCGAGGGTGGTGAGGTAGGCCTGGCCGAGCCGCAGCGAGCCGTGGCCGAGCCGGAACCAGCCGGTCTCCCGGTCGCGGTCGAGCAGGTGCTCGTCCAGCAGCGGGCCGGTCAGCCGCAGCACGGTCGACTTGTTGAGGTCGAGCGCCTCGGCGAGCTGGGCGAGCGGGACGCCGCGCCCGTCGCCGTGGTCGCGGACGTAGCCGAGGACGGACAGCGCCCGGCGCAGCGAGGAGGACTGGTTGCGCTCGCCCGCCGCCTTCTTCGGTTTCGCGGTGGTGGAGGTGGCCGAGCTGGCCTCCTGCTCCGTCATCGGTCCGGTTCCCCTCTCGTTCCGCCGCCGGACGGCAGCGGTTGTCGAACCGTACCCCGTTCGGGGGTGGCCGCCGCTTTTTCGATACAGCGTTGTGCAGTGCAAAACTTCGCGAACCGGGTCTTGTTGGGCGCGAGCGCCCGCGCCTAACGTCCCTGGCATCGAGCAGGCGACGCAGCCCACCCGAGCGGTCGCTCTGCCGTACCCGCGTAGCACCACCCCCACATCCACGCGTTCACGTACGCACCCATCACCGGCCCCGGTCAGGGCCTGCTTCGACGTGCCCGTCCCCAGCGGCGCACGTCTCGGCGGCAGCTGTCGGGAGGGGAGGCTCCACACCCATGCGCATCGTCAGACGGACCACCGCGGCCGCCGTTCTCGCCGCCACCTGCCTCGCTGCCGCCGCCTGCTCGCCCGGCACCGCCGTGCCGGCCGGCGACAAGGCCGCCGACGACAAGACCGGCACGCTGCAGGTCTGGCTGTACAACGAGGCCGGCAACGCCGCGAAGGAGGCGGTGATCAGCAAGGCGGTCACCGAGTTCCAGGCCTCCCACCAGGGCGTCACCGTCAACGTCAGCTACATCGACACCGACGCCTCGGCCCGTGCGGCCAAGATGAAGGGCGCGTTCAACGACCCGAACAGCGCCCCGGACCTGGTCGAGTTCGGCAACACCGACCTGCCCGGCTACGTCGCGGCCGGCGGTCTCGCCGAGATCGGCGCCGACCTCGACAAGTGGAAGGACAAGGGCGACCTCGACCCGGCGATCGCCGCGACCGCCGTGCTCGACGGCAAGACCTACGGCCTGCCGTGGTGGGTCGGCGTGCGCGCGCTGTACTACCGCACCGACATGTTCACCGAGGCGGGCCTGGCCGCGCCGACCTCCTACGCCGACCTGGTCGCCGCCACCGAGAAGATCCACTCCGCGCACCCGGACACCTTCGGCATCGCCGTCGGCGGCAAGTACACCTTCGGCGCGCTGCCCTTCGTCTGGGACGCGGGCGGCGACATCGCCGTCAAGGAGGGCGACAAGTACAAGGCGGCGATCAGCTCGCCCGCCTCGCAGGCCGGCCTCAAGCGCTACACGGACCTGTTCAACGAGAACGGCTGCCCGGTCCAGCAGTGCGCCGACCTCACCGGCGGCAAGACCGTCGACCTCTTCGCGGCCGGCAAGGCGGCGATGGCGATCCTGCCGAACTCCAGCCGCAGCAAGGTGGACGCGGGCGCGGCCAAGGACAAGTACGCGGTCGTCCCGCTGCCCGGCGAGAAGGCCGGCTCGATCGCCCCGGCGTTCGCCGGCGGCAACAACCTCGGCGTGATGAAGGCGGCCAAGCACCGCACCCTGGCCGTGGAGTTCGCCGAGCTCCTGGCGAGCCCGGCGTACCAGGAGCAGATGTACGACGCCATGGGCAACCTGCCGACGCTGAAGTCGGTCAACACCAAGGTCGCCGCCAAGGACGCGTTCCTGAAGCCCTTCACCGACACCATCGCGGCCGGCACCAAGTTCGTGCCGCTGGACCAGGCCTGGGCGCAGATCGACGCGCAGGCCGTGATCCCGACGATGCTCCAGCAGGTCGTCACGGGCAAGGCGGACGTCGCGAAGGCCTCGGGCGACGCCGCCACCCAGATCACCTCGGCCTTCGCCGCCCACTGAGCGAAGGCCCAGCAGGTCCAGGTCGACAGCCCAGGCCGGCTGAACCCGGGTCCGGCGGTGGCTCCCCGCCGCCGGACCCGGGCCCGCCGGGCATCCAGAGAGCAGGTCCCGTACGTGTCCGCATCCACCACGACCGCCCCGGCGGCGCCGCCTTCCCCGAGCGGGTGGCGCCGGGGCAGGGCGGGGGGGGGCCCCCCCCCCCGCGGCCCCCCCCCCCCCCCCCCGGGGCAGGGGGCCGCCGCCGGCCGCAATATACCCCCGGGGGGGGACCCCCA
>NZ_JBHVRK010000014.1:81867-129069 GCF_042885845.1 Kitasatospora sp. NPDC058032 | reverse complement strand
CCCCGCCCGGCGGGGGGCGCCCCCCCGCCCGGGCGGGGGGGGGCGGGGGGGGGGGGGGGGCCCGCCCCCCGCGGGCCCCCCACGCCGACCCCCGCTGCTGCTCCTGCTGCCGGCCGCGGTCATCATGATCCCGCTGGTGGCCTACCCGATCTACCAGCTCGGCCTGCTGTCCGTGCTGGACTTCGGGCAGGCGCAGGCCTCCGGCGGCGTGCCGACCAGCTTCGTCGGCTTCGGCAACTACCAGAAGATCCTGAGCGACGGGCAGTTCTGGTCGGTGCTGACCCAGACGATCGGCTTCGCCGCGTTCTGCGTGGTCGCCACCCTGGCCGTCGGCGCCACCCTCGCGGTGCTGCTGACCAAGGTGGGCCGGGTGCCCCGGCTGGTGCTGACCACCGCCGCGATGGCGGCCTGGGCGGCGCCGGCGATGACCGGCTCGACGGTGTGGAGCTTCCTGTTCGACACCAACCTCGGCCTGGTCAACAAGACCCTGGTGAGCATCGGACTGAACGGCTTCCACGAGTACAACTGGTTCTACGACAAGTGGACGGCGTTCCTGATCGTCGGCGCCGTCGTCGTCTGGCACTCGTTCCCGTTCGTCATGGTGACGCTGTACGCGGGCATCAAGGCGATCCCGACCGAGGTCCTGGAGGCGGCGGCGCTGGACGGCGCCGGCTCCTGGAGCACCTTCCGCCGGATCACCGCCCCGATGCTCCGGCCGATCCTGACCATCGTGGTGATCCAGTCGGTCATCTGGGACTTCAAGGTCTTCACCCAGATCTACGTGATGACCGAGGGCGGCGGCATCGCCGGCCAGAACCTGGTGCTCAACGTCTACGCCTACCAGAAGGCCTTCGCCTCCTCCCAGTACGGGCTCGGCGCGGCCATCGGCGTGATCATGCTGCTGATCCTGGTGATCCCCACCGTCCTCTACATCCGCTCGCTGCGCAGGACGGGGAACGAACTGTGAACGCCCGTAGCCGCTGGCGCCTGGGCGCCAACACCACCGCCCTCCTGGTGGCCGTCGTCACCGCCTTCCCGATCTTCTGGATGGTGCTCTCGGCCTTCAAGCCGAAGGGCGAGGTGCAGTCGCTGAACCCCCGTCCGTGGACGGCGCACCCGACGCTGGAGAGCTTCCGCCAGGTGCTCAGCGTGTCCGGATTCGGCCGGTACTTCGTCAACAGCCTGGTGATCGCGCTGTCGGTGGTGGCGCTCTCCGCCGTGGTGGTCTTCCTCGCGGCGGTCGCGGTGACCAGGTTCAAGTTCCGCTTCCGCACCACCATCATGGTGATGTTCCTGATCGCCCAGATGATCCCGGTCGAGGCGCTGACCATCCCGCTGTTCTTCATGTTCCGCGACGCGGGCCAGTACGCGCCGGGCATCGGGCTCAACACCCTGGCCTCGCTGATCCTGGTGCAGCTGGCGTTCTCGCTGCCGTTCGGGATCTGGATGATGCGGGGCTTCGTCGCCGCCGTACCGGTGTCGATCGAGGAGGCCGCGCAGATCGACGGCGCGAGCCGGACCCGCATCCTGTGGACGATCCTGCTGCCGCTGGTCGCCCCCGGGCTGGCCGCGACCAGTGTGTTCTCCTTCATCGCGGCGTGGAACGACTTCGTCTTCGCCAAGACCTTCATCATCAGCGCGACCGAGAACCAGACCCTCCCCTCGGCCCTGCTGGTGTTCTTCAAGCCGGACGAGAACGACTGGGGCGGCATCATGGCGGCCTCCACGCTGATGACCGTGCCGGTCCTGATCTTCTTCATCGCGGTGCAGCGCAAGCTGGTCTCCGGGCTGGCGGGCGCCGTCAAGGACTGAGACCCGGGCCTTGACGAAACCCCCGCGACGAGAAGCTGCGACGGGTATAGCGTCCGGTGCCGTGGAGGTGGGGTCCATGGACCGGGAGCGAGCCGACGGGCAACTCGCGCAGATCGCCGAGACGGTGGGCCTCGCCCACCGTCTCGGCACACGTGTGTGGCTGCGGGGCGGCTGGGCGATGGACTTCTTCCTCGGCGAGCAGACCCGCGACCACGAGGACGTCGACTGGTTCGTCCCGGCCGCCGACGCCGCCGCGCTCGCCGCCGGGCTGGACGCCCTCGGCTACCGCCCGCTGGCGGGCAGCCCGCCGGAGCAGCAGTTCGACGTCGTCAGGGACGGCCTGGAGTCCGGCTTCGCGCTGGTCGACCTCACGCCGGACGGCCGGGTGCTGGTGGCCGGCGGGCCCTGGGCGGGGACGGCCTGGCCGGCCGGGCTGCTGGACGGGCCGCCGGGGCGGCTCGGCGCTCTGGTCTGTCCGATCGTCGCACCGGCGGCGCAGATCGAGATCAAGCGGATGATGCCGGTCTGGGACCCGCGCCGTCCGCGCCGGGCGAAGGACGCCGAGGACGTCGCCCGGCTGCGGCAGGGGCTCACGCGGCCAGGGACTCCTCCGCCGACGGGAGGCCGATCAGGGTGAAGGCGGCGCCGGCGTCGTCGCGGACCACGGCGCGGCGGCCGTAGGGGGTGGGTTCGGGGGCGGTCAGGACGGTTCCGCCCAGGTCGCGGACCTGGTCGACCGCGAGGTCGGTGTCGGCGGTGCCGAAGTGGACCGACCAGCCGCTGTCGGGACGCCGGGCGATCGCGCCGGCCGGCAGGCCGTCGACCCGGAACAGGGTGGCGCCCTCGCTCTCGCGGCCGTACTCGTAGCCGAAGACCCGCCGGTAGAAGGCCCGGGCGCGGTCCGGGTCGGGGGAGTGCTGTTCGCTCCAGCTGAACGCGGCGGGCTCGTCGACCAGGCCGGCGCCCTGCCAGAGCAGTCCCTGCCGCAGGCCGAACACCGCTCCGGCAGGGTCGGCCGCGAGCGCGGCCCAGCCCTGTTCGGGCGGCACCTCGTACGGCTCCCGCAGCACGCGCCCGCCCGCCGCCCGGACCGCCTCGGCCGTCCGGGCGGCGTCGGCCACCGCCAGGTACGTCGTCCAGGACTGCGCGGTGCCCGGCGGCCGGGCGGTGAGGCCGGCGACCTGGGCGCCGCGCAGGGTGGCGACGCTCCAGCCGGGCAGCTCGACGAACTCCCAGCCGAACAGCCCGCCGTAGAAGCGCCGGGCCCGGTCGAGGTCCACCGCGCCCAGCTCGACCCAGCAGGGGACGCCCTCGTGGTACCTGCCGGCCTTCGGCATGCCGCGGCCTCCCGGGTCGGTGCGCCGACGGCCTCAGAAGACGCCGCGCGGCCGGAACTGGATGCTGATCCGGGGGCCCGCCGGGCGGGCCGTCTTGGGCACCGCGTGCTCCCAGGTGCGCTGGCAGGAGCCGCCCATCACCAGCAGGTCCCCGTGCCCGAGCCGGTGCCGCCGCACCGGGCCGCCGCCCCGGGGACGCAGCAGCAGCGGCCGGGGCTCGCCGACGGACAGGATCGCCACCATGGTGTCCTGGCGCGCGCCGCGCCCGATCCGGTCGCCGTGCCAGGCCACGCTGTCCCGGCCGTCCCGGTAGTAGCAGAGGCCGAGGGTGCGGAACGGCTCGCCCAGCTCCCGCGCGTAGTGCGCGCCGAGCGCCGCGCGGGCCTCGCCGAGCACCGGGTGCGGCGGCGCGTCCCGTTCGCCGTAGGAGGCGAGCAGCCGGGGGACGTCCACGGTGCGCTCGTACATCTCGCGCCGTTCGGCCCGCCAGGGCACCTCGGCGGCCAGCTGTTCGAACAGCCGGTCGGCCCCGTGCAGCCAGCCGGGCAACAGGTCCACCCAGGCACCCGAACCCAGCACCTCCCGGCGCACACCGGTCAGCGGCCCCAGGACGGGCCCGGCCGGGCCGGGGTCGTCGAACAGGGACGGCTGGAGGTGGACGGCGGCGGTGGTGCGCATGGCTCCAGCCTACGCCGAGAATCGAACACACATACGAATGTGGTCAGAGGGGGACGACCGTCAGCGTCCGCTCGAAGAAGTTGGTGACGTAGAGGCGGCTGCCGTCCGGGCTGACGGCGACGCCCCGCGGGCCGCCGGACATGGCGATGGTGCGGGTGACGGTGTTGCTGCCGAGGTCGATCACGGAGACCGTGTCGAACGGGAAGTGGGCCACGTACAGCCGTTCGTCGTGCACGTCGCCGGCGAGCCCGTACGGTCCCCGGTCCACCGTGATCACCGCGAGCGGCTCGGCCGGCTTGGGCCCGTCGACCTCGATGACCTCGGTCGCGTCGTACACCGACACCGTGTTCGCGAAGTGGTTGCTGGCGTAGAAGCGGTTGCCGTCCGCGCTCGCCGCCAGGCCGACCGGGAAGTCGATGCCGGTCAGGGTGCCGTGGCTCTTGGTGAGCAGGTCGGAGATCATCACCTGGTTGTCGATGGCGTTGGCGATCAGTAACTGCTCGGGGTGGACGGTGACGGCCAGACCGTACGGCCGGGCACCCATGCCGGTGCTGATGGTCTCCTTGCCGGTGGCGGCGTCGAAGACCTTGACGAAGGTGGAGGAGTTCTCGGCGACGTACACGTGGTCGCCGGCCGGGTCCACGGCCACCCCGTACGGGCCGACGGCGGCCGGGAAGGTCAGGGCGACGGTGTTCGCCGGGGTGTCGACGGCGGTGACCGTCCCGTCGAGGAAGTTGGTGACGTAGACCCGCCGGCCGTCGCGGCTCGCGGCCACGCTGTGCGGGCCCGTGCCCACGGGAATCGTCTCGAAGGTCTGGGGGCCGGCCCGGTCCGGGCCGGTCGTCGGAGTGGTGGAGAGTGACATGGTCCGCTCTTCCCTGTGTCGGGTCCTCCGCCGGCCTTCGACCGGGTGCGGCGCCGGGTGCCGCCGCAGGCGGCCGGGAAGCGTCCGGGGGCGCCGACCATCGCGTCCGCACCCCTGGACGAGGGGCGCGCGGGAGGTCGCCGCACTTCGATCGTACGCCGACCGGGTGCCCGGTCCACCGGGCACCCGGTCGGTGCGGGAGCGGCTCCGGCGCGGTGCCGAAGCGGGCTTCCCGGCGGGTTTCTCAGTGCGGATCCGGCTCGCCGTCCACGTCCGCGGTGCCGAGCCGGGCGTACACCTCCGGGCGGCGCGAGCGCAGCCGCAGGGCGAGCGCCACGCCGGCCAGGAACACCACCGGAACCACCGACACCAGCGGCCAGTTGACCTCCGGTCCGGCCGCCGTGAACAGGTCGAGGCGCCAGACCACCAGCGCGGTCGCACCGCACAGCAGCGCCGTGGAGAGCAGCGGCGCGACCGCCGTGCGCAGCCGGCCCGCGCTCGCCGCGGCCGCCCGTTCGCGCCGGAAGAACGCGTACACGGCCAGCCCGGCCAGCGCCTGGAGCAGCAGGATGCCCACCACGCCGGGGGAGTTCACCCAGAGGAAGAACTGGTTGTACGGGTCGGCGCCGATCAGCGCGGCCACCACGACGGCGCCCGCCGCGAGCAGGCTCTGGGCGATCCCGCCGATCCACGGCGAGCGGTGCCGGGGGTGGATCCGCCCGAGCACGGCCGGTGCGGCGCCCTCGGAGGCCAGCGCGTGGCCGTAGCGGGTGATGGTGTTGTGGAAGGCGAGCAGCGCGGCCAGCAGGCTGGTGACGATGAGGACGCGCTGCAGGTCCGTCGCCCAGCCGCCGACGTACTCGGTCATCGCGGTGAAGAACATCCCGGCCGGGTCGTCGGTCGCGGCGGCCACCGCCCCGGCGTCGCCGAAGGCCTGCACGATCGTCCAGGTGATGAAGGTGTAGAACAGCCCGAGGAAGGCGATCGCGGCGTAGGTGGCCCGGGGCACGGTGCGGTGCGGGGTGCGGGCCTCCTCGCGGTAGATCGCGGTGGCCTCGAAGCCCACGAACGCGGCGAAGGACAGGCCGAGCACGCCGCCCATGCCGCCGGTGGTCACGTTCCCGGGGGAGAACGAGGCGAGCGAGAGGCCGTGCGCCCCGCCCCTGGCCAGGATCGCGACGGCGAGCACCAGCAGGATGCCGGTCTCGGCGATCAGCAGCGCGCCGAGCACCTTGGCGCCGAGGTTTATCGAGCGGTAGCCGAGGAACCAGACCGCCGCGACCCCGAGCAGCGACCAGAGCGGCCAGGGCAGGTCCAGGCCGAGCAGGTCCCCCGCGGTCTCCTTGGCGAAGTAGCCGAACGCACCGAACATGCCGATCTGGATCGCGTTGTACGACAGCACCGCGAGCAGCGCGGCGCCGAGCCCGGCGGGGCGGCCGAGGCCGCGGGTGATGTAGGCGTAGAAGGCGCCGCCGTTGCGCACGTGCGCCGCCATGGTGGTGAAACCGACGGCGAACAGGGCGAGGACGAGGCCGGTGGCCAGGTAGGCGGCCGGGGCGCCGATGCCGCCGAAGGCGATGGCGAAGGGTGCGACCCCGGCCATCACGGTGAGCGGGGCGGCGGCGGCCACGACGAAGAAGACGATGTCGCCGGTGCCGAGGACACCGCGTTCCAGCCCGGGCGCCGGGGCCGGGGCAGGGGCCGGGGTCGAGGACGGGGCCGGGGGTGCGGCCGCGGGTGCGGCCGTCTCGGAGGGCAGGTGCATGGGGGAGCTCTCCTGGGGTCGTGCGGTCGAGGGTAGGGCAGACCGTCCGGTGGGGGGCGCGGACGGCTTCGGCGTACGCCCGGCATGCGCCTTTGACGCGCCCGGTGCGCGCGCCGTCGATCGGGTCGGGGCGCGGGCGCTCAGTGGGTGCGACGGCCGCCCAGCCAGGTGCCGAGGACGGCGACCCCGGCCAGCTCGCCCGCCGGGACGGCGTACGGGTCGGCGGCCAGGTGCACCAGGTCCGCCCGCAGGCCGACCCGCAGCACCCCCCAGGCGTCCTCCTCGAACGCCTGGTGCGCCACACCGGCGGAGTAGGCGGCGAGCGCCTCGGCCAGGCCGATCCGCTCCTGCGGCAGCCAGCCGCCCTCCGGCAGGCCCTCGGGCGTCTGCCGGGTGACGGCAGTGGCCAGCCCGGCCAGCGGCTCGTAGCGGGTGACCGGCCAGTCGCTGCCGAACGAGACCCGCGCGCCGTCGCGCAGCAGGGCGGCGATCCGGTACTGCCGGGCGCCGCGCTCGGGGCCGATCCGGGGCAGCGTCAGCTCGGTCATCAGCGGGTCGGGCTGCGCCCAGAGCGGCTCGAAGTTGGCGATCACACCGAGTTCGGCGAAGCGCGGCAGGTCGGCCGGGTCGACCAGCTGGACGTGCGCGATCACCGGGCGGCGGTCGCGGGGCCCGTTGCGGCGCGCGGCGGCCTCGATGGCGTCCAGGGCGATCCGCACGCCGCGGTCGCCGATGGCGTGGATGTGCGGCTGGAAGCCGAGCGCGTCGACGGCGGTGACGGCGTCGGCGAGCTCCTCGGCGGTCCAGTTGGCGGCGCCGTGCGAGTGCGGGCAGTCGGTGTAGGGCTCCAGCAGCGCGGCGGTGCCGGACTCCAGGACGCCGTCGGCGAAGAACTTGACGGCCCGCGCGGTGAGCCGGCCGCGCCCGGCGGCGTCGACCCGCTCGCGGTCGGCGGCGAGCCTCGGCAGCCGCTCGCGCCAGCCGTCCGGCTCCAGCAGCAGCGCGAGGTCGGCCCGCACGGCGAGGGCCTCGTCGTCCTGGCCGGCGACGGCGGCGATCCAGGTGTCGACCTGGGCCGGTTCGACCCAGGCGTCCTGGACCCAGGTGATCCCGGCGGAGGCGAGCATGCGGGCCGTCCCGCGCAGCGCGTCGACCTGCTCGGCGAGGTCGGGCAGCGGCACCAGGGCGAGCACGGGGTTGAGCGCGCCGAACTCGCGCAGGGTGCCGAGCGGGCTGCCGTCGGCGCGGCGGACGATCTCGCCGTGGGCCGGCTCGGGCGTGTCGGCGGTGTACCCGGCCCGGCGCAGTGCCTCGCTGTTGGCCCAGCCGGTGTGGTGGTCCATGGTGCGCAGCAGCACCGGCCGGTCGGGCACGACCGCGTCGAGCAGCGCCGCGTCGAACAGTCCGCCCTCGGCGAGCCACGGGTCGAAGGCGTCGCCGGTGATCCATTCGGCCTCGGGGTGCTGCTCGGCCCAGACGCGGACCGCCTCGACGACCTCCGTCAGGTCGGCGCAGTCCCGGACCGGGACGCCGCGCAGGCCGAGCCCGCCGAGCAGCGGGTGGACGTGGCCGTCGCCCCAGGACGGCAGCAGGGCGCCGCCGGCCAGGTCGACGGTCTCGGTTCGCGCGTCGCGCAGGGCGTGCGCCGCGGCGCCGAGGGCGGTGATCCGCCCGGCGGTGACGGCGAGGGCGTCGGTGACGGGGTGGGCCGGGTCGCCGGTGTGGATCCGGCCCCCGGTGAAGATCGTGTCGGCGCGCATGCGGGTGCGTCCTCTCCCGGTGCGGTCTGGTGTGACCTGGTTAACTGAATGGGATTCGGTAACCGTAGGTGCGGTCGGCCGGAACACGGAAGACTTTTATTGAAAGTCATTCGATTACGTTTTCATCACGATGATCTTGCGCGATGATCGTAGGGCCGTGCCGCCGAGCCGCGCCGCGCGGCGACACCGCCATCGTCATCGCCGACGAGCCGACGAGCCGACAAGGACGGAAACCCCATGGCCAGGCCGCGCACACCCCTGCTGGACCGTGAGCGCATCGTGCGGAGCGCGCTGCGGCTGGTCGACGAGGCCGGCGACCTCACCATCCCCGCCCTCGCGGGTGTGCTCAAGGTCAGCCCCTCGGCGCTCTACCACCACGTCACCGGGCGTGCCGAGATCGTCGCCCTGATGCGCGCCGAGCTCGTCCGGTCCATCGGCGAGCGGTCGCTCTGGGACCGGCCGTGGGACGAGGCGCTGGGCGGCTGGGCCCGCGCCTACCGCGAGGCCTTCGCCGAGCATCCCGGCATCATCCGGTTGCTGGCCACCGCTCCGCTCGCCGAACCGTTCATGCACGAGCTGTACGAGCGGGCCGTGGGCACCCTGGAGGCCGCCGGCTTCGCGCCGGAGGACGTGATGGGCATGATCACCGCGCTGGAGAGCTTCATCCTCGGCTCGGCGCTGGACCTCGTCGCGCCCGCCGTCATGGTCGATGCCGTCGACCGGGTCGCCACCCCGCGGCTGGCCGACGCGCTGGCCGCCGTCCCGGCCGGGCGCCGCCGTGCCGACCAGGCCTTCGAGGTCGGGCTCGCGGCGCTGATCGCCGGCTACCGGACGCTGCTGGCCGCCGACCGCGGGCGGGGCGGGGGCGCCGGGGATCCGATTTCTGACCAGGCGTGATGGCCTGCTACTGTTCTTCTCGTCGGAAGGGAACGATCTTCGCGGAGCGGGGATCGGGACCGGATCGACCAGGCGTCAGTGGTGCTACCAGAGCACGTCCTACTTTCAGTAGGGAGAGTCCGTGCAACCCGGGCCTGGCGCTCCATCGGAAGCGGTCGTTCCCCTGTGGGGGACGGCCGCTTCGTCGTTTTGTCGCTTCTCCGGGACGTGCCGGTTCGGGACGTGCCGGTTCGGGGCGCACCGGTTCTATCGCAAACCCGGCCCCGAAACCCACGGGAGCGGCCGACAATCGGCCAAGGTGGCGCCCCAGGTGGATCATTCGTTCGTGTCACGCGCGGGTGTGCGGTCAGCGGTGATTCCGCCCGGGCCAAGCTGACGGAGCGTCAAAGGATGGCCGAAAACGCGCTGCTGTGATGTGACTATGCCATTGGAACGTTCCCTGCATGGATTCCATCAGTAGCCTTCCGTGTCGAGCCCGCCACGGGTCGTGGCAGCCCGGCCGGCGTCCGGCGGTCATGCCCCGCCGCGCCGTTTCCTCCCCGAACCCCCCTCCGAAGGAGCCCGAGTGCCGGGTATCGACGAGTGCCTGTCCCGGGCGATGGCGATCGCCGGGGCCCGCGCCGCCAGTCTGATCGACTGGAGCAGCGGGCTCGCCCTGGGCAGTGTCGGAGTCAGTCCGACCGGCGACCACGACACCACGGCCGCGGAGGCAACCGACCTGGTACGGGCGGCCGTTGAGGCCGCGACCTTCACCGCGGGGGAGGAGCGCGCGGCGCCGATGCAGGACATCATCCTGACCGCCGGCCGCAGTTACCACCTGCTCTGCTTCATCGACACCGTCTTCGACAGCCGGCTCGTGCTGCACCTCTGGCTCGACCGTGCCGAGGGAAACCTCGCCGTCGCCCGGTTCCGGCTGCAGTCGATCGCCGAGGAACTGGTGCTCGGATGACGGACTCCGGTGCGAATCCCGTCGCGGAGGGCCAGGGGGATCCGGGAGCCGAGGGAGCTCCGGGAGTCCGGGGTGCCGTCGGGTTCCGGCCACCGGACGGGGCCCTCGTCCGCCCCGTCACCGGTGCCGGCCCCGGCTGGACGCCCGGGGCGGCCGTCGAACGGCTCGCCGGGGAACGCGCCACCGGCGCCCTGCGCGGCCCCGCCGGCACCGTCTACCTCGTCGACGGCCTGGTCGCCCACGCCGAATCCGACCGGGCCCCCGACCTCGCCACCCTGCTCACCGCCTGCGGGCGGCTCACCCGGGAGACCTGGCAGGAGGCGGTCCACCGGTTCGGCCCGCACGCCCGGGTCGGCGAGGGCCTGGTCGAACAGGGCCGGCTGACCCGGGGCGAGCTCGAACTCTGCCACCTCGGCGCGCTCTACGACGCCGCCTGCTTCCTGTTCGACGCGCCTGACGCGTCCGGCGTGCTCGGCGTTCCCAACGGGCGTCCCGTTCCGGCCTGTTGGACCTTCACGCCCGGCGTGCGGCACTGGCTCGGCCCGGTGACCTCGGTCGGCGCCCACCGGCTGCGCCGGGAGGCCGCCCGGCGGCAGCACCTGCTGGACCGGATCTGGCCCTCGGCGCAGTTCGACACCGCGCCGCTGTGCCGGGCCGCCCCGACGGCCGCCCCGGCCCCCGCGCGCCACGCCCGCCGGCTGCGCCCGCCGACCCGCTGTCAGCGCGAGCTGCTCGACCATGCGGACGGCCGGAGAACCCCGGCGGAGCTGGCCCGACTGCTCGGCCGCTCCGCGTTCGCGACCACGGCGGACGTGCGGCGGCTCGCCGCCGCCGGTCTGCTGGCCGGCCTCGACACCGGGCGTGCGACGGCCGGTACGGCGCACGGTACAGCTGACGGGGGACCGGTGCCGCAGGCCCCCGGCGGGCTGCACCGGCGGGTGCCCGGCGCGGCGCTCGCCGCCCTCACCGGCGAGCCGCGCGGGCCGGACCCCGCCGTCCCGCCGGACCCCGCCGTCCCGCCCACTGACACCGACCCGGACATCGCCCTGCTGATCCGGGTCCGAACCCTTCTGGAGGCCCGACTTTGAACCACGCTCCGCCCGCGACCCCGGCCTCACGGTCATGAGGCGGGCGCTCAAGCAGCGTGTCGGAAGGAGACAACTGATCGCCTTGGAGACCGATCTGCTCGCCGAACTCCGCGCCATCAAGCACCGGATGCCGCACCTCGCGGGCGGCCTGGTGGCCAGTGTGGACGGCCTGCTGATCGCCCACGACACCCACGGGACCGAACCCTCGGGCCTGGCGGCGATGACCGCCACCTCGCTCGGCCTGGCGCAGCGGCTCGCCGACAGCACCGGCCAGGGCGAGTTCCGGGAGTCGCTGGTCCGCGGCGAACACGGCTACGTCGCCACCTACGCGGCCGGCGGCAGCTGCGTGCTCACCCTGCTCGCTCACCCGGACGCGAACATCGGCCGCCTGCACCTGGAGGCCCGCCGCTCCGCCCAGCGCATCGCCGCACTCCTCAACGACGCGCTGCAGCCCAAGGAGACCCGGGAGCTCTGACGGGCCGGCTCGTCCCACCTGTGACCGCACGGCCTGTCCACCGAACGACCGAACGACCGATCCACTGACTCACCGACTCACCGACTCACCGACGAACGGGAGATACCACCATGACCGACGCCGCAGGCGCGCTGAAGCAGGCCATGACCGTGATCGAGGGCGCGATCGGCGCGGCCCTGGTCGACTACAACAGCGGCATGGCGCTGGCCACCCTCGACGGCCCCGGCGGTCTCGACCTCAACGTGGCCGCCGCCGGGAACACCGACGTGGTCCGGGCCAAGATGCGCACCATGGACATGCTGGGCCTCACCGACGGGATCGAGGACATCCTCATCACCCTCAGCAGCCAGTACCACCTGATCCGCCCGCTCACCAGCCGCAGCGGCAAGGGCCTGTTCCTCTACCTGGCGCTGGACAAGAGCCGGGCCAACCTGGCGATGGCCCGCCACCAGCTCACCAGGATCGAGGCGGACCTGGAGGTCTGACCGGGGCCGGCTCCCCGGACCCGGCCACCTCGCCGCCGGGGAGCCCCGCCCAGACCGTGCCGTCGGGCGTGACCACCCGCCACGGCGCGAGCAGCGCGTGCGGCGGGACGGACAGCGTCCCGCTGTCCTCGTCCTTGCCCTCGTCGCCGCCCGCGAAGGTCAGCTCCAGCCCTCCGGCCGGGGTGACCAGGGCGGTGCCGACCGTCCGGCCGACCAGAGCGAGCAGTGGTCCGGTGGGCCGGAAGGTCAGCGCGGGATAGAAGATCGCGACCCCGGCGGGTCCGGTGAGCCGGAACTCCTGTGCCACCCGGACGACGACCGGCCCGTCGAGCACGAGGTCGAGCCGGTCGCCGCCGCGGACCGCCGTCACCCGGCGACCGGTCAGGACGGCGTCGAGGCCGTCCCCGGCGCGCGGAGCGTGTTGCGTGTTCTGCATGCGGCCAGTGTGGACCGGCGGGACGCCGCCTGTCCTGCCGCCTGTCCCGCCGCCTGTCCCGCCGGGTGCCCGGCCGCGTGCCCGGCGCGGGTCAGTCGGCCGGGTGGCCGCCGACCAGTTCGGCCGGGCCGCCCGGCCGGTCCCGCGCCGCCAGCGCGGCCGCCGTCCGGGCCCAGGACGCCGGCGTCAGCAGCGCCCGCGCCTCCACCGGGTCGCAGAGTCGCCACTCGGCCAGCTCGTCCTCGGCCAGGGTGATCGACGCGAACCGCTCGTCCGCCACCGTGCCGCCGTCGAACAGGTACACCAGCACGGCGGTGTCGCGGACCGCCGCCGGGTCCGCGGCCCGGCCGGGCATCCAGTCCAGCGCCAGCAGCCGCCCCGGATCGCCGGACCAGCCCAGCTCCTCACGGATCTCGCGGCGGGCCGCCGCCCGGGGCAGTTCCCGGTCCGCCTCGACCCCGCCGCCCGGAAGCGTCCAGTACGGCACCTCGCCGCCCGGCAGGTCCCACGGCCGCTGCCGCACCAGCAGCACACGGCCCGCCCGGTCCGTGAACACCGTGCGGGCCTTGGCCCGGATCCGCGGCCGGCTCGCGATGTACGCCTCCCGGTCCAGCAACGGCGGGGCGTCGGCGGGCGGCTCGGGCGCCGTTCCCTGGGGCGGCCAGTGCTCGGACAGTTCGGACAGCCCCGCCGCGCCCGTGTACGCGGGGGCCGGTCCCGGCGACAGGTGGTCGAGCGTGTGCCCGACCGGCAGACCGTCCTCCAGTTCCACCGGCCCGGCCGCGCGGGGCGCCCGCAGGCAGGCCGTCACCCGCCGGGAGAGCCGCGGCGGCAGTGCACGGCCCGCCTGCTCGGGCGTCAGCCACGCCCAGCCGCCCACCTCGGCGCGGTCCGGCGTGAACGCCGCCGCCTGCTCCGGTGTCAGCGGCTCGGACCAGTACAGGTGGGCGGCGATCGGAGGGCGGTGGTGGTCCAGGGTCCAGTCCAGGCAGGCCAACGGTCCGAGCCGCGGCGTGAAGCCCAGCTCCTCCTCGACCTCCCGCACCGCCGTGCGACGCGGCGAGAGGTCCTGCGGATCCCACCCACCGCCCGGCACGGCCACCGGATGCCTGCGGTCGTACGGCAACCGCACCACCAGCACCCGCCCCCGCTCGTCCGGAAACAGCACCCCCGCCGCCGCCAACAACTCCCGCCCCGTCACCCGCACTCCCTCCGCCACGCCATCCGGACCCTGGAAGACACCCCACCCCACCTCACCGGTTCCCCACACCCGGCGGGCCGACTTCCCGCTCTGGCAACTCCCGCCGTGAGATCCGGATGCGGAGAAGCGATTCTCCCCATTGGTTCCCCGCCCCGCCGAGCACTACGCGGAGTGGGAAGTCGGAGGGTCCGACTTCCTGCGTCGGCGACTTCCGCCGTGAGATCCGGGTGTGGAGAAGATTCGATTCTCCGCATTGGTTCCTCGGCCCCGCTGAGTACTGCGTGAGTGGGAAGTCGGCGGGTCCGACTTCCTGTGCAGCTTGTTCGGGGGTAGCGCCATTGCTGCCGCCGGCAGTTTCCGCTCTGCTGACTGTGCTTCCGCTGCGACGTCCGGATCTGGGAGGGACCTGACCCCACCTCACCGGTTCCTTGTGCGGCCGAGCGTGGAAGTCGGCGGCTTCGACTTCCTGTTCCGGAAGTCGCTGGTTGGCGCCGCGCGGAGTGGGAAGTCGGAGGGTCCGACTTCCTGCTCCTGCGGTTGGTGGGTCAGCGCCATGCGGAGTGGGGAGTTGGTGGGCCGGAGCTTTCGGGTGGTGGGTGCGCGGAGTGGGAAGTCGGCGGGCCCGACTTTCTGTTCCGCGGGCGGCCGGTGAGGGTGTTGGGAGGAGTTGGCGGGGTCAGCGGCGGGGGGTTGGGAGGGCGGCGAGGGCGGTGGTGGTGGCGTGGGCCATTCGGCGGTCGTGGTGGTCGGTGGTGCCGCGGAGGCGGGCGTAGCCCTCCACGGCGGCGAGGGCGACCAGGCCCGGCAGCAGGTCGGTGCTGCGGTCGGCGACCCAGCGGGTGCCCTTGGTGGCCATCCACCAGACGTCGGCCAGGGGGCCGGGCGGCGGCTCGGCCGGTTCCGGGGCGGGGGCCGGGCCGAGCGGGCGGCCGGCGGCGGTGAGCAGGTCGTGGAACCCGCGGGCGATCAGGTGGTGGCCCTCGGCGCTCGGGTGGAGGCGGTCGACGCTCAGCAGCCGGCGCTCCGCCGTCCAGGGCAGTTCGGCGATGTGCAGGTGGACGGCCCCGTGGCGGACGGCGAGCGCGTGCACCACGGTGTTCACCGCGCGCATCCGCCGGGCCAGCGGCCGGGCGAGCGGACGCGGCAGGCGCAGCAGGGCGCCCGGGTCGGGCAGGCAGGCGGTCAGCACCACGGCGCCGCTGTGTGTGAGCCGGCCGAGGACGGTGTCCAGGGCCAGGGTGGTGCGGCCGACGTCGAAGCCGGACCGCAGGGTGTCGTTGCCGCCGGCCACCACGGCGGCGAACCGGGGGCGCAGGGTGAGCGCCGCGGGCAGCTGCTCCGCCGTCAGGTCGGTGGTGAGCGCGCCGCTGCGCGCGAGGTTGGTGAACTCGACGCCGGGCTGCGGCGGGGCCAGGGACCGGGCGAGCAGGGCCGCCCAGCCGCGCCAGCCGTCGGCGATCGGGTCGCCGACGCCCTCGGTGAGCGAGTCGCCGAGGGCCACGAAGCGGACCGGTTCGCCGGTCCGCCTTCCGCCCCCGCGGGTCTCGCCGTGTGCGGCCCCCGGTACGGTGCCGCCTCCTCCGTCCACTGTGGTGATGGTGTTCATCGGACCTCCCACCCGCTCCCTGCTGTTCCGTTCCTCCCGTGCCGTCCGGCCGTGCGCGCGGACCCGCGCTCAGCGGGCGGTGACGGGTGCCGCGCCGTGGGCGGCGAGGAAGGCCGCCACGGCCACCGGCCAGCTGTACCGTTCGGCCTGGGCGCGCGCGGCGGCGCGCCGGGCCGGTTCGGGGCGCGCGAGGAGTTCGCGCACCGCCTCCGCGAACCCCGCGCCGGTCGGTTCGGCGGCGACGCCGGCCGTGCCGACCAGCTCGGGCAGGGCGGAGCCGCGGTGGACGGCGACCGGCGTGCCGCACGCGAGCGCCTCCAGCGCGGCGAGCCCGAAGGTCTCGACCGGCCCCGGCGCCAGCACCACGTCGGCGCAGCCGAGCAGGCGGGCGACGGCCGGGCGTCCCGCCAGGTGGCCGAGGAGGTGCACCGGCAGCCGCTCCCGCGCGGCCCGGGCGGCCAGCCGTGACCGCAGCGGGCCGGTGCCGGCCACCGCCAGCACCGCGTCGACCCCGGCGGACCGCAGCGCGGTCAGGGCGTCGAGGGCGAGTGCGGGGCGCTTCTCGGTGGAGAGCCGGGAGCAGAGCACCAGCAGCACCTGCCCGGGGGCCGCGTACCGGGCCCGCTCCGCCGCCCGGTCGTCGCGGGACGGCGGGCACAGCGCGGCGAGGTCCACGCCGAGCGGGGCGCGCGCGAGGTTCCGCACGCCCAGGCGGCGGAACTCGGCGGCGGCCCAGTCGGTCGTGCAGATCACCGTGTCGTACGACCGGGCGGTGCGGCCGTTGAGCCGGTCGGCCGCCGCGTCGGCGACCGGGCCGGGCGCGCCCCAGGTGCGGAGCACGCCGACGGCGCTCTCGTGCGACACCATCGCCGAGCGCACCCCGTGCCGCCGGGCCCAGGCGCCGGTCCAGCGCAGGGTGGTGCGGTCGGAGACCTCCAGCCGGTCGGGGGCCAGCCGTTCGAGTTCGGCGGCCACCGCCCGGCGGTCGGTGAGCAGCCGGTACCCGCCGCTGCCGGGGAGCACGGGGCCGGGCAGCGTGACGACCAGCCCCTGGTCGTCCTCCTCGACGGTGCGGCGCTCCCCGGGCACGACGAGCACCGGGGTGTGCCCGGCGGCCCGGTAGCCCGCGCCGAGGTGGCGCAGCGCGGTGCGCAGTCCGCCGGAGACGGGGGTGACGAAGTTCGCCACCCGGACGATCCGCAGCGGTGCGGCGGTCATGCGGGCAGTTCCTCCGTCAGCGGGGCGGCCGGCCGGCCGGGCCCGGACGCGGGAGCCGGAGCCTGCGACCCGGCGGGGGAGCCGCCCGAGGCGGGGGAAGCCGGGGAGGCCGCCACCCCGTGGTGCTCCGCGAGCACCTCGGCGTAGTGGCGCAGCAGCAGGTCCCCGACGGCCTCCCAGGTGCGGGCCGTCACCTCCGCCCGCCCGGCGCGCCCGTACCCGGCGCGCAGCTCCGCGTCCCCGGCCAGGGCGGTCACCGCCCGGGCCACCGCCGCGCCGTCGCGCGGCGGGACGAGCAGACCGGTGCGGTGGTGGGCGACCAGGTCGAGCGGGCCGCCGGCCGCCGGGCCGATCACCGCGACCCCGCTGGCCATCGCCTCCTGGATGGTCTGGCAGAACGTCTCCAGCGGCCCGGTGTGCACGAAGACGTCCAGGGTCGCGAAACATCGGGCCAGCTCCTCGCCGGTGCGCCGGCCGAGGAAGACGGCGCCGGGCATGGCGGCCTTCAGCCCGGGCGCGGACGGCCCGTCGCCGATGATCACCACCCGCACGCCGGGCAGCGTGGCGGTCTCGGCGAGCAGGTCGACCCGCTTCTCCGGCGCGAGCCGCCCGACGTAGCCGACCAGGACCTCGCCGCCGGGGGCGAGCGCCCGGTGCAGCGCCTCGTCGCGGTGGCGCGGGTGGAAGCGCACCGAGTCCACGCCGCGCGGCCACAGCTGGACCCGGGCGACCCCGTGCGCGGTGAGGTCCTGGGCGGCGGGGGTGGACGGCGCGAGCGTGCGGGCGGCGAGGCCGTGGACGGCGCGGATCCGGTGCCAGGCAGCCGCCTCGCCGAGCCCGCGCCCGGCCCGGTAGGCGTGCGCGTACCCGGCGAGGTCGGTCTGGTAGACGGCGACGACGGGCACGCCGAGCCGGGCGGCGACCTGCCCCCCGCGCGCGCCCAGCACGAACGGGCTGGCCAGGTGGACGAGGTCGGGCCGGTGGCCGCGGATCGCGGCGGCCAGTTGCCGGCTGGGCAGCGCGATCCGGACCTGCGGGTAGCCGGGCAGCGGGACGGAGGGGACGCGCACCACCGGCAGCTCGTCCGGCACGCCGCCGGCGCCGAAGGTGTGCGAGGGACTCTGCGCGCCGCGCGCGGGCGCCGGCGTGACGACGAGCGGCTGGTGTCCCCGGCGCAGCAGGTGCTCGGCGGTGCGCAGCACGCTGTGGGCGACGCCGTTGACCTCGGGGGGAAAGGATTCGGTGACGATGACGACACGCATGTCCGTGTTCTCTCCACCCCCGGCGTGCACGCGGCCAAAGGGATCTGTCGTACAAACGAACGCGGGTCGGCGAATTGTCCCGCCGACCCGCGTCCCGCCCGGTGAGGGGCGCCGCCGAAGTGCTCAGGCCGGCCCGGCGGCCGCCTCCTTCAGCTCCGCGTAGGGCGCGAGCTTGCGGATCGACTCGATGCTCTTGAGGCAGTCGTCCCGGCTCTCCTCCGGGTCGCCCGTCACCACGATCGATCCGTTGCTCGCCTTGAGCCGGAACCGGTGCATGCCGTGATCATCGGTGTACAGCTCGAACTTTCCCGCCATGGCAGTTGACACCTCTCGTTCAGGAAGCCCCCCGCAACCGCACCGTAGGGGCAAATCCCTTGCCACGCGCGCCAGATGGACCATCCGGGTGCGGGGTCGCCGGGTGTGCCCGCCCGGTGGACCACTGCGCTCCCCGGTACCCCGTCCGACCTGGGACAATGACCACTGCGCTCGTTGAGAGGCCGCCGTTCCCAAGGTGGTCGCGGACGGGCGTGGAACGAAAGGAAGTCCCATGATCTTCATCACCGTCAAGTTCGCGGTCCGCCCCGAGCGTGCCGACGAATGGCTCAGCCTCGTCGACGACTTCACCCGGGCCACCCGCAACGAGCCCGGCAACCTCTTCTTCGAGTGGTCGCGCAGCGTCGACAACCCCCACGAGTTCGTCCTGGTCGAGGCGTTCCGCGACGGCGACGCCGGTAAGGAGCACGTGGAGTCCGCGCACTTCGTGAAGGCGATGGAGGACATGTCCTACGCGGTGGCCGCCAAGCCGCAGATCGTCTCGATCGAGATCCCCGGCATGGACGGCTGGGGCGAGATGGGCGAGATCACCCCGCGGTGACCTCCGCGCCCTCCGGCAACGGCCGGTCGGTCCTCGGACCGTCCGGCCGTTGCGGTGTTCGGGGCTCTGTCAGTGGTGCGGATTAGGCTGGGAAGCCCGTTCTGCCCGTCCCCGCCCTGCCCGTCCCCGCCCCGGAGAGGTGCCGCCCGCCGATGTACGCCCTGCACGCGCTCTGGCGGGCCGACGGCCGGCTCGCCGTCTGGGCGGAGGACGCGTCGGTGTACCGGGGCGACGCGCCCGCCCGCGGTGAGCGCGGCGGGACGGCGCACCCGTTCGCCTGCCCCGCCGCCGAGGTGGCGCGGCTGCTGGCAGCGGTCGGGCCGGGCCTCGGCTGGCTGGCCGAGCAGGCCGCCGAGCGGTGGACCGGGCTGCTGCTGCCGACCCTCGGCACCCGGCCCGTGCCGTCCCCGGACCTTCCGGTGGGCGCCGTGACGCGGGGCGTGGCGCTGAGCCCGTGGCGGGTGCCCGCGCTGCTCTTCGACCGCTCGCAGGCCGCCCAGCTGCTCGGCGCGCTGCACGATCCGCACTGGCCGGGCGCAACCGTCCAGCTGCCCGACGGCACCCCGGCCGAGCTGGCGTACGGCGCCTCGGTGCGCTGGCTGGCCGCCGTGCACGACCTCGCCTGGCGGCTGGTCGGGCGGGGGCGGCTGCTGCCGGTGCTGGTCGAGGAGGCGGGGCGGTGGTACGCGCGCTGGCGGCCGGCCCCGGACGCGTTCGCCGGACGGGAGGCGGCGGCGCTGGCCGCCGGCTGCCCGCCGGTCTGCCGCGCGGAGCACCTGGCGGGCGCGCACCCGGCGGGCGGGCCCGGGGCGGGCGGGACCTCGACAGACGGGCCCTCGGCGGACGCGCCCTCCGCCACCGCGCTGCTCGCCGGGGTGCTCGACGCCCTGGTCGACCAGGAGGCCCGGGTCGCCCTCGCCGACCTCGACCCGCCCGCCGACCCCTTCCTCGCCGCCCTGCACGGCCCCGACGGCCGGCTCGACCAGGCCCCGCCCGCCGGACTGCCCGACCGGCTGGCCGCCTGGCAGGGCGCCCGCCCGGCCGACGCGCCGCTACGGCTCGACTTCCGCCTCACCGAACCGCTCGGCCCCGACCAGGACGACCCCGACGGCGGGGTGCGTGCCGAGACCTGGCGGCTCGACCTGCTGGTCCGCGCCACCGAGCGCCCCTCCCTGGTGGTCCCCGCCGCCGCCCTGTGGCCGGGCACCGCCGACCCCGCGTACCAGGCGCTGGCCGACGCCGTGCCCGCCGAGGCGGGCGACCCGGCCGAGGCCTACCGGGCCGAGCTGGCCCGGGCCCTGCGGGTGGACCCCGGGCTGCGCGCGCTGCTCCCGGGGGTCTTCGCCACCGAGGCACGGCTCGACCGGGCGGGCGCCCTGCGCTTCCTGCGCGAGGGCGCGCCCGCGCTGGCCCGCGCCGGATTCGGCGTACTGCTGCCCGCCTGGTGGCAGCGCCGCCCCCGGCTCGGCCTGGTCCTGACGGCCGGCACCCCGCCCGGCGACCCGTCCGCCGTGGCGCGCACTGCACAGGTCGACCGGGACGCCGTGCTGGCCTTCGAATGGCGCCTCGCCCTGGGCGAGTCCACGCTCACCGAGCGGGAACTCGCCGACCTCGCCGCCGCCCAGCAGGGGCTGGTCCGGCTGCGCGGCCGGTGGATCGAGGTCGACCAGTCCCAACTCGCCGCCGCCGTACGGTTCCTGGCCGAGCACGGCAGCGGCACCATGGAGCCGGTCGAAGTGCTGCGGCTGGCCGTGGACGACACCGCCGTGGTGGACGGACTGCCGGTCACCGCCGTGCACGCCACCGGCCCGCTCGGCGATCTGCTGGCCGGCCGGCCCGGCCCCGCCGAGCGCGCCCCGCGGCTGCCCGCCGGCTTCACCGGCACCCTGCGCCCCTACCAGCGGCGCGGGTTGGCCTGGCTGGACGCGCTGGGACGGCTGGGCCTCGGCGCCGTGCTGGCCGACGACATGGGCCTCGGCAAGACGGTGCAGACCCTCGCGCTGCTCGCCCTGGAACAGGAGCGCGGGGCCCGCGGGCCGGTCCTGCTGGTCTGCCCGATGTCGATGGTCGGCACCTGGCAGCGGGAGGCCGCCCGGTTCGCCCCCGGCCTGCGGGTGCACGTCCACCACGGCCCCGACCGCACCGCGCCGGACGCCACCGCCGACCTGGTGATCACCACCTACGGCCTGGTCCAGCGGGACGCCGCCGAACTGCGCCGCGTCCACTGGCGGCGGATCGTCGCCGACGAGGCCCAGCAGGTCAAGAACCGGTCGGCCCGGCAGTCCCGCGCCCTGCGCTCGCTGCGTTCCGGCCCGCGGATCGCGCTCACCGGCACCCCGGTGGAGAACCGACTGGCCGATCTGCACGCCGTGCTGGACTTCGCCAACCCCGGGCTCTTCGGCGGCCCGGAGGCGTTCCGCGAGCGGTTCGCGATCCCGGTCGAGCAGACCGGCAGCGTGGACGCGGCGGCCCGACTGCGCCGGGTCACCGGCCCGTTCCTGCTGCGCCGGCGCAAGACCGACCCGCTGATCGTCCAGGACCTGCCCGCCAAGCAGGAGTTCACCGTCAGCTGCGCGCTCACGGCGGAACAGGCCGGGCTCTACCGGGCGGTGGTGACGGACCTGCTGGAGCGGCTGGGCGGGCTGCGCGGCGTCGAGCGCAAGGGCGCGGTGCTGGCGGCGATCGGCCGGCTCAAGCAGGTCTGCAACCACCCGGCCCAACTCCTGCACGACGGTACGGCGGTGGCCGGCCGCTCGGGCAAGGTGGAGCGGCTGGTCGAGCTGCTGACGGAGGCGCTGGCCGAGGGCGACCGGGTGCTGGTCTTCACCCAGTACGCGGAGTTCGGCACCATGCTCCGGCCCTACCTGCGGCGGAAGTTGGGCGAGGAGGTGCTCCATCTGCACGGCGGGGTGCCGCGCGGACGGCGCGAGGAACTGGTCGCGCGCTTCCAGTCGCCGGACGGGCCGCGGGTGTTCCTGCTCTCGTTGAAGGCGGGCGGCACCGGGCTCAACCTGACCGCCGCCAACCAGGTGGTGCACCTGGACCGTTGGTGGAACCCGGCGGTGGAGGACCAGGCCACCGACCGCGCGCACCGGATCGGCCAGCGCCGGGCCGTGCAGGTCCGCCGGCTGGTCTGCGCCGGTACCGTGGAGGAGCGGATCGGTGAACTCCTCGACGCCAAGCGAACCCTGGCCGAGGCGGCGGTCGGCGACGGCGAGCAGTGGCTCGCCGAGCTGCCCGCCGAGCGGCTGCGCGAACTGCTGGCCCTGTCCGCCGACACGATCGGGGAGTGACCCGTGGCCGACTTCGAGCAACGGCCGGACCGACCGGACCGACCGGACCGGCCCCTGGCCGAGCTGATCGACGTCTTCTGGCAGGGCTCCGTCCCCGCCCCGGCCGACGATCCGGAGGGTGAGGTCGCCACCGCTCTCGACGAGTTGGGCCCCACCGGCCTGACCTCGCGCGGACGCCCGCCGGACGCCGCGCTGGCCGCCGCCTACCGGCGGTTCACCGGGGCCGGCTGACCCGGGTGAACCGCCGCAGCCGCCGCAACCGCCGCGACCGGCGAGCTGGCCGGCCGGTCAGCCGGCGGTGACCGGGTAGTGGTCGGAGAGGTCGTTGTAGGTGTAACCGGTGCCCCAACTGCTGACCGTCCACGGCGCGCTGTGGAAACGGACCACCGTGTTGGTGTAGTTCGCCGGGCGCGCGTGGTCGGCCCGGTAGAGGACGTAGTCGAGGTCCTCCTTCGGCTCGCCCGGGTAGCGGTAGGCGGCGATCGAGTTGTCCGCGGTGTCGAAGGAGTCGGCCCAGCCGTCGCGGGTGGTGGCCGGCGCCACGCCCGCGTTGGCCAGCAGCGCCGGGTACTCGGTGCCGTGCGAGTCGATGTTGAGGTCCCCGGCGAGCAGGATCGGCTCGGCGGCCGGGATGTTCTTGGCGTCGACGAAGGCCTTCATCGCCTTGAGCTGGGCGGCCCGGATCGCCGCCGGCCGGCCGGCGGAGCAGCCGGTGTCGGTGGACTGCAGGTGGGTGCCGATCACGTGCGTGCGCAGGCCGTTGACGTTCAGCACGGCGTAGACGAAGCCCTTGTTCGACCACCAGTCCGAGCCGCACGCGTCCTTGAACACGTACTGCTCCTTGCGCAGGATGGGCCACTTGCTGAGCAGGGTGACGCCGCCGTCCTCGGGGGTGGCGGAGCTGTAGCTGCCGGAGGTGGCGTCCCAGCCGCTGGTCGAGCGGCCGACCACCGGGGTGTGGTACGGGTACGCGGCCGAGGCCTGGGCGACCAGCGCGTCGGAGGCGGCGTTGTCGAAGGCCTCCTGGAGCACCACGACGTCCTGGCCCTGGAAGACGTCGGCGGCGGGGATGGCCTTGGCCCGGTAGTCCTGGCCCCAGTTGGGGTAGAGGTTCGTGCTCATCAGGAAGACGTTGTACGTCAGCACCTTGAGCGCGGGGACGGACGCGTTCCCGGTGGTGGCGGCGTGGGCGCCCGGCGCGGCGGCGACGGGGGCGAGCAGGGCTGCGGCGGCCGTGCAGACGGCGGCGAGGCGCGCGGAGGGAGTTGGCATGCCCGCAGTGAAGCGACGCAGGGCCACGTTCGTCCAGACGGTGAACGATAACCATATGAACGCATCGGTAACTTAAAGCTGTCTGGCCAACTCCTCCTTGGGTGGAGGAACTTGCCTGGACAACTCGCTCGGCCACCACATGTGGCGGTCCAGGTCCAGGGTCACCGCGGTGACCAGCACGGAGCGCACCACGAGGGTGTCCAGCAGGACGCCGAGCGCCACCGCGAAGCCGATCTCGGCGAAGCCGACGATCGGAAGGGTGCCCAGCACGGCGAAGGTGCTCGCCAGGATCAGACCGGCCGAGGTGATCACACCGCCGGTGGCGGCCAGCCCGGCCAGCGCGCCCGGCCGGGTGCCGTGCTGGACGGACTCCTCGTGGACCCGGGTCATCAGGAAGATGTTGTAGTCGATGCCCAGCGCCACCAGGAACACGAAGACGAACAGCGGGAAGGCGTTGTCCTGGCCCTCGAAGTGGAAGACGTGCGCGAAGAAGAACGCGCTGATGCCGAGCGCCGCCGCGTAGGAGAGCACGACGGTGGCGATCAGCACCAGCGGCGCCGTCACCGCACGCAGCAGCAGCGCCAGGATCACCAGGACGACGCCCAGCACCAGCGGGATGATCGTCCGGTTGTCGGAGGTCGCGGCCCGGCCCGCGTCCAGGATCACCGCCGTCGAGCCGCCCACCTGGGCGTCGGCGTTCGGTACGGCGTGCACGGAGGTCCGCAGGCGGTCCACGGTGTCCTTGGCGGCCTGGCTGTCCGGCGGGTCGGTGAGCGTCGCCTGGAACATCGCCCGTCCCTCGTGCGTCACCGGTTGCGTGGTGCCCGACACCCCGGCCGTCTGCTGCGTCACCGTGCGCACCGCCTCCGCCTCGCCGGCCGCGGAGATGACCGTCAGCGGCGCGCCGGTGCCGGCCGGGAAGTGCGCCGCCAACACCTCCTGGCCGACCACCGAGTCCGGTTTGCCGGTGAAGGTGCCCGCCGTGCTCAGACCGGTCGCGTTCAGCGAGACCAGCCCGATGCAGCAGGCCGCCAGGGCCAGCGTGGTGCCGGTCCAGACCTTGCGCGGACGGCGCGCGATCCATGCGCCGACGTGCGCCCAGCGGCCGGTCCGCGTCGGCTCGGGCGTCCCGAACGCGGGCCGCACCGGCCAGAACACCCAGCGGCCGACGATCACCAGCAGGGCCGGCAGCAGGGTCAGCATCGCCAGCAGCGCCACCAGCACGCCGATCGCGCAGACCGGACCGAGGCCGCTGGTGGAGTTCATCTCGGCGACCAGCAGACAGAGCATCGAGACGATCACGGTCGCCGAGGAGGCCAGGATCGCGGGCCCGGCCCGGTGCAGCGCGAAGGCCATCGCCTCGTGCCGGTCCTCGTGCCGGCGCAGCTCCTCCCGGTAGCGGGCGGTGAGCAGCAGCGCGTAGTCCGTCCCCGCGCCGAGCACCAGCACGATGAGGATGCCGGCGCTCTGCGCGTTGACGGTCAGTCCGGCGTGCTTGGCCAGCAGGTAGATCACCGCCTGTGCGACCACCAGCGCCCCGGCCGCCGAGAACAGCGGCAGCATCCACAGCACCGGGCTGCGGTAGGTGAGCAGCAGGAGGACGATCACCACGGTGACGGTGGCCGCGAGCAGCGTGGAGTCGATCCCCGCGAAGGCCTCCGCCTGGTCGGCGCCGACCCCGGCCGGGCCGGTGACATGGGTGGTCATGCCCTGGCTGTTCGCGGCGGCGGTGGCCCGCAGACTGTCCACGGCCGGGCGCAGGTCCTGCCAGCCGCCGGTGCCGATGTCGATCGGCACGATGGTCTGCAGCGCCTGGCCGTCCGCCGACTCGACCGGCCCCTGCACCGGGCCGAGCACGTGCGGGGCGGAGGCGAAGGCCTCGGCGTCCCGGGCCGCCTCGGCCCGGTCGGCGAGGGTGATGCCGCTCTCCCGCACGTAGACCACCACCGCCTGGGCGGTGTCCACCGGCTGGAAGGCCCGCTGCTCGTCCAGCACCCGGGTGGACTCGGCGTTGCTCGGCAGCCAGCTGGAGGCCTGGTTGTCCTCGGCGCCGGCGAGCTTTCCCGCCAGCGGGCCCGCCACCACCAGCAGCACCAGCCACAGGGCCAGTACCACCCACTTGCCGCGGCGGCCGCACGGCAGCTCGGCCAACTTCCGGGTCGGGCTCATCGGGAGATCCCCCGTCCTGGGGCGCATGATTCGCTCCAGCGTGCCACCGGGGGCGCGCCCCGGCAGCCCGGTGCGGGCCGGGTGGCCTACAGGGACCGCGCGGCGCGGGCCGGGCTGCCGACGCGGGCCGGGTCGTTCACGCCGGCCGTCCGGCGCGGGCCCGCAGCGCCTTGAGCGCGGTGATGTCCCGGGCGTGGCCGGTGCCGTCGCCGCCGTGCTTGCGGTCCGGGGTCTCCACGAGCAGCGGGACACCGGCCGTCGCCGGGTGCTCGAACAGCTCGCGGAACGGCTCGGCGCCGATCAGGCCGTCGCCGATGTTGGCGTGCCGGTCCTTGCGCGCGCCGACGGCGTCCTCGGAGTCGTTGGCGTGGATCAGCCGCAGCCGGCCCGGACCGGCGGCCGCGACCAGCGCGTCCAGCGTCCGGCGCACGCCGCCCGGCTCCGCCAGGTCGTGGCCGGCCGCGAAGGCGTGGCAGGTGTCCAGGCAGACCCCGACCCTGGGGTGGCCGTCCAGCGCGTCGACGTACTCGGCGAGGTCCTCCATCCGCGAGCAGAGCGAACGGCCCTGGCCGGCGGTCGGCTCCAGCAGCAGCCACGGCGCGTCGTCGCCGAGCGCGTCCAGCTCCTCCAGCAGCGGGCGCACGTCCGCCCGGACCTGCGCCATCGCCTCGGCCCGGCGCGAGCCGCCGTCCGCCGCCGCGCCGACCGCCGATCCGGTGTGCAACACCACGCCCAGCGCGCCGATCGCATGTCCGCGCAGCAGCGAGTGGCGCAGCGAGACGGCCGAGCGTTCGCGGGTGGCCGGGTTGTCCGAGCCGAAGTTGATCAGGTACGGCGCGTGCACGTAGGCGGGGATGCGCTGCTCGGCGCAGGCCGCGCGGAACTCCTCGTCCTGCGCCGGGTTGCCGGGCGGCGTCGCCCAGCCGCGCGGGTTCGCCACGAACACCTGCACCGTCTCGGCGCCCACCCGCCGGGCGTACGCCAGACCGGTGCCGGCCAGGCCCCGGGCCGCCACCGGCACGTGGGCGCCGACCGGGTTGCGGCCGGCCGGTGCGGGCCCCTCGGGGGCGGTCGGCGCGACGGGGGCTGCGGTGGTGGTGGCGGTGCTCATGGCTCCGAGCATGGCACGCGGGCGGCGGGACTCCCGACAGCGGTCGTTCCCACCCGGTCGGGCGGGCCGGCCGCCCCCGGACGGCGCGGGTGCCGCCGCCGCGTCCGACGCCCCGTCAGCCCGGCAGCCCAACCCTGGTGGCGCGGGCACCGGAGCGCACCTAGCGTCGGTTCGGCCGACACCCACCGGCCGTCATCTCCCGCTCACCTTGCGTCACCGTGCCGATGGCCCCCACGAACGAGCGCGTCGGGGCTCCCACGCGGCGGCGTGCCAGAAAGCAGGTCATCACCCATGCCCACGCGACGGGTTCACCACCTCGCCGCGGCCACCGCCGCCGCCACGACCGCCCTGACCACCGTCCTCACCG
The DNA here is from genome assembly GCF_042885845.1 of Kitasatospora sp. NPDC058032. Classification (NCBI taxonomy): domain Bacteria; kingdom Bacillati; phylum Actinomycetota; class Actinomycetes; order Kitasatosporales; family Streptomycetaceae; genus Kitasatospora; species Kitasatospora sp. NPDC058032. Next base: position 102,149 of record NZ_JBHVRK010000014.1, on the reverse strand, counting down.
CCGTCGGCGCCGCGCCCGCGCACGCCGCCGGCGAACTGCACCTGGTCCAGCCCGGGGGGTCGATCCAGCAGGCCCTCGACGCCGCCCACCCCGGCGACACCGTGCAGCTGCTCCCCGGCGAGTACCGGGGCAGCGTCCGGATCACCACACCCGGCCTCACCCTGCGCGGGGCCGGCCCGGACAGCGTGATCCTCCCCGCCGACAGCGCGACGGCGCTCGCCACCTCCGCCGCGCCCGCGACGGCGCCCACCGCGCCCACCGCGCCCGCCGCCAAGGCCGCCACGTCCGCCGCCGACGCCGCCGCGGCCTGCTCCGCCGCCGGCCACGGCCTCTGCGTGGTCGGCACCGACGACCGGCCGCTCGACGGCGTCACCGTCGAGGCGCTCGCCGTCACCGGCTTCCGCAAGAACGGCATCAACGCCACCGGCACCACCGGCCTGACCGTCCGCGCCACCTACGTTCACGACAACGGACAGCAGGGCATCAGCCAGGAGAAGTCCACCCGGGGCGTGATCACCGCCAACGAGTCCGCCCGCAACGGCCAGTCCGGCGTCTTCCTCGCCAACACGGTGGACAGCGAGGGCGGCGCCCTCTCCACCGACGGCACCATGGTCACCGGCAACCTGCTCACCGACAACCGGATCGGCGTCACCGTCCGTCGGCTGCGCGACCTGAGCATCGAGCGCAACCGGATCCACGGCAACTGCGGCGGCGTCTTCATCGTCGGCGACGAGGGCGTGCCCCGGGCCGGCGCGCTCACCGTCCACCGCAACCAGGTCGTCGCCAACAACCGCTACTGCCCGCCCAACCCCCGGCTGGACCACATCCAGGGCGCCGGCATCGTGCTCACCGGCGCGGAGGAGACCGCGGTGACGGAGAACGAGGTCCGCGACAACGTCGGCGCCTCGCCGTTCTCCGGCGGCATCGTGCTCGTCCACAGCGTGGTCGGCGTGCCCAACGCCCGCAACACCGTCGCCGACAACCTCGTGCTCGGCAACGGCCCGGCCGACCTCGCCGACCGCGACACCGGCACCGACAACGCCTTCACCCGCAACCAGTGTGCGGTCTCCGAGCCGGCCGGCCGCTGCTGACCGGTCCGCCCGCCCCACCGCACCCGAAGCCGACCGAGGCCCCCCGCGCCATCCCGCTCCCGCAGAAAGCAGAGAAACGGTCCATGACCACCGCACCCGCCACCACCCCACAGGCCGCCATGCGCCTGCGGGAGCTCGTCTTCGGCGCAGCCTGCGCCGCCGCCGTCCGTGCGGCGGCCCGGCTCGGCGCCGCCGACGCGCTCGGCGACACCCCCGCCACCGTCACCGACCTCGCCGCCGACCTCGGCACCGAGCCCCGGCAGCTGCGCCGCCTGCTGCGCGCCCTCACCTGCTACGGCATCTTCGAGGAGCTCGACGGCGACCGCTTCGCCCACACCGAGATGTCCCGGTTGCTGCGCGAGGACGCCCCGAACAGCCTGCGCTACATCTCCCTGTGGTGCACCGAGCCGTGGACCTGGGAGGCCTGGCCGAGGCTGGACGAGGCGGTGCGTTCGGGCCGCAACGTCTTCCCCGAGCTGTTCGGCAAGGAGTTCTTCGACTACCTGCACAGCGACGGGGGAGAGTCCGCCAAGGTCTTCGACAAGGCGATGACCACCTCCAGCCGGCAGTCCGCCGCCGACTTCGCCGCCTACCTCGACCTCACCGGCATCGACTCGGTGGTCGACATCGGCGGCGGCCAGGGCCATGTCCTGGCCAGCCTGCTGGAGAAGCACCCGGCGCTGCACGGCACCCTGCTCGACCTGCCCAAGGTGGTCGCCGGCGCCGACCCCCGGCTGCGCGCGGGCGGCGCGTTCGCCGACCGGGCCCGGCTGGTCCCCGGCGACTGCCGGGTGGAGATCCCGGTGCTCGCCGACCTCTACATCATCAAGAACATCCTGGAGTGGGACGACGAGAGCACCCGCCGCACCCTGGCGAACGTGGTCGCGGTGGCCCGTCCGGGCGCCCGGGTCGTGGTGGTCGAGAACCTCGTCGACGACAGCCCCTCGATGCGGTTCACCACCGCCATGGACCTCATGCTGATGCTCAACGTCGGCGGTGCCAAGCACTCCGAGTCGAGCATGGTCCGGCTGATGACCGCGGCCGGCCTGGAGGTCCGCGAGGTCCGCCCGGTCAACCCGTACCTGCACGCCTTCGAGGCGGTCGTCCGGGGCTGACCCGCCCGCGCCGCCCGCCGACGCGCCACGGCCGCCGGTCCCCTCCCGAGGGGGGACCGGCGGCCGCGTTGCCGCCGGAGGCGCTCACGCCGGGCGCGAGGACTCCAGGTGCGCGAAGACCACCACGTTGTCGAGGTAGTCCTTGCGCTTCTTGTCGTAGGCGCCGCCGCAGGTGATCAGCCGCAGCTGCGCGTCGGGCGTCCTCCCGTAGACCCGCTGGTCGGGGAAGGCGTCCTTGGCGAAGGTCTCGACGGCGTCGACGGTGAACACGGCGACGGTGCCGTCGGCCCGCTGGACCTCCACCTTGCTGCCCGGCAGCATCAGGCTGAGCAGCAGGAACACCGCGGGCCCCTTGGTGGTGTCGACGTGCCCGGCGACCACCGCGGCGCCGCGCTCGCCCGGCGTCACGCCGTCGCGGTACCAGCCGACCAGGTTCTTGTCGTCCGGCGGCGGGGCGTTGAGCTGCCCGGAGGGGTTCAGGGTCAGCTCGCCGACGGGCGCGTCCACGTTGATCTGCGGGATGCGCAGCCGGACCGGCCTGGACCGCTTGAGCGGCGGCGCCGCCTTGACCGGTGCGGCGGGGGCGGGCGCCGCCGGGTCGGCGTCGCCCGGCGCGGTGGCGGCGGTGGCGGCCGGGGGCGCGGCCGGGCCCGGGACGGACCCGTCCGCCGGGAGGGTGTCCACCGAGTTGTAGATCAGCAGCAGGCCGAGCGCCGCGGCACCCATGCCGGTGCGCAGCAGCCGGGACGTACCGGGGATCGGACCGGCCATGGTCGCTGGTACTCCTCTCCGTGGTCCGCGCCGCCGAGGCCGCGGGCCCGACACGGCGAAGCGCCGCCCCGCGCGCCTCCGCCGCGTCCGGCGGACCGGACGCGGGCCACGAGGGGAGGCGGCGGGAACGGCGCGGGGTCAGACGGCGGCGCCGGCGGTACGGAGACCGCGACGCAGCGCGAGGGCGCCGGCCCCGAGACCGCCGAGCAGCAGGACCGCGCCGGAGGCGAGGCCGCCGCCGGAGAGCGCGAGCCCGCCGCCGCCGGTGTGCACGCCGCCGTGCGGGGCCTTCTCCTCGCCCTTGCCCTCGTGGCCCTTGCCTTCCGAGCCCTTGCCCTCGGACCCCTTGCTCTCCGAGCCCTTGCCCTCGGCCTTGTGCTCCTCGGTGCCGGAGGAGCCCTGCTGCTTCTCCTCCCAGGTCTTCTGGCCCTCGGGGCTGGCCGCCTTCTCCTGCTTCTCCTGCCAGGTCAGGTTCTTGCCCTGGTCGGAGGCGCCGTCGGCGAAGGCGAGCGGGGTGCCGACGGTCAGGGCCGCGGCCACGGCGGCCCCGGCGAGCAGCGTGCGTGCAGAACGCATGATGATGATCCTTCCGGCGCGGTATCCGTGATCGCCGACACGTCGTCGGCCAGGGGATTCACGGGCGGGCGCCTGATCCAACGTCAACCACGGTGGCGGCAGGTGCCACCGGAAGGTGGCAACGGCAGCGCGGTCGGTGCGCCCTTCGGGTGGAAGTCCCGGGCGTGTTCACCCGATCGCCCTGGGCGGTCCGGGTGACCGCCGGGCGCGGGGAGCGGAGTGCGCCCGGACGGGGGCGGGCAGACTCGGCGCATGGTCGAGATCTCGAAGGACGTCCGGGAACGGATCGAGGCGGGGCACATCTGGTACGTCGGCACGGTCAACGCCGACGGGTCGCCGCACGTGAGCCCGATGTGGGTGGGGATGGAAGGGGACCTGCTGCTCTTCAACACCTCCGTCGGGCGGGTCAAGGAGCGGAACCTGCGGCGGGACCCGCGGGTCTGCCTGGCGCTCGCCGATCCCGCCGACCCGTACGACCGGGTGCAGATCCGGGGGCGGGTGGTGCGCTTCGTCGAGGGCGAGGAGGCCGAGCGGAACATGGACCGGCTGGCCCGCACCTACCTCGGCGTCGAACGCTTCGGCTGGGGGGTCCCGGGGGAACGGCGCGTGGTGGTGCTGATCGAGCCGACCAGGGTGAGCCGGGTGACCGGTGTCGAGCCGCTGCCCCCGGGCGCCCCCGGAGCCGTCCCGTCGGACGGTCCGTGAGCCGGAGGGTCCGTGAGCCCGCGCCCCGGGGAACCGGTGGCTCCGGGGCGCGTCTATCTTGAGGGGCCACGGACACGAGAGGGGCGGGACATGGGCAGGGCCGGTCGGAAGGTGGCCGCCGCGGCGGCCACGGGTGCGCTGCTGGCGGCGGTGGCGGCCTGCGGCTCGGGGAGCTCGGGGCACTCCGGGGAGGCGGCCAAGGGCGCCCCGGCGGTGTCGGCGAGCCCGGGCGCGACGGCGGAGGCGGCCACCGGGAGCGCCGCCGCGACCCCGGCGCCCGGCGACGGGACCGCGGCCCCGGCGGGCACGCCGGCGGCCGCGACGGTGGGCGGTGCGACGGCCGGTGCGACGGCTCCGGGCCCGTCGGCCGGCGCCGGAACGGCAACGGGCGGCCCGTCCGGGGGAGCGGCCGGGGGAACGCCCGGGGGAACGTCCGGGGGCGGCGGTGCCACAACAGGTGCCACGGCGGGCACGACGGCGGGCGGCACGACGACCGGTGGCGGGCAGCCGGCCACCGGACCCGACTCCGACACCCCGCTGCTCGACTCCGCGCTCGTCGCCCAGCTCCTGCCCGACCGGACGGCGATGACCGGCTGGGAGGAGGAGAAGCGGCGGGTCGACACCGCCGACCACGCCACCACCTGCTCCATCGCCGCGCCGTGCACCGGCAGGCCGCTGAGCGGGCAGGCCCGGTTCAGCGCCGGCGACACGACCGTGCGCTTCGGCGTCGACACCCTGCCCGACCGCGCCCAGGCCCAGGACCGCCTCAAGGAGGCGTACGCCTCCTACGGCGACACCGGCAAGTACGGCCCGGCGGACATCGGCCCGCTGGGCACGGAGAGCCGGGCGTTCCAGGGCCAGTTGGCGGGCCGGGACGGCGTGGCGATCGTGCTGCGCTCCGGCACGCTGGTCGCGACCGTCACCACCGAGGGCGGCCCGGTGGACCTGGCCGGCACCCGTCGGCTCGCCGCGATGCTGGTCAAGCGCATCGAGCAGGCCCAGGCGGGCCGCACCCCGGACGCCGGGCTCGACCCGGCCTGACCCGCCGCCCCGGGCGGCCGACGGTGACGGAACGTCAAGAGCGCCGGCGTTCCGGCCAAGTTGAAGGAGACCGTCCGCCGCCGTGGCCACCGCCGTCCGGACGGCGGGCGCGGCGTCGGCGGGCGGCGCCCGGGGGACGGTCCCCGCGTCACCGCTGGTCGTGCCCGCCCGCCCGGGCACCGGGCCGCAGCCGGCGACGCGGGCCGCCGGTGCGTCAGGGCCGCGGAGCCGGCGGCATCCGGCCGATCCGGGCGGGGGCCGGAATCCGGCCAGCCGGTTGCCCGGCGGTGAAGCGGTGACCGAGAGTCGTTCGATGAACGGCACACCTCTCCCGTCCCGTGTCGGGACCTCGCGGGACCGGGCGCCGGCGGAGGGCGGGCGCACGGTGCCGGCGGCCGGGTGCGCGGTCACCCGCCGGAGTGCCCCTACCGCCGCGTCCGGATGACAACCATCATCAAGGGGACCTCCGAGGCCCGGAAGGTGATCGTGGCCCGGGCCACGGGTCCGGGCCGGCCCCGTACCGACGACCCTCGACCGACGTCCGGAGGACCGACCATGACCAGCACCCCGGCCCGCCCCGTGCCCGGACTCCTGCCCGGCCTCTCCCTCGCCCACGGCCGCCCGCACCGCGACGGCGCCGTCCTCGACCTGTTCACCAGCTGGGCCCGCCGCACCCCGCACGCCCCCGCGCTGATCGACGGCGAGTTGACCCTCGGCTACGCCGAACTCGACCGCCTCGCCGACGAGGTCGCCGAGCAGCTGGCCGAGCGGGTGCGGCCCGGCGACCTGGTCGGCCTCTGCCTGGACCACTCCGCCGCCCTGGTCGCCGCCACCCTGGCCGTCGCCAGGATCGGCGCCGTCCACCTGCCGCTCGGCCCGCGCCCCGGCGAGCGCCGGCTGCGGGCCGTCGCCGAGCGGCTGCGCCCCGCCTGCCTGATCGGCGACCCGGCGCTGCTGCCGCCCGCCCACCGGGACGGCCGGCACCGCCCGCTCGCCGCCCCCGGCCCGCCCGGAACCGTGGCCGCCTTCGCCGCCCCCGCGACCGGCGGAGCGCCCGCCGTCCGCGCCCCCAAGGGCGCCCAGTACACCGTGCTCACCTCCGGCTCCACCGGCCTGCCCAAGGCCGTCGCCGTCGGCCAGACCGCGTTCGGCGCCCTGCTCACCTGGTACCGCGAGCTGACCGGCCTCGGCCCCGGCGACCGGCACAGCCTGCTCGTCGGCGTCGCCTTCGACCCGCACCCGATGGAGCTGTGGGCCGCCCTCGGCTCCGGCGCGGCGCTCTGCGTCGCCCCCGGGGCCGTCCGCCGGGACCCGGCCGCGCTCACCGGCTGGTGGCGCACCGCCGGCGTCACCGTCGGCGTGCTGCCCACCCCGCTCGCCGAACCCGTCCTCGACCGCCCCTGGCCCGGCGACCTGCCGCTGCGCCATCTGATGATCGGCGGCGACCGGCTGCGCCGGGGCCCCGCAGCGGACGTCACCGCGACCGTGCACAACGCCTACGGCCCGGCCGAGGCCACCGTCGTCACCACCGTGCACACCATGGCCCCGGGCGTCGACCACGGCGCCGGCGCGCCGCCGATCGGGCGTCCGATCCCGGGCGCGATCGTCCTGGTCACCGACGAGAACGGCCGCCCGCTGCCGCACGGCGAGGCCGGCGAACTGCGGATCGGCGGCCAGGGCCTGGCCATCGGCTACCTCGACGCCGAGGCGACCGCCGAGCGCTTCGTCTCCGCGCCCGACGAGGTCGACGGCACCGACCGGGTCTACCGCACCGGCGACCGGGTGCTGATGCGCCCGGACGGGGTGCTGGAGTTCCTCGGGCGGCTGGACGACCAGGTCAAGGTCGGCGGTGTGCGGATCGAGCCGGCCGAGGTCGAGGCCGCCCTCGAGCGCGACCCCCGGGTGCGGCGCGCCGTCGTCGTCGCCCGCCCGGCCCAGGCCGGGGGCGGCGCCCAGCTGCTCGCCTTCGTCCAGCCGACGGCCGCCTCCGACGAGCCGGTGGACGGTGCCGTGCTGCTGGCCGCCGTGCGGCCCTGGCTGCCCGAGCAGGCCGTGCCGAGCGTCCTGCGGCCGGTCGAGGCCTTCCCCTTGGACGCCAACGGCAAGATCGACCGGGCCGCGCTGCTCAAGGCCGAGGAGGCCGCCACCCCGCAGGACGGCCGGGGCGACGGGCGCCGCCCGGGCGCCGCCGGCTGAGCGCGTGCCGACACGGCGGACACCCCGTGGGCCTTCCGGTCCCGGGGTGTCCGCCGTGTCGGCGGCGCGCGCTCAGCCCTGCCGCTCCCAGCGGTAGAACTCGCGCGCCATCGCGTCCTTCGGTCCCCGCCAGGTGGCCGGGTCGTACGCCTGGACGTACGCGGTGAGCGCGTCGCTGATCGCCCGGAACTCGGGGTGGCCGGTCACCTGGGCGACGGCCGGGCCGGGCGGGCGGTCCGCCTCGATCAGGTGCAGGTAGACGTCGCCGAACTGGAACAGGCTGCGCCCCGTCACCCCGATCAGGTGCGGGAGTTCGCCCCGATTGTCGGACTCGGCGAAGACCTCGGCGATGCCGGCGGCCGCGTCGGGCTTCATCCGGGCGACGATCAGGGCGCGGTGGGTGTGCGCGGTCCCGGGCACGCTCCCGGGGGTGGTCACGGGGGACACCATGGTCAGACCTCCGCCGCCTTCTTCTCGACCTTCTCGCGGATCAGCTGCAGCTGGATCCGGGAGTTGCGGTTGATGTGGTTGACCATGCCGTCGTCGTCGACCGGCGCGGTGGGCTTCATCGCGAAGTCCTGCACCCAGCGCATCCGGGTGCCGGCCGGCACCTCGGCGTACTCCCAGCGGATGTCCATGAACTCGAACGGGCCGGGCTCGACCCGCCGGGCGCTGACCGCCAGCTCGGAGCGGTCGGTGGTGCGCTCGGAGACCCAGCTCCACACCTTGCCGTCCTCGTCGGGGTGCATGGTCAGCCGGAACCGCACCCGGTCGCCCTCGCGCTCCAGGACCTCGACGGAGGCGTACTCGCTGAACAGCTGCGGCCAGTTCTCCAGGTCGTTGGTGATCTCCCAGACCAGGTCGAGCGGGGCCGCGATGACGATCTCGTTGTCGGTGTGTCCGGGCATCTCAGGCACCCGCCTTCGCGGTGGCGACCGCGGAGTTGACCAGCTCCAGGAACTCGGCCGGGGTCTTGGCCGCCTCCGCGCCGTTGGTGACCTTCACGCCGTGCCGGTTCTCCAGCTCGCCGACCACGCCGAGCAGGCCGAGGGAGTCCACGCCGAACTCGTCGAAGGCGGCGCCGGGGCGCTCCAGCGCGGCCGGGTCGATGACGACGCCGGCCCGGGCCTGGATGAGCGCCGCGAGTTCGGGATAACTGAGGGTGTTGCTCACGGGGTTTCCCTTCGTAACGAGCGAGTGGTGAGCGAGTGGTGAGGGGTGGAGCAGGGCGGTGCGGAGAGCTCAGGACGGCTCGCCGCGCCGGAGCACCAGCGCCGCGTTGGAGCCCATCAGCCCGCGGCTGAGCACCAGCGCGGTGCGCAGTTCGGCCGGGCGGGCACGGCCGGTCACCAGGGCGAGGTCGTGGGCGACCTCGGTGACGTTGGGGGTGGGCGGCAGCACGCCGTCCTCCATGGCGAGCACGGCGGCGGCGGTGTCCAGCGCGGGCGCGCCGCAGTAGGCCCGCCCGGTACCGGACTTGGGGGCGGTGACCGGGACCCGCTCGGCGTAGGGGCCGAGCGCGTCGGCCAGCGCGAGCGCCTCGGCGCGGTCGGCGGCCGGGACGCCGAGGGCGTCGGCGAAGACCACGTCGATCTCCTCCGCCGCGATCCTGGCCCGGTCCAGGGCGATCCGGATCGCCGCGGCCAGGCCCTCCCGGGACTCCGCCCAGCGGGAGGCGCCGGTGAAGGTCGCACCGTGGCCGGCGATGTGCGCCCGGACGGCGGCCCCGCGCCGGCGGGCGGTCGCCTCGTCCTCCAGCAGCAGCATCGCGCCGCCCTCGGCGGGGGCGAAGCCGGCCGCGTCGGGGGAGAACGGCAGGTAGGCCCGGTCCGGCCGGTCGGCGAGGCTCAGCTCGGGGTAGCCGAGCTGGCAGACCATCGAGTAGGGCGCGAGCGGGGCCTCGGCGGCGCCGACCACCACCGCGTCGGTGCCCTGCTCGACGGCCCGGGCGGCGTGCGCGACGGCGTCCAGGCCGCCGGCCTCGTCGCTGGCCACCACCGCGCACGGGCCCTTGTAGCCGCCGCGGATGGAGATCTGGCCGGTGCTGGCGGCGTAGAACCACGCGATGGACTGGTAGGGGCCGACGAACTGCGGGCCCTTGCCCCACAGTTGCTGGAGCTCGCCCTGGCCGAACTCGCCGCCGCCGGAGCCGGCCGCGGTCACCACGCCGACCGCGTAGGGCTGTTCGGGGTCGGCGGTGAATCCGGCGTCCGCCACCGCCTGGTCGGCGGCGGCCATCGCGTAGTGCGTGAACCGGTCGGTCTGCACCAGGTAGCGGTTGTCGACGACGGCCCGCGGGTCGAAGTCCCGCACCTGGCCCGCGATGCGCAGCGGGAGGTCGGCGCAGCCCTCGCGGGATATCCGGTCCAGGACGCTCACGCCCTGCCGGGTGGCCTTCCAGAAGGCGTCGGCCCCGACCCCGTTGGGCGCCACCACGCCCAGGCCGGTGATCACCGCCCGGCGCTCCTGTTGACGTGACGTCATGGATCTCACCCCGTTCTCGTGAGCACGACGGCGGACTGGAATCCGCCGAATCCGCTGCCGACCGACAGGATGTTGCGCAGCGGCAGCTCCCGGGCGGCGCGCGGCACGTAGTCGAGGTCGCACTCCGGGTCGGGCGTCTCGTAGTTGGCGGTCGGCGGCACCACACCGCGGTCCAGCGCGAGGGTGCAGGCGACCACCTCGATGGCGCCGATCGCGCCGAGCGAGTGCCCGACCATCGACTTGATCGAGCTCATCGGCGTCCGGTAGGCGTGCTCGCCGAGCGAGCGCTTGACGGCCGCCGTCTCGTGCCGGTCGTTCTGCTTGGTGCCCGAGCCGTGCGCGTTGACGTAGTCGACGTCGGTGCGGTCGGTCCGGGCGTGGTCGAGCGCGTGGTCGATCGCCCGCGACATCTCCAGCCCCTCCTGGGTGAGGCCGGTCATGTGGTAGGCGTTGCCGAAGGTCGCGAACCCGCCGATCTCGCCGTAGATCCGCGCGCCGCGCCGGCGGGCGTGCTCCAGCTCCTCCAGGACCAGGACGGCGCCGCCCTCGCCGAGCACGAAGCCGTCCCGGTGGGCGTCGAACGGGCGGGAGGCGTGCGCCGGGTCGTCGTTGCGTTCGCTGGTCGCCTTGATGGCGTCGAAGCAGGCGACGGTGATCGGCGAGATCGGCGAGTCGGAGGCTCCGGCGACGCAGATGTCGGCGCGTCCGTCCTCGACCGCCTGGAAGCCGTACCCGATGGCGTCCAGGCCGGAGGTGCAGCCGGTGGAGACGGTCTGCACCGGGCCGTGCGCGCCGGTCCGTTCGGCGACCGCCGAGGCGAGCGTGCTGGGCGCGAACGCCCGGTGCAGCTGCGGCTCGGCGAGCCGGTGGTCGACGTCCCAGCGGGCGCCGCCGGCGCTGACCAGGGCGTAGTCGTGCTCCAGCCGGGTGGTGCCGCCGACGGCGGTGCCCAGCGAGACGGCGATCCGCCACGGGTCCTCGGCGGCCAGGTCGAGTCCGGCGTCGGCGATCGCCTCGTCGGCCGCGACCATCGCGAACTGCACGTAGCGGTCGGCCCGTCGGACGTCGTCCGGGCCGAGCCCGTGGGCCGCGGGGTCGAAGTCGCACTCGGCGGCGATCCGGGAGCGGAATCCGGCGGGGTCGAAGAGCGTGATGCCCCGGGTCGCCGTCCGCCCGGCGGTGAGGAGGTCCCAGAACGCCGGGACCCCGACCCCTCCGGGCGCGACCACGCCGATTCCGGTGACGGCGACCCGACGGCGGCTCACGAGCTCACCTTGGCGTGTTCCGGCGGGCCGGAGTTGACCACCGGCCCGGTCTCCTCGGTGTCGACGTGGCCGAGTTCGGGGCGCGGCGCCAGCGGGCCGAGGTGGAAGACCATCTTGGCCACGGTGTCGCCGACGTTGCGGAACCGGTGGCGCATGTCGATCGGGATCATCAGGCCCTGCTCGGGCTTGAGCACGCGGGTCTCGCCGTCCAGGTCCACCTCCAGGTCGCCGGTGACGACGAACACGAACTCCTCGGAGTACGGGTGGTAGTGCTCGCCGATCCGCTCGCCGGGCTGCACGATGGCCAGGCCCATGAACCCGCTGGTGGCGCCGCAGGTGGTCGGGGTGAGCATGGCGCGCAGGTCGCCGCCGCGCCGGCGGTTCTCCGGCGCCTCGGAGACGTTCACGATCCGTGGGTACTGCGTGGACATGGTTTCTTCCTTCTTGCCGAGTCTTGCCGGGGCTTGCCGGAACTTGCCGGGGACGGTGGTGGTCAGGAGTCCTGGGACGTCCGGTCGGTGACCGGGTTCATGCTGCGGGCGGCGAGGAAGGCGCGCAGTCCCGCCTCGGTCCGCAGGTCCCCCTCCGGGCCGAGGTCGAGCAGCCGGCCCAGCACGGTGGCCTCGCGCTCGCCGGCCACGCCGAGCGCCGCCGCCGGGTCCGCCTCCGGCGGCAGCCGCAGGTCCACCAGCCGCACCACGACGTCCCCGCGGTGGAAGACGGTGCTCGCGGCGACCGGGCCGGTCGGGTCGGCGGTGGCGAGGTCGTCGTACTCGGCCAGCACGTCGGTGACCGCCTTCCCCTTGCCGGGCTTCACCGGGTACAGCACGGCGTGCCGGTGCAGCCGCCCGGAGGCGGGGGAGCCGGCGACGGCCTGGTTGGCGGCCGGCAGCGCGGCCCGGGCGAAGAAGGCGCGCGCCGCCTGCGGGTCGCCCAGCTGACGGGCCTCCTCCAGGTGCGGATTGATCGCCTCCTCGACGGCCCGCACCTCCGGCTGCATGGCGACGTGCCGCAGCGCCTCGCCCAGGCTGCCGATCACCTCGACCGCGCGGACCACCCGGTTGCCGTGCATGAACAGCGAGGTGCGGCGCAGCCGGGTGGTCTCGTCCACCTCCGCGCGCGGGGAGGCGTAGCCGGACAGGATCCGGGCCACCTCCGGCTCGCTGCCGGGCTTGACGGTGAAGGTGAGCGCGTGGCGCACGACGCCGTCCGGGCCCGGGTCGGCCTTGGGCGGCCCGGCCTGCCCGGCGGGGGCGGAACGCGGCAGGTCGGCCGGCACCTCCCGCGGGGGCCGGCTGCCGGTGGCGCCGGCGGCGGAGGTCTCCCGGAGGATCGCGTAGCGCAGGGAGCGGAAGGTGTCGCTGACGCAGCCGTGCATCGGCTTGACCATCTCCCGGTGGGCGGGGCTGTCCACCCACTGCAGGAAGGTCTCCTGGTCCTCCCACTCACTGGTGATGAGCCACTGGCGGGGGTCGTTGATCGACTGGCAGAGCTGGTCGCTGACGTGGCCGGGCACGGTCGCGACCTGGTGGCGCAGCTGCTCGTACACGTCCATGAAGCGCTGCTGGGCGCCGTCCTGGATCTCCAGCATCAGCACCACCCGCAGGCGCGTCTCGGAGGGGGAGTGCTGCCGGGCGGGCGGTTCGGACAGAGTCGTCATGATCCACTTTCTGCTTCTGGGCCGCGCGCGTCGGGGGCCGCGTGCGGCGGCGCCGGTGCCGGAGGAGGCCGGGCGGCCCCCGGCGGGAGGGGTGCGGCGGTGGCCGTCGGCCACCAGGCCTGAGGTCGATCGTGCGCGGCGCTTCCGGGCGGCGCGAGATATGCGGGCCATCCGGGCGAAGAGACGGCACAACGCGCCCGGCGCGGGGGACGGTAGGAGCGGGCCACCGCGTCCGCGGGCCCCCGAGAGGGCCCCGCCGAGCCTCGCACCAGGCCCCGAACTCCCGTACAGGCTGGAGCAATTGATGAATCCGAAGGTGGACGACCGGGTGCCGGTCCTGATCGTCGGCGGCTCGCTGGTCGGGCTGTCGGCCTCGCTCTTCCTGGGCCGACTGGGTGTCAGGCACCTGCTCGTCGAGAAGCACGCCGACACCTCGCATCACCCGCGTGGCCGAGGCAACAACGTGCGGACGATGGAGCTGTACCGGGTGGCCGGGATCGAGGCGGCGATCCGCGAGGCGGCGTCCGTCCTGGCCCCGAACCACGGCATCCTGCAGGCCCCCTCGCTGACCGGCGAGGAACAGGAGTGGCTGTTCCGGGAGATCGACCCGGGCGGGCGGCTGGCCCGCTTCAGCCCCAGCTCGTGGTGCCTGTGCAGCCAGAACGACCTGGAACCGGTGCTGCGCCGGACCGCCCGCGAGCTGGGCGCGGAGATCCGCTTCGGCACCGAGCTGGTCTCCTTCGAGCAGGACACCGACGGCGTCACCGCGTTGCTGCGCAGCCGGGAGACCGGCGAGGAGCGGGTCGTCCGGGCGCAGTACCTGGTCGCGGCGGACGGCCCGCGCAGCCCGGCCCGCGACCGGCTGGGCATCGGCCGGAGCGGCAAGGGCGAGCTGTTCCACAACGTCAGCATCACCTTCCGGGCCAAGCGGCTGGCCGAGGCCGTCGGCGACCGCCACTTCATCGCCTGCTACCTGACCAACCCGGAGGCCGACGGCGCCCTGCTGCCGGTCGACAACCGGGAGGAGTGGGTCTTCCACGCGCCCTGGCACCCGGAGCAGGGCGAGCCGCTGGAGGCGTTCACCGACGAGCGCTGCGCCCGGCACATCCGGGCCGCCGTCGGGATGCCCGAGCTCGACGTCGAGGTGACCGGCAAGGCCCCGTGGCACGCCGCCGAGCGCGTCGCCGAGCGCTACTCGGGCGGGCGGGTGTTCCTGGCCGGGGACTCCGCGCACGAGATGTCGCCGACCGGCGCGTTCGGCTCCAACACCGGCATCCAGGACGCGCACAACCTGGCCTGGAAGCTCGCCGCGGTGCTCTGCGGCTGGGCCGGTCCGGGCCTGCTGGAGACCTACGGCCGCGAGCGCCGGCCGGTGGCGCAGGTGACGAGCGAGCGCGCCTCGGCCCGCTCCGCCGAGCACAGCCACCCCGGGTACGCCGTCGTCCCGGGCGTCGGCCGGCAGGCCGGGGTGCTGGCGGTGGCGCTCGGCTACCGCTACCGGGAGGGCGCGGTGCTCGGCGCCGACCCTTCCGGCCCGGTGGTCCCGGAGTCCTTCGAGTCCGCGGGCGAGCCGGGCAGCCGGGCGCCGCACCAGTGGCTGCTGCGGGCGGGCGTGCGGCTGTCCACCCTCGACCTGTACGAGCAGGCGATGGTGCTGCTGACCGGCTCGGCGGGCACCGCCTGGCAGGACGCCGCCCGCCGGGCGGCGGACCGGTTGGCCGTCCCGCTGGACGCCTACCGGATCGGCGGCGGCGCGGACGACGACCTGGCCCCCGAGCCGGGCGCCGACTTCGCCGCCCTGCACGGCATCCGCCCCGACGGCGCCCTGCTGGTGCGCCCCGACGGCTTCGTCGCCTGGCGCTCCGAGCACCCGACCGACGACCCGGAGGCCGCCGTCGAGCACGCGCTGCGCACGGTGCTGTCGCTGTAGTGGAGGCATGAGGAAGGGCCCGCCGGTGCACGGCGGGCCCTTCCTCATGCCTGTCGCGGGGTCAGTGGCCGCCCTCGTCGACCACCTCGACGTCCTCGATGTTCCGCTCGATGATGTCGGCCGGCAGCGCGACCCGGATCGCCCAGTAGTAGATGACCAGGGAGAAGACGGCGACCGCCGCAATGTCCCACCACATCGGGATCCGGCCGGTGCCGTCGCCGAATCCGCCCTGCCAGGAGATCAGGCCGAGGCCCAGCAGGTAGGCCGGAAGCCACTGGGCGGCCCGCCAGTCCATGTGCGGGGCGTTCGGCAGGCCCTTGCGGATGGCGTAGGTGGCGTAGCTGCCGAGCAGCAGGTAGCCGATGACGATGGCGATGCCCAGGCGGGACAGGGTGTGCCAGCCGGACCAGTAGATGATGAGGCTGGAGACGATGAAGGAGGCCGGGGCGATGGCCGCGCCACCGGGCAGGCGGTAGGAGCGCTCGCGCTCCGGCAGCCGGCGGCGCAGGGCGCCGAAGGCGAGCGGGGCGCCGGCGTACATCAGCACGCTGGCCGAGGTGATGAAGCCGACCAGCTCCTGCCAGCTCGGGAAGGGCATGAAGCAGATGACGCCGGTGACGAAGGACATGATGAGGCCGAACCACGGCGCGCCGCGCTTGTCGACCCGCTCGAAGAGCTGCGGCGCGTAGCCGTTCTTGCTGAGGCCGTACGCGATGCGCGAGGTGGAGGTGGTGTAGATGAGGCCGGTGCCGCCGGGGGAGACGATGGCGTCGAAGTACAGCACCCAGGCCAGCCAGCCCAGGCCGACCACGGTGGCGAGGCCGGCGAACGGGCCGTCGATGCCGGGGAAGTCGAGCTTGTCCCAGCCGTTGGCGAAGGAGGCGGCGGGCAGCGCGGCGATGAAGACGACCTGCAGCAGCACGTAGATCGCGGTGCCGATGGCGACCGAGCCGAGCACGGCGCGGGGGATGTCACGCTTGGGGTTCCGGCTCTCGCCGGCCAGCTGGATCGCCTGCTCGAAGCCGAGCAGGGCGAAGATGATGCCGCTGGCGCTGACCGCGGTCAGCACGCCCTTGATGCCGAACGGGGCGAAGCCGTGCGAGCTGAAGTTGGAGCCGTGGAAGTTGGTCACGGACAGCACGAAGATCGCGAACAGCGGGACGAAGATCTTCAGCCAGGTGGCGGCGCTGTTGGTGCGGGCGAGCACCCGGACGCCGAGGAAGTTGACCGCGACGAACAGGCCCATCAGCAGGACGGCGACCACCATGCCGCTCGGGGTGAGGGTGCCGTTGGCGTTGAGGAAGCCCTGCGCGAACTCCCAGTGCCCGGCGTAGCCGATCATCGCCTCGACCTCGATGGGCGCGACGGTGGCGGCCTGCAGCCAGGAGAACCAGCCGAAGGACATGCCGGCCAGCCCGCCGAAGGCGTAGTGCGGGTAGCGGGCGGTGCCGCCGGCGACCGGGAACATGCCGCCGAGCTCGGCGTGCACGAAGGCGAGCAGGACGATGGCGACCGCGCCGATGCCCCAGGAGACGAGCGCCGCCGGTCCGGCGACGACGACGGCGTTCTTGGCGCCGTAGAGCCAGCCCGAGCCGATGATCGAACCGACCGAGGCCCACATGAGGCCGATGAGGCCGACTTCGCGGCGGAGCGACCGGTGGGTGGTGGTTCCGGTGCCGGAACCGGTGCCCGTGCCGGGCGGGGTGAGCTGGTTGAGGGAGGCCATGCGCAATCTCTCTGTGCTGTGGGGGCTCCGGTCGTACGGAGCGCGGAGAGTTGCCACACGGTAGGCGTATGCAGGGACATCTGCACAGATTTCATTACTGAATGTTTACCTACTTCGCAGGATATTTCCGCAGGTAGGCGGCCATCTGGCCATGTGCCCGTTACGTGACTCATGAGTAGTTCCGGTATTTGAGCCCGATTTGAGCATGGGTTTGCACTTGTGCAGGATGGACGGGGGATCCGGGCATGGAAATGGGACTGTTCGTATAGAGATGCAGTCGTCCTCGGGATGCTTCCGCGCGCCGGCCCGCCCCCCGGTGTCAGGGCACCGGGCGCAGGGCCGGCCGGGCGGGGACCAGGGCGCGCAGGACCAGGTCGACGTGGACGTGGGCGGCGCCGGCGCGGAGCAGGGCGGCGGAGACGGCCCGTAACTCCTCCGGGCCGGTGCAGGCGAGCCGCAGCTCGAGGTCGGCGCCGCCGGCCAGGGCCAGCCCGCTCTGCACCGCCGGGATCTCGGCGGCCAGCCGCTCGAAGTCGAGCGGCACCGGGCCGTAGCTCACCCGGGCCAGCGCCTGCAGCGGGCGGGCCGGCTCGGGCTGCGGCGCGTCCGGGACCAGGTGGAGTGCGCTCACCGGCGCTGGAGGCGGGCGCCGGAGCGGGCGGCGGGGTGCCCGGTGGCCGGGCGGGCGGCGTCGGGGCCGGCCGGGCCGTTCACCGGTGGGGCGACCAGGCGCGGATCCAGCACCAGTTCGTCGATGCCGAGCGGCGCGGTGAGCGCGCGCAGCGCGGGTTCGCCGAGTTCGACGGCGGCCTGCTCCGGGCCGAGCAGTTCGGCGAGCGCCTCCGCCGAGCCGAAGCCGACGGCGCAGCGGCGGCCGTCGCGCAGACGGAAGAGGCGGAGGGAGGTGGTGCGTCCGGTGACGGTGACCGGGACGTGCCAGACGACGACGCGGGCCATGCGGGTGCTCCCGAGTGGTGGAGTGGGGCCTGCCGGGACTGCTCGGTACTGCTCCACACGACGCTAGGGCGGGCCCGGGCGCACGGAGAACCGTCCTGACGCAGCGTTGACCGAATGCCGCACGGTGTTGACGGAGTCCTGACGGTGGGGTGCACCGCTCACCGGACGGCGCCCGGCGGCCCGCTCCGGTTGCCCCGCGTCCGCGCCGGGACGACGGTGGAGCTGATCCGTGTCCGGGGGGAGGTGGAGCGAAGGGGCGGTCACGAGATATCTTGACGTCAAGACGTTGGAGACGTGAAGCGGAGTACCGATGACTGACTCGACCATCATCTATACGCACACCGACGAGGCGCCGGCCCTGGCCACCTACTCGTTCCTGCCCGTCGTCCAGGCGTATGCCTCGACGGCCGGCGTGAAGGTGGAGACTCGCGACATCTCCCTCGCCGGGCGGATCATCGCGAGCTTCCCGGAGCGTCTGACCGAGGAGCAGCGGATCGGCGACGCCCTCGCCGAGCTGGGTGCGCTCGCCAAGACCCCGGGTGCCAACATCATCAAGCTGCCGAACATCTCGGCCTCGATCCCCCAGCTCAAGGCGGCCATCGCCGAGCTGCAGGCGCAGGGCTACGCGCTGCCGGACTACCCGGACGACCCGCAGACCGACGAGGACAAGGACGTCCGCGCCCGTTACGACAAGGTCAAGGGCAGCGCCGTCAACCCGGTCCTGCGCGAGGGCAACTCGGACCGCCGCGCCCCCGCGTCGGTCAAGAACTACGCCAAGACCCACCCGCACCGCATGGGTGCCTGGTCGGCCGACTCCAGGACCAATGTCGCCACCATGGGCGAGAACGACTTCCGCTCCACCGAGAAGTCGGCCGTCATCGCCGCGGACGGCGCGCTGCGCATCGAGCTGGTCGCCGCGGACGGCGCCACCACCGTGCTGCGCGAGTCCGTCCCGGTGCTGGCCGGCGAGGTCGTGGACGCCTCGGTCATGCGCGCCGCCGAGCTGAACGAGTTCCTGGCCGCGCAGGTCGCCCGGGCCAAGGCCGAGGGCGTGCTGTTCTCGGTCCACCTGAAGGCCACCATGATGAAGGTCTCCGACCCGATCATCTTCGGCCACGTGGTCCGCGCCTTCTTCCCGCAGACCTTCGCCAAGTACGGCGAGGTGCTCGTCGCCGCGGGCCTGAACCCGAACAACGGCCTCGGCGGCATCCTGGCCGGCCTGGAGAACGTCCCGCACCTGGGCGCCGAGATCAAGGCCTCGTTCGAGGCCGAGCTGGCCGAGGGCCCGGCCCTGGCCATGGTCGACTCCGACAAGGGCATCACCAACCTGCACGTGCCGAGCGACGTCATCGTCGACGCCTCGATGCCGGCCATGATCCGCACCTCCGGCCACATGTGGGGCCCGGACGGCCAGGAGGCCGACACCCTCGCCGTGCTGCCGGACAGCAGCTACGCGGGCGTCTACCAGGCCGTCATCGACGACTGCCGCGCCCACGGCGCCCTGGACCCGGCCACCATCGGCTCGGTCCCGAACGTCGGCCTGATGGCCCAGGCCGCCGAGGAGTACGGCAGCCACGACAAGACCTTCGAGATCGCCGCGGCCGGCACCGTCCGCCTGGTCGACACCGAGGGCAACGTCGTCCTGGAGCAGGCCGTGCAGCCGGGCGACATCTTCCGCTCCTGCCAGACCAAGGACCTGCCGATCCGCGACTGGGTGAAGCTGGCCGTCACCCGCGCCCGCGTCTCCGGCACCCCGGCCGTCTTCTGGCTGGACGAGACCCGCGCCCACGACGCCGTGCTGATCGAGAAGGTGAAGACCTACCTCGCGGAGCACGACACCGACGGCCTGCAGATCGAGATCAAGTCCCCGGTCGAGGCCACCACGTTCTCGCTGGAGCGCATCCGCCGCGGCGAGGACACCATCTCGGTCACCGGCAACGTGCTGCGCGACTACCTGACCGACCTGTTCCCGATCCTGGAGCTGGGCACCAGCGCCAAGATGCTGTCGGTCGTCCCGCTGATCAACGGCGGCGGCCTGTTCGAGACCGGCGCCGGCGGCTCCGCCCCGAAGCACGTCCAGCAGCTGGTCAAGGAGAACTACCTGCGCTGGGACAGCCTGGGCGAGTTCTTCGCGCTGGCCGCCAGCTTCGAGCACCTGGCCCGCACCACCGAGAACGCCCGCGCCCAGGTGCTGGCCGACACGCTGGACCGCGCCACCGGCACCTTCCTCAACGAGGACAAGTCGCCGAGCCGCCGCCTCGGCGGCATCGACAACCGCGGCAGCCACTTCTACCTGGCCATGTACTGGGCCCAGGAGCTGGCCGGCCAGACCGAGGACGCCGCGCTCGCCCAGGCCTTCGAAGGCCTGGCCAAGACGCTCACCGAGCAGGAGCAGGCGATCGTCGAGGAGCTCATCGCGGTGCAGGGCTCCCCGGTCGACCTGGGCGGTTACTACCAGCCGGACCCGGCCAAGGCCGCGGCCGTGATGCGCCCGTCGAAGACCCTCAACGAGGCGCTCGCCAACCTCGGCTGAGCCCGGGGGCACAGGGGTTGAACCCGGGAGGCCCCGGCGGTGCGACCGGCGCCCGACGCGGGCCCCCCCCCGTTACAAGCGGGGGCCGCGGGCCCCCGCCCCCTGCGGGGGCGGCGCGCCCCGCCCCCCCCCGCGGGGGGGCGCGGGGCCCGGGGGGGCCGCACCGGGGGGCGCCCACGGCGGGGGGGGGGGGGTTTGTGGCGGCGGGGGTGTTTGGCGCCCGCGCCGTTGT
>NZ_JBHVRK010000014.1:0-81857 GCF_042885845.1 Kitasatospora sp. NPDC058032 | reverse complement strand
CCCGCCGGTGTCGCGCCGGTCCACCACCCCCACCGCGGCGCGCCCCACCCCCGGCTGCGCCGGGGGCCCCGGGGGTCCACCGGGGGCGCCCCGGGCGGCCCCACCGCGCACCACGGGGGCCTCCCGGCGTTTCCTCGCGGGGCCCGGGCGCCCGGGCCCCGGAACGCTCTCGGAAACGCCCCCGGAAACGCCTCCGGAAACGCCGGAGCCCCCGTCCGGATCGGACGGGGGCTCCCTCGACGCTGCCGCCGGGTCTCAGCCGGCGTCGGCCGCGGGGCGCCGGCTGCGCTGGTCCAGCGAGGCCAGGTAGGCGTTGTACGCCGCCAGCTCGGCGTCACCGCTGCGGTCCTCGGCGCGGTCGCGGCGGCGCGAGAGCCGCTGCTCCGAGCCCATCCACTGGTAGACCAGCGCGATCAGCACGATCGCGGTCGGGATCTCGCCGAACGCCCAGGTGATGCCGCCGGCGAGCTTCTGGTCGGCCAGCAGATCGGTGCCGGGTGGCGCCATCTCGGTGGTGAAGGTGTTCACCAGCTGGTGGTTGGCCATCATCACCGCGACGCCGAAGAAGGCGTGGAACGGCATGCCCATGAACAGCTCGATGATCCGCATCACATGGCCCGGCCGGTGCGGGCCCGGGTCCACGCCCATGATCGGCCAGAAGAACACCAGGCCGGTCGCCAGGAAGTGGACCATCATGAAGATGTGCCCGAGCCGGTACTGCATGAGGAAGTCGAACAGCGGGGTGAAGTAGACCCCGTAGAGGCTCGCGATGAACAGCGGGATGGTGAAGCCCGGGTGCGAGACCACCTTGATGTAGGTCGAGTGCAGCAGTGCCACCAGCAGCTCGCGCGGCCCGCGCGGACGCCCCTTGCCGGCCGGCCGCAGCGCGCGCAGCGCCAGGGTGATCGGCCCGCCGAGCAGCAGCAGGATCGGCGACAGCATGGAGAGCACCATGTGCTGCATCATGTGCGCGCTGAACAGCACCATGCCGTAGTCGTTCAGCCCGGTGCAGGTGACCAGGATCACCGAGCCGACGCCCAGCACCCAGGCCACCGTGCGTCCGACCGGCCAGCTGTCGCCGCGCCGCCGCAGCCGGACCACGCCGGTGAGGTACAGCGCGAGCGCGGCCAGGCTGCCGATCAGGAACACCCAGTCGGGGGACCAGGTGAGCACGTTGGAGAGCGAGAAGGGCCCGAGTTCGGTCATCCCGCCGTGGTGGTGCATGCCTGACATTCCGTCGCCCATCGGCGGGTCCCGCTTTCCCTCGTCCCGGCCCCTGGACGGGTCCGGTTCGCCCGTTTTGCTTCGGCATACAGCCTAGGCGGGCCTTACCCCGGCCGGTTCCCCGGCCCCCGTTCCGTCCTCCGTGTTCCGCCACGCGTGGTCGCGCGCGGGAGCGGGGTGTTCGTGCCAAGACGGTCCTGCGGACCTGGCGGGCGGACTTTTTTCCGGGAAATCCGAGAACCCTTTCCGAATGCCTTGGAATTCGGCATGGAGAGCGCCCGCAGGTGAATCCAGTGCGGCGCCCTGGGTAAGAAAACCCCAGGTCAAGTGGGGTGTGAAACGTCATGGTCTGGACCTCGGCCGCCTGTACGTGGTCTCCGGCCACGAGGAGATCCTCACCGTTCTCACCCACCCGGGCGCCGCCGTCGATCCGGCGGCCGTGGGCCTGCCCAGGGCCGGTTCGACCGCGCTCGCCGAGGTCGTCACCCGGATGCTTCCGATGCGCGACGGCGTCCTCCCCGCCCACGACGCCGACTGCCCGTCACCCCGACCGTCACACCGCCCGTAGACCGGTGCGAAGCAGGAGCACTGGCGTCAGCCCCTGGGGACGAGGGCCCGCTGCCCATCTGCTTCCGGCGCGGACGGCGGAGGCCGCCGTGGCGCTCAGGCCAGGCCGAGCTGGGCGGCGATGACGGAGCCTTCCGCGTAGCAGTCGAAGCGCTTGATCCTGCCGCCGACCAGCTCGAACACGTCGCAGCACGGGGCGTCCATGCGTCTGCCGGTCGGCGGGACGGTGCCGGTGGGCAGTTCCAGCGGGCCGAGGTGGGTGCCCTGCAGGCGCAGCTGCACGATCACCACGTCGCCGGTGACGTAGAACCGTTCGAGTTCCCGGTGCATGTCGGGGAAGGCCCTCGCGTAGACCTCGACCGTCCTGCCGAGCTCGTTCGCGCCGCGGTAGGTGACCGGAACCGACATGTCCGTGAAGGTTCCGTCCTCCGTGAACGCCGCGATCCAGCCGGCGACGTCCTGCTCCTCGGCGACCCGGTAGGCGCCGCGAATGATCTTCTCGTTCTCCGGTGCCATCTCGGGCTCCCTGAAACGTGTCACGCACGGTGACGAGCAGGCGCGAGGGCCGACGCCTTCGTGACCCCACCCTAGTCTTCACGGTGCGAAAGGGCGCCTTGCCGCGAGTGCCGCTCTCACCCACGGTGTGACGCCCGGGCAGCGGCGAGGGCGTCCTCGGCGTCGTCGGGATGCGCGTGCCCGGAGTCCGACGGGCCGAACGGGCCGAAAGGCCCTGTGAGGCGTGCGCAGTGTTGGCCCGATCGGGTGGTGGGCCTTCGCCCCTCGGTGCGCGGCCTCGGCGGGCGGGCTAGGTTCGGTGCGTGACCGGCAACGACGCGGTCCTGGCGTTGATGGTCATGACGGCGCTGGGCTTCGACTTCACCAACGGCTTCCACGACACCGGCAACGCGATGGCGACCTCGATCGTCACCGGGGCCCTGCCGCCGCGCGTCGCGGTCGCGGTCTCGGCGGTGCTGAACCTGGTCGGCGCGTTCCTGTCGACCGCTGTGGCGGCGACCATCGCCAACGGCCTGGTCGCCAGCGGGGACGTGACCTTGACCGTGGTCTGCGCCGGCCTGACCGGCAGCATCCTGTGGAACCTGGCCACCTGGTACCTCGGGATCCCCTCCAGTTCCTCGCACGCGTTGATCGGCGGGGTGATCGGGGCGACGATGGCGGCGGCCGGCACCTCGGCCGTCAAATGGCAGGGCCTGGTGTCCAAGGTGATCGTGCCGGCGGCGCTGTCGCCGTTCATCGCCGGCCTGGTGGCCGTGGTCGGCACCCTGCTGGTCGCGCGGATCACCCGGAACGTGTCCGAGCGCCCGCGCGAGAACGGGTTCCGGCTCGGCCAGATCGGCTCGGCGTCCATGGTGTCGCTCGCCCACGGCACCAACGACGCGCAGAAGACCATGGGCGTCATCACCCTCGCCCTGATCGCCAACGGCACCCTGGCACCCGGGGCGACGGCCCCGGACTGGGTGATCGTCTCCTGCGCGCTGGCGATCGCCCTCGGGACGTACGTCGGCGGCTGGCGGGTGATCCGTGCCCTGGGCAAGGGGCTGGTGGAGATCGCACCGCCCCAGGGGATGGCCGCCGAGTCGTCCTCCGCCGCGGTGATCCTCTGCTCCACCGACTTCGGCTACTCGCTCTCCACCACGCACGTGGCCACCGGATCGATCCTGGGCTCGGGAGTCGGGTGGAAGGGCGCCGAGGTCCGCTGGCAGCTCGCCCGCCGGATGGTGACGGCCTGGCTGCTCACCCTGCCGGCCGCCGCGCTGGTCGGCGCGGCGGCCTACTGGGTCGCGAACGGGATCGGCGGGACGGCCGGGGTGGTGGTGGTCTTCGTCGTGCTGGTGCTGGCGTCGACCGCCTTCTTCATCGCCTCCCGCCATCCGGCCGTGACATCGGAGAACGTCAACGCCGTGTGGACCGGCTCGGTGGTTCCGGAGCCGGTCGGGGTCGCGGTCGCGCCCAAGGACGAGGTGGGCTCGTGAACTCCTGGATCAACCTCGACGCGGTGTGGAGGATCGTCGTGGTGGGCCTGCTCACCGGCGCCGGCCTGCCCGCGCTCTTCGCCCTCGGCCTGCGCCTGCTCAACCCGCCCGGCGGCCCCACCGGCGGCCCGGCGGACGCACGCCCCGCCGCCGGACCGGCCGCCCGCACCCTGGCCGTACTGCTCTTCGCGGTGGTGCTCGCGGCGATCGGCTGGGGCATCTCCGTCATCGTCGGCCACCGCTGAGAGCACGCGCTGCGGCGCGGAGGCAGCGACGCCGGCCGGCGAACAGGGCACTCCGCGCCTGTCGGCGTCACCGCGGCCCGCCCCGCGTGCGCAAACGCGGATCACCCCCCGAGAGCGGGCTGTACGAAGTCGAACCCGACCGGGCATCGAACGGGTTGGACCTCCGGGGCAAGTGGTTCCTGGAGGAAGCAGGGTTGCCGATCAGCTGGGTCGTTTCGCGGTGCGGGTGTGCGTCCCCGGGGCGAAGGCCGGCGGGTTGTGGTGATCGGTGTGCGACGACCTGGCTTGTGAGTCGGGTCAGTTCTTCGGGACGAGGGTGTTTTCGTTGGTGTGGCCGGCGGCGTGGTCGTCGATGTTGCGGACGGTGGTGTCGATGATCTGGCCGACGGCGGTGTGGGTGAAGTAGGCCTGGTGGCTGGTGACGAGGACCTGGGGGAAGGTGATGAGGCGGGCGAGGGTGTCGTCGGTGATGCCGTGGATGTCGCGGCCGAGCAGGCCGTCGAGGCGGAAGTCGAACTCGCGGGAGCGCTACTGAACCGGTTCGACTGGGACGTGCACAGGGCGCTCGACGACGTACGCGAGTACGCCGTCTCGCACCCGGCCGACTTGGGCGCCGTGCTGATCGCGGACGACACCGGACTTCCTGACGAAGGGCACGCGGGCGGCCGGGGTGCAGCCGCAGTACTCCGGCACCGCCGGCCGCACCGAGAGCTGCAAGGTCGGGTCTCTCGAAGTACTGCTGGCTCTACGTCGGTTCATCCGTGCGGGGGATGGCAGTTGACCTGGTGGGCTCTCTGCTCTGGGCGGAGCATTTGGAGGAGTCGCCTTGGAACACACCTTCACGCTCAGCCTCGATGATCACCAGGCAGGAGCAGAGTCCTCGACCGTGCTGAAGTTCGTGGCTCTGCCTGCTGGTTGTGCCGTGCGGGCCGATGGGCCGTTTTTCTTGGAGTGCGAGCAGCGGGCAGAGACTCTCCTTGAGGCGGTCGGACAGGTCGTGGGCGCGGTGCGTGCGAGCGACGGGCTGTTTTTGAACGATTTGGGCGTGGAGAAGCTCGAGGAGTGGAGTGCCGACGGTCTGAACGGGTTCGGAGCAGAGACCGTCGCGCAGCTCCTTCTCCTCGCCGTCTACCGGGCGGAACTGCTGGGGTACACCGCGGACGACCTCGTGCGGTTCATCCGGTCCGTGACCAGTGCTCCATCAGGGACGGAGTCGAAAGGTCACCAGTCCAGGGGCTCGCGCTCGTAGAAGAGACTTCCGGTGGGGCCGTCGTCGGGGAGGGCCGCGAGCCATACTGGTGTGTCGGCCGCCTCCTCGGGGGTGCGGTCGGTCTGGCCGTAGGCCATGCGGGTCGCCATGCGCCCCGGAGAGGCGGCGTTGACGAGGATGCCGGTGCCGTCGAGCTCTGCGGCGGGGATCTGGGTGAGGGCGTTGAGGCCGGCCTTGGAGACCCGGTAACTCACGTTCCCGGTACCCATGTTGCTCTGTGATCCGAGGTGGCTGGTGATGTTGACGATGCGGCCGTAGCCGTTCTTCCGCATCTCCTGAGCAGCTGCGGCGGCGAGCCGCCAGGCGCCGAGGAGGTTGGTGTCCAGGGTTGCCAGAACTCGCTCGATACCGCCAACCGCCTGCCTGCGCTGGTCGTCGTCGACGAACCCACCTCCGCCCTCGACCCGCAGGCAGAGGTCGAAGCGTTCGAGCAGATCCGCCAGCTCACCGACCTGGGTATCACCGTCATTCTGATCACCCACCGCCTCGGCGCAACGGCGAAGGCCGACCAGATCTTCGTCCTCGACCACGGCCGGCTCTTGGAGGAGGGCAGCCACGCCGACCTCATGGCCCGCCGGCCCGCAACCCAGTACCGGGCGGCGTATCTGCTGCAGGCCCGCCAATACGACACCGACATCCCCCACCAGCGCGACACCGACCCGGCACAGGACACGCCGGCCCCCGCCCCGGAACCTTCCTGACCCTGCCGGGTGGGAACCCACCCGCCTCCACCATCTCCTCGGCCACACCACGACGAAGAGGACCTCCGTGCTACAGCCATCCGCCCTGCTCGCCGTCGTCGCCCATCCGGACGACGAGGCGCTCCTCGCCGGCGGGGTCCTCGCCCGGCACACCGCGCGCGGCGCACGGACGGCGGTGGTCACCGCCACCTGGGCCCCGGACACCCAACGCGCCGCCGAACTCGCCGACTCCCTGGAGATCCTGGGCGCGGGGCCAGCCAAGAATGCTCGGCTACGCCGACCACCGCGTTCCGGAGTCCGTACCCGGCCAAGAGTGGCTTGATGAGTGCGGCGACGCCCTCGCCGGGGCGGCGAACCTTGATGCGGGCGACCGCCAGGTCCTTCTGCCCGAGTCGGTGGACCTGTCCCGCCGTGGTCCGGGCGGATCCCCTTTCTTTGGTTCATCCGTTTTCTCGGTGCCGCCACCTTGCCGCGAGTAGCTTGTCGGTGTGGCCGCCACGGGAATGCGGCAGGGGAGGGAACTGATGGGGCAGCAGTTGGCGCGGGTGCCGCTGGACGGCGGGGGCTCGGTCCTGGTCGAGGCCGCGGACGGTGCGATCGGGCCGGTGAAGGCGGGCCGGGTCGGCGATGCGATCCGTGAGCTGCCGACAGGGTTGAGCGCCGCCCTGGAGCCGGTCACCGATCTGGCCCGCACTGTGCTGGCTCGGTTGCGCGATGCGGGGCCGGCGGAGCTGGAGGTCGAGTTCGGGGTCGATCTCGCCACGGAGGCAGGGGTCGTGATCACCAAGACGGCCGCGAACTGCCATCTGACCGTGAAGCTGACGTGGCGCAGGGAAGACGTCGACGCCGACACCGGTCCTATCCGCGCACCGGGTGCCGCGGCGGCGGACTGATCCCGTGGATACCGGGCGTGGCGCCCACACTCCCGATGTGCTGACCGCCGCGGTCGCCCAGATCCGCGACGGGGACGGGACGGTGCTGGGAACGGGCTTCCTGATCGCCGAGAACTTGCTGATCAGCTGCGCACACGTCCTGGACGACGGTGGCTACGGTCCCGGGGACGTGGTGCAGCTGGTCTTCCCACGCCTGCCTGGTACCCCGGCGCCGACGGGCCGGGTCCTGGAGGAGGGGTGGCGCGACCGACGGGAGGAGGACATTGCCCTGGTCCTGCTGGACGACGTGCCGGTGGGCACGGCCCCGCTCGTGCTGGGATCTGCGGTGGGCTGCCGTGGGCACCGGGTCCGCTCGCTCGGCTTCCCCGTCCAGGCCCCGCCAGGCGGGCACTTCGGCTCGGCCGAAGTCGTCGGGCTCCTGCCGGCTGCCGACCGGGCCGGTGATCTGCTGCAGCTGACCGGTGCCAACGACCTGACCACCGGGTTCAGCGGCGGGCCCGTCCTCGACGAGGCGACCGGCCTGGTGGTCGGCATGGTCACCGCGATAACAGCGCCTGACGGCCGCGGCCGGGGTCAGGGAATCGCCTACGCCACACCAACCGAAGTGCTGCGGGGGGCTCGGCCCTCGCTCAAGGTGGGCGACGTATCGCCGTACCGAGGGCTTGAGGCGTTCGCCGCCGAGCATGCCCGCTGGTTCCGAGGCCGTGAGGAGGCTGTGCGCCAGGCCGTGGCGATGCTGGGGGGCGGGCCGCGGGTGGTGCTGCTCCTCGGGCCTTCGGGAGCGGGCAAGTCCTCCCTGGTCCAGGCAGGGGTGCTTCCCGAGCTGGCTGGCGGGGCGGTGCCGGGCAGCAAGCGTTGGCACCGGACGGTCGTACGGCCCGGCCCCGACCTGCAAACTGCCCTTGAACAGGCCGGACTGCCCGTGGACGCCGACGCCGGCGACGGGGCGACCCCGGTCGGCCGACTGAAGACCGGCCCGGCCCATGAGCGCGTGGTGCTGGTCGTCGACCAGTTCGAGGAACTCCTCGCATCCGCGAACGGACCCCGGACGAAGGCCCTCGCAGCACTCACCTCCCTCGCCGGGGCGATCCGGTCCACCATCCCGGCACCCGATGTGGTCCTCGTCCTCGTCATGCGCGACGACTTCTACCCCCGGCTGTCCGCCCTGGCCCCCGAACTGCTGCAGGCCGCGTTGGACGGGCGCGGCGTACTCAATGTGCCCGCCGTCCTGACCAGTACGGAACTGACCGCGATCGTCACCGGGCCCGCCGGCGACCTGAAGGTCGACTTCGAAGCGGGGCTGGCACAGCGGATCGTCTCCGACGTCCTGGCGCTCAATCCCAGTACTGCAGCCGGCCTTGAGGCCCCGATCACCGTGCTGCCACTTCTGGGAGTCGCGCTCAGCCAGCTCTGGGAGAGCCGCCTCGACCATGACGGCCGCCTCACCCACGACGCCTACCGCCGCATCGGCGCCGTCACCGGAGCCCTGACCGAGTGGTGCAACAGCGCCCTGGGCGAACTCGACGAACACCAGCAGCGCATCGCCCAACGGGCCCTCACCGCCCTCGTCCACCCCGCCGACGAGGCCCTGAACATCCCAGCAGCACGCCAGCAGCTCCCACTCGGCGAACTGCGCGAACTCGCCGCTGACGACGACGACACACCCCAGGCACTGGAGGCCGTCGACGAAGTCCTGACCGTCCTCTCCCGGCACCGCGTCATCACGACCGACCGGGTACAGGAGCCGGGGCCGACCGACCCAGCGGTCGGAACACCGATGGCCGAACTGATCCACGACGCGCTCATCCGCGACTGGCCCACCCTGCGCCGCTGGATGGAGCAGGACGCCCGGTTCCACGACTGGCTCCACCGTGCCCGCACCCAGTACACCCGCTGGCAGGAACAGCACGACCCCCGGGACCTGCTCGCAGGAACGCTCGTCGCCGAGGGCACGGACCTGGCACGCCACCGCCGTCTGCCCGCCGAACTCGCGGCATTCCTGGACGCGGGCCGACGCCGCCAAGAAGCCGCTGTACGGAACAGCAGGCGCCTCAACGCCGTTCTGGCGACCTTCCTCGTCCTGGCCATGCTCACCTCGGCGGTGGCGTTCTGGCAGCGGCAGAAAGCCACCGCCGCCCAGCACACTGCCCAGTCCCGACAGCTCGCAGCCCAGTCCACCGCACTCCTCGACACAGACTCGGACCTCGCCTCCCTGCTCGCCGTCGCCGCATACCACACCGACCCGACTGCAGAGGCCGCCACCGCCCTCCGCGCCGCCGCCGCCCTTCCCCTGCGCCGCCGCCTCACCGGCCACAATGGCGGGGTGAACGCGGTGGTGTTCAGCCCCGACGGCCGTACCCTCGCCACCGCCGGCAGCGACGGCACCGCGCGGTTGTGGGACATGGCTACCGGCAAGGCCATCACCACCCTCACCGGCCACAGTGACGGGGTGAACGCGGTGGTGTTCAGCCCCGACGGCCGTACCCTCGCCACCGCCGGCGACGACCACACCGCGCGGCTGTGGGACATGGCCACCGGCAGGACCCTCGCCACCCTCACCGGCCACACCGACATCGTGAACGCGGTGGTGTTCAGCCCCGACGGCCGCACCCTCGCCACCGCCGGCCGGGACGGCACCGCGCGGCTGTGGGACGTGGCCACCGGCAAGACCACCGACCGCCTCACCATCCACAACTACATCGTGAACGCGGTGGTGTTCAGCCCCGACGGCCGTACCCTCGCCACCGCCGGCAGCGACCACACCGTGCGGCTGTGGGACGTGGCCACGGGCAAGGCCCTCACCACCCTCACCGGCCACACCGACTTCGTGAACATGGTGGCGTTCAGTCCCGACGGCCGTACCCTCGCCACCGCAAGCTTGGACGGTACTGCGGGGTTGTGGGACGTGGCCACCGGCAAGGCCGTCACCAGCCTCACCGGCCACAATGACGCGGTGAACGCGGTGGTGTTCAGTCCCGACGGCCGTACCCTCGCCACCGCCGGCAGCGACGGCACCGCGCGGTTGTGGGACGTGGCCACCGGCAAGGCCGTCACCACCCTCACCGGCCACCGCTACACCGTGGGCTCGGTGGTGTTCAGTCCCGACGGCCGCACCCTCGCCACCGCCGGCTTGGACGGGACCGCGCGGTTGTGGGACGTGGCCACCGGCAAGACCACCAACACCCTCACCGGCCACACCGACATCGTGACCGCGGTGGTGTTCAGTCCCGACGGCCGCACCCTCGCCACCGCAAGCCGGGACGGCACCGCGCGGTTGTGGGACGTGGCCACCGGCCGGACCATCACCACCCTCACCGGTGCCGTGCGCTCGGTGGTGTTCAGTCCCGACGGCCGCACCCTCGCCACCGCCGGCTACAACAGCACCGCGCGGTTGTGGGACGTGGCCACCGGCAAGGCCCTCGTCACCTTCACCGGCCACAATGACACGGTGACCGCGGTGGCGTTCAGTCCCGACGGCCGCACCCTCGCCACCGCAAGCTTGGACGGTACTGCGGGGTTGTGGGACGTGGCCACCGGCAAGGCCGTCACCAGCCTCACCGGCCACACCAAGAGGGTGACCGCGGTGGCGTTCAGCCCCGACGGCCGCACTCTCGCCACCAGCAGCTGGGACGGCACCATGCGGCTGTGGGACGTGGCCACCGGCAAGACCACCAACACCCTCACCGGCTACACCGGTCTCGTGGGCTCGGTGGTGTTCAGCCCCGACGGCCGCACCCTCGCCACCCCCGGCAACATCGGCGCTGCGCGGTTGTGGGACGTGGCCACCGGCAAGGCCGTCACCAGCCTCACCGGCCACACCGACATCGTGAACGCGGTGGTGTTCAGTCCCGACGGCCGTACCCTCGCCACCGCTGGCCGGGACGGCACCGCGCGGTTGTGGGACGTGGCCACCGGCAAGACCACCGACACCCTCACCGGCCACAATGACGCGGTGAGCGCGGTGGCGTTCAGCCCTGACGGCCGCACCCTCGCCACCGCAAGCCGGGACCATACCGTGCGGCTGTGGACCCGCGTGCCGCCAGCTGCGGCGATCAGAGCAATCTGCGACGCTGTCGCCCGCGACCTTGCCCCCGAAGAGAAGACGGTGTACCTGCCACCCGATCAGGCCGGCCAGTCCGCCTGCCCGCAGGGCTTCGAAAACCAACTGCCGATCGGATAGGACCGATCCGAAACCCGAAGTCACCCCGTACCGCGCCTGCTGACCTGCTGACTGGGCCTGCTGGCAGCGACAGGGCCACACGTTCCCGTGTCTGATCAAGAGCGAGAACGACGGGCTGCCCCGGCGGCTCTGCCTCCAACGCACCTTCAACTGCCATCCGTAATGCCGATCTCATTCTGAGAGAGAGTTTTGCGAGGCCTTGAGTGGTTCGTCCATTGTGTCGAAGTCTGGCTCTGGCCAAGGGGGTTGATGTTCGGTGAGGATGCGGTCTGCTGTAGGCATGGGCGAGCGCAGTCCCTACCCGAGCGAGCTGTCGGATGAGGCGTGGGAGCTGATCCGTCCGGTTGTCATCACCGCCGGGAAGGGACGGCACCCGTCGGTCAGCGGGCACCAGGGCCGGTACAAGATGCGGGAGATTCTCAACGCGATCCTTACCAGGCCCGCACCGGTTGCCAATGGTGTTACCTGCCGCACGACCTCCCGCCGCCCAGCGCCGTCTACTACTACTTCGGCACGTGGCGCGACGACGGCACCGCCGGGCTGTCCACGACCTGCTGCGCCGGCAGGTCCGTGAGAGCCGGAATCGGCACGAGGACCCCACCGCGGTCGTCCTGGACTCCCAGACGGTACGCACCTCGACGAACGCGCCCAAGGAGACGACTGGGCTGGATGCGGGAAAGCCGAAATCCAGCGAGGGGCCCGGGGCGAGATCATCGGATGACGCCGGCTCACCGGCATACCCGTACCGCGTCGGCCCGGTGCCCGCGGTCGCCGTAGTCACCCCGCGCCGGAGGCCAGGGCGCAGGCGGCGTCGGCGAAGTACTGCTCGTCGGCACCGTGGGCGAGGCCGAGGATGACGCCCTGGCTGAGGCCGACGAACAGTGCCCTGAGCGCGATGACCAGGCGTCGCGCCTGATGCGACGTCACGACGCTCCCGTTGTGTGTTCTTCCGGCGAACAACCCGACCAGCTGGTCCTCCTGTGTCCGGACGGACGCGGCGAGCTGGGATCCCA
Source organism: Kitasatospora sp. NPDC058032 (assembly GCF_042885845.1). Taxonomy (NCBI): domain Bacteria; kingdom Bacillati; phylum Actinomycetota; class Actinomycetes; order Kitasatosporales; family Streptomycetaceae; genus Kitasatospora; species Kitasatospora sp. NPDC058032. The sequence goes on along the minus strand of NZ_JBHVRK010000014.1, from coordinate 69,773 downwards.
GCTCGGGGTCGTGCATGGCCATGTCCAGCAAGGTGATCTGCAGCGACAGGCCGGACAACGCCTCGGGGGCGTCACAGCTGCGCCGGTAGTACCGGGCGAAGGCATCGACCGCTTCCAGCAGATCCAACCCAGCGGGAACCGCTTGCTCGATCTCTTCGTAGTGCGGCCGCAGATAGTCGGTGACCAGGGCGACCACCAGACCGTTCTTGCTGCCGAACAGCGAGTAGATGGCGCCGGTGGTCAGGTCGGCCCGCTCGGCGATCTCCTCAAGCCTGGCGCGGTACCCGTCTCGGGAGACGACCTGGAACGCAGCGTCCAGCAGAGCACGGCGGTTACGTTCCTTGCTCTCAGCTCTCTTCGTTCTCATAATCCCATTATTGTAGTAACTGAGTTACGGAACTGCGAGACAGGCAACAGGGGAGGAACGCTCATGACCCAGACCCAGACCCAGACCCAGACCCAGGCCGTGCCATCGACAGGGCCACGCCGGACGGTGGGGATCATCGCCGACGGCGTCGTCAAGGTGTTGCTCGCTGCCGCCTTCATCATCGGCGCTGCCCCGCTCGGTCATCTGCTCAGCGCGCCCGCCTGGCTGATGGTCGTCTCAGGCATAGCTCTGCTGATCGGCGGTGGGATCGAGATCAGGTATGTGAACAGCCGCCCGGTGCGTACCTGTACGCGACTCATGGTTGCCTACGACAGCGGGTGGGTGTTGGCGGCGCTTGCCGGCCTGCTGATGGCATGGCGGGGCAGCGGCGCCGGAGGTGAGGTGTGGATCGGATACCAGACGGTCGCTCCCATCGCGCTCGCCGCACTGCTGGTAGCCGCCACCCCCGTGCAGACGACTTCGGACACCCGCGCAGGGGACTCCGCACCCTGATCCTGACTTCGGCACAACGGGCGAACCACTCAAGGCCTCGCAAAACTCTCTCTCAAGTCCTGGGGAGTTCCGGGACTGGCTGGAGGAGCACCACGCGACTGCCTCCGAATGCCGGGTGGGCATGTGGAAGAAGGGAACGGGCAAGCCCACGCTGAGCTGGTCGGAGGCGGTCGACCAGGCCCTGTGCTACGGCTGGATCGACGGCCCACGGGCCGGCCTTGGCCGCCCATGGCCCACGGCCCGTGATCGACGGCGCCGCCTACGAGGCGCCAGCCGCCGCCACAACCTGCTCCGCCCGTCGCGGCCTCGACCTCGGAAGCGCGCCGAGTGCGCGCCGAGTGCGTGGCGATGCCGGCCCGGCACGAGACGGTCCACCCCGCAGCGAGCCAGGCCGGCAGATCCGCCGACCCGTGACCAGGCGACTGCCGGAACGGACAAACCCACCCTATTGAGCGGAACTGTTCTCGAAGCCCTGCCTCGTCCGTTTCAAGACGGGTGAAGGTCTCCGCTGGTGCGCGGCCGGCCGTATCGTTCGACGAGGGCGTTGCCGATCGAGGCCAGGTGGTCTCGGACCCCCGGAGGGTCGGTCACCTCGACCCATTCGACCAGCCCGGAGAGCTCGCCGGCGAGGATGTACTCATTGGGGCCGCGGATCACGACCGCGATGCGGCCATCGGTCGTGGAACCTCCCACGTCGAGCCGGTCGCCGAGCGCCATCCGGAGTATGCCTATCCCGTCGGGTGTGCATACCGCCTGGACCTCCAGCGGCGTTCGTTTGCGATCGACCTCTTTGGCGATCTCGTTCCAGCTCTCGGCAAGGTCGAACTCCTCGGGTCGGTGCACAGGGTCGCCGGTCGGGTCGGCGGATGACACGCGGTCGATCCGGAAGACCCGTCGGCCGGTCTCGGTGTTGGAGACGAGGTACCACACAGGACCTTTGGCGACGATGCCCAGCGGGTGGACGGTTCTCCGGGTTTCGACGCCTTTGCTGTCGACGTAGCCGAGCGACACCTGGACGCCGCTGATCACCGCGTCCTGGAGTTCGTCGAGGAAGCGAGGCGGCCGGTGCTCGATCCGGCTCGCCCCCCATCGCTGCGGGTCTACGACCAGCGACGCCGCCGCTGCCTCGGCCTGCACCTGGAAGGGCTTCGGTAGGGCATGGACGAGCTTGCGCAGAGCTGCTTTCATCGCCGGCGTCGCATCCGAGGCCGGGCCGACAGCCAGGAACAGGGCGCGGGCCTCACTGGCGGTCAACCCGGACAGGTCGGTACGAGCACCGCCCACCAGGCGCCAGCCGCCGCCTCGGCCCTGCACGGAGTACACGGGCACCCCGGCCATGGCCAGGGCGTCGAGGTCACGGCGGGCGGTCCGCTCGGAGACGTCCAGCTCTCGGGAGACCTCCGCGGCTGTCACCTGCTCGCGCCGTTGGAGCAAGAGGAGTATGGCCACCAGTCGATCGGATCGCATGCTGACAAAACTCTCATGGAAACCGGTCATGAGGTGACCGGTTTAGGTATCAAGATGGCGACATGACCTCATCGAGGAGGTCGACCGCCAGCGAACGCCCCCAGGGAGGAAATGCAGTGATCAATCAAGCAGAATTTCCCGAGCCCACCCTCATCCAGGTCAACGGTGTGGAGCTCGAAGTATTCGAAGCAGGTCGAGAGAACAAGGGCAAGCCCATCGTGCTCTGCCACGGCTGGCCGGAGCACGCCTTCTCCTGGCGTCACCTGATGCCCGTCCTCGCAGCGGCCGGCTACCACGTCATCGCACCGAACCAGCGGGGTTATGGCAACTCATCCCGCCCGACCGAGGTGACGGGCTACGACATCGAACACCTGACGGGTGACCTCATCGCGCTCCTGGACCACTATGGCTACGAGGACGCCACCTTCGTCGGCCATGACTGGGGTGCGTTCGTCGTCTGGGGGCTGACCCTGTTGCACCCCGACCGGGTGAACAAGCTGATCAACCTGAGCCTGCCTTACCAGGAGCGCGGAGAAACGCCGTGGATCGAGGTCATGGAAACCTTCCTCGGCGGCGACTTCTACTTCGTCCACTTCAACCGGCAGCCGGGCGTCGCGGACGCCGTATTCGACGCCAACACCTCCCAGTTCCTCCGCAACCTCTACCGGAAGAACGTGCCCCCCGCACCCCCTGAGCCGGGCATGGCATTTATCAACCTCGCCAAGGCGGAAACACCACTCGGTGAGCCCATCATGAGCGACAGCGACCTGGCCGTCTACGTCTCCGCGTTCGAGACGTCGGGATTCACGGGCGGCATCAACTGGTACAGGAACCTCGACCGCAACTGGCGCCGGCTGGCGGACGCGGACCCGATCATCAAGCAGCCCGCCCTCATGATCTACGGCGACCAGGACTTCGCGATCCCGAGGTTCGAAAGACTGGCAGAGTTCGTGCCCAACGTGGAAGTGGTCGGCCTGGACTGCGGTCACTGGATCCAGGAGGAAATGCCAGAAGAAACCAACCAGGTGATTTCGGAATGGCTGCAACGGCAGGGCTAGTGTCCTGTGATCCGGTTCGTATCACCTGAAGAGCAGGTGCTCGCCGACGGGGGGCTCCGGTCGTCGGCTGTGCGCGGACGGCGGCCAGGAGCTGCCCGGCCTGCTGGTACACCTCCCGCTCCTCGGCGGCGGTGAGGGCAGTGCGGATGACCGGGGTGCCGGGCAGGGCGGTGGTGATGACGAGCAGCGAGGAGGCGTCGGCGGCCAACAGGGCCGGAGCCCGGCCTTCGCTGTGACGGAGCACGCCAGTTTGCGAGCGAGGGGTCCCGCACCAGCGGGCTCTTTCCGCCCGGAGCACTCGACTGCGAGAAGTGTGTGCCGGAGGGACGCTGCGTCAGCATCAGTTCCCAGATCGAGTCGCCCCAGTTCTTCTCATCCTGCCCTACCGTCTGCGCGGGACGAGTCCGGCCTCGAAGGCGATGATCGCCAGGTGGACGCGGTCCCGGGCTTCGAGTTTGGCGAACAGACGCGCGACATGCGTCTTCGCCGTCGCCGCGCTGATCACCAACCGCTCGGCTATCTCACCGTTCGACAGTCCCTGTCCGACCAGTGCCAGCACCTCGCGCTCCCGGTCGGTGATCCCCGTGATGAGACGTGAGTCCGCGGCGGGCTCGGCGTCCGGTTCGGGGGACGCGGGGCTGGATGTTCCGGCGAAGTCCGCGATCAGCCGTCGGGTCACGCTCGGCGCGATCAATGCGTCGCCGGCCGCCACCACACGGATCGCGTCCAGGATCGCGTCCAGGGCCATACTCTTGAGCAGGAATCCGCTGGCCCCGGCGCGCAGTGCGCCGTAGACGTACTCGTCGTCGTCGAAGGTCGTCAGCACCAGCACCTTGGGCGGGTCCGGCTCGGCGGTCGCCTGCCGGGTCGCCTCGATCCCGTCCATGCCCGGCATCCGGATGTCCATCACCACGACGTCCGGCCGCAGCTCACGCACCAGGCGCATCGCCTCGCGGCCGTCGCCGGCCTGGCCGACCACCTCCAGGTCGTCGGTGTCGCCGATCAGGATCCCGAGCCCGACCAGCATCAGCGGCTGGTCATCGACCAGCAGCACCCGCACGCTCATGCCGGAATCCTCGCCGCCACCCGGAATCCGCCCTCCGGACGCCGGCCCGCGCTGAACTGACCGGACAGTAGCGACACCCGCTCGCGCATGCCGAGCAGGCCGAAGCCGCTCCCGCCGACCGCCGCCGGGGGCCTCGGACGGCCGGGCCCGCCGGGACCGTCGTCCCCGTCGTCCACCACCTCGATCGTCACTCCGGTCGGCTCGTAGCCGACCGCGACCCGGCAGGTCCGCGCACCGGAGTGCCGCACCACGTTCGTCACCGACTCCTGGACGATCCGGAAAGCCGACAGCTCGATCTCCGGCGGCAGTGGACGCTGCTCGCCCTGCCAGGTCACGTGGACCCGCACCCCGGCATCGGCCGTGCGTTCGGCGAGCCGCGGGACGTCCGCCAGGCTGCCGCCCGGCGCCAGCGGAGCGGCCTGCGGCATGGCGTCGTCCGGCTCGGCGCGGCGGAGCGCTCCGAGCATGCGCTGCAGCCCGAGCAGCGTCTCCCGGCTGGTGGTCTCGATGCCGGTCAGCGCCTGCCGCGTCTGCTCGGGCCTCGTCTCCACGACGCGCGCCGCCGCTCCCGACAGCACCGTGATGATCCCGATGCTGTGCGCGACGCTGTCGTGCAGTTCGCGGGCGATCCGCAGCCGCTCGGCCATGACGGCGCGGGCCTCGGTCTGCTCGTGCAGGGCTTCGAGGTATTCACGGCGTTTGCGGTACACCCCGCCGAAGACCCACGCGACCGCGAACACGAACGCGAGCTGCCCGGCCCGCGGGGCCGCGTAGCCGACGGATTCCCTGTGGTAGCCGAGGGTGCGCTCGGCGAACACGGTCGCGACGGCCGCGACGGAGCCGACGGCGGCAGCCGTCGGCCGCCGGGCGGCGAGGTGTCCGGCCAGGACCAGGAGCAGGAGGAGCACGATCCAGGGGTTCGCGCCGATGAGGTCACCGAGGGCTGCTTCGCCCAGGACCACCGCGAAGACCGCAGCGGGCAGCCGGCGCACCAGCAGGACCGGAAGGGCGAGCACGACGCAGAGACCGATCATCTGGTCGGGCCCGAGGTCGGGGAACCGGAACAGGCCGCCGGAGCGCCGGAGCTGACCGAGCGGCATCGTCCAGAAGAGCATCAGCGAGTAGAAGCCGGCGGCGGCCAGCACCACGGCCCGTGACGTCAGCCAGGTCACGGGTTTCGATGTCGAGAAACGCTGGAGCAGCTCTTCCATGCGGAGATCGTATGGATTGGTGTCGGCTCTGCGCGTCACCCCGGGGATGTACGCGGGGTACGCCGCCGGGCCGACGGCCTGGGAGAGAGGTGACATCCGCCGGCCGACGCGATGGACCATGGCCCGTTCCTAGGTTCGTGGCCATGACGAATGAGCCGATGATCGATCTCCAGGACGCGACGAAGAAATATGATGACGGCCCGCCCGCGCTGGCCGGGGTGACCCTGTCCGTGGCGGCCGGTGAGTGCGTGGCGATCCTCGGCCATTCCGGCAGTGGCAAGTCGACGCTGCTGAACCTGGTCGCGGGTCTGGACAAGCCTTCCAGCGGCACCGTGACCGTCGACGGCATCCGCGTCGACCAGCTCGGCGAGGCCGATTCGGCGAAGTACCGCCGGGCCTCCATCGGCATGGTCTTCCAGTTCTTCAACCTGCTGGACGACCTGACCGTGTTGGACAACGTCATGGTTCCGGCGCAGCTGGCCGGGATGGGCAGGAACGAAGCGAAGCGGCGGGCCGTCGACCTGCTCGGCTCGCTGGGCATCGACCGGCACGCCGATGCCTATCCGCAGCGGCTGTCCGGCGGGCAACGGCAGCGGGTGGCGGTGGCCAGGGCCCTGATGAACGACCCGGCGCTGCTGCTGGCCGATGAGCCGACCGGCGCGCTGGACTCGCGCTCGGCCGAGGACGTGCGCCGGCTGCTGCTGGAGCTGAACGCCGACGGCCAGACCATCCTGCTGGTGACCCACGACGTCCAGCTGGCCGCGAACACCGCGCGACGCACGATCGAGCTGGTGGATGGTGCCGTGGCCCGGGACGTGGTCAACACGGTCAGCGGCGCCACCTCCAACAGCTCGGCGGGAGCGGTCCGATGACGGGGCTCCCAGCGCTGCCGTCCCAGCGCCTGTACGCGGATTCCTTCCGGGCCGTGGCCCGTCTGCTGCCGGCGGGAGCGGGCCGATGAGCGTCCTGGGCAAGGTCGTGCGCTCCGGCGTCGGCCGGCGTCGTGTGCAGTCCCTCGTCATGGCCCTGACGACGTTCGCGGCCGTCACCTCCTGTGTGCTCTCGCTCGGTCTGCTGGCCGTCGTGCAGGCCCCGTTCGAGCATGCCTTCAAGGCCCGGAACGGCGCGCATCTGTCGGTCCAGTTCGACGGCTCGAAGGCCACTGCCGCGCAGGCCGCCGCCACCGCGCACGCCGCCGGCGTCACCGAGGCGTCCGGGCCCTACCCGGTCACCGCCGCCCTCAACACGAGCTTCGGCCCGGACTGCACCGCGAACATCGCCGCGGGCATGCCGATGGCCGGTCGCGCCAACCAGCCGGTCGTCGTCGCCACCCGACCCGACCTGGCCGGCACCTCCGGCCTGGACCAGCTGGCCCTGGTCCAGGGCAGGTGGCCGACCACCGCGAACGAGATCGTCCTGGCCTCATGGGACCATCACTGCGCAGACGGTTCCGTGGTGTTCGACTCACTGCCGGGCAAGCCCTCGTTCAAGGTCGTCGGCCTGGCGAACTCGCTGACCAACACCGCGACCGGCTTCCTCACCGGCGACGGCTTCGCGCGGCTGACCGCCGCCGGCGCCAAGACCGACGAGCAGATGCTCTACCGGTTCGCCACGTCCGGGACCGACGCCGACCTCACCACGGACAAGCAGGCGATCGCCGCCGCCGCGCCGGCCGGCTCGGTCGAGAGCGGACAGTCCTACCTGGCCGTGGAGAAGCAGGTCGTCGGCAGCGCGAAGTCCTTCGTGCCGTTCCTGGTCGTCTTCGGCGTCCTCGGTCTGTTCCTGTCGGTGCTGATCATCGGGATCGTGGTCAGCGGCACGGTGGTCTCGGGAATCCGGCGCATCGGGATCCTGAAGTCGCTCGGCTTCACCCCCTGGCAGGTGGCCCGCGCCTACGCCGCACAAGCCCTGATCCCGGCGACGATCGGCGTGGTGGGCGGCACGCTGTTCGGCAACCTGCTGGCTGTTCCGGTCCTGGGCAGTGCCAGCAAGGATCTCGGTGCCGCCGACGCCGGCCTGCCGATGTGGGTCAGCCTCGTCGTGCCGATCGGCACCTTGGTCATCGTCAGTGTCACCGCGCTCGTCCCGGCACTTCGGGCCGGCCGCATGCCGGCTGTGCAGACCCTGGTCGTCGGCCGCGCCCCCAAGGCCAAGCGCGGCCAGGGCGCGCAGCGCCTGGCAAGCAGGCTGCCGCTGCCCCGGCCGATGTCGTTGGGACTGGCCCAGCCGTTCGCCAAGCCGGCCCGGGCCGCACTGGTCGGCGCCGCGGTGCTGTTCGGCGCGGTCGGCGTCACCTTCGCAGTCGGGCTGGAGACCACGTTCACCAAGTACATGGACACGGATAGCACCGGTTTCAGGGCCGCGTCGATGATCGTGGTGCCCGCCGGCACGCCCGCCGGCCTCCACGCCTCCGGCGGCGGCCCTGCCAACCCCCACCTGGACTACCCCGGGGTGGCCGCCGCGCTCGCCTCGGTCCCGGGTACGAAGGCCGCGTTCGGCTGGGGCGACAGCGGCGCGACCGTGATCGGCGCGCCGACGGGTGACCACACGCATGTGGACACCACCACCGGCGACCTGTCCTGGACCAACCTGGCTCTGCTGCACGGCCGCTTCTACCAGAACCCCGGCGAAGCCGTGATCAACGACCACCTGGCCTCAGCGGCCGGGATGCACGTCGGCGACACCGTCACTGTGACGCAGGACAACAAGCAACTGCATTTGCGGATCGTCGGCATCGACTTCGATGCCAGCAGCAACGGGGTCGTGATGACCGACTCGGCCACGTTCACCGCCGCCGGTCTGACGCCGTACATCACCCAGTTCAACGTCGAGCTGGCCGACAACGTCAGCGGCCCGGACTGGTCCGCCTCGGCCACCCCAGCGCTGACCCCGCTGCACGCCGAGGCCACCCCGAACATCACGTACCCGAACCTCACGGTGCTCACCATGGTCGCCCTGGTGGCCACCCTCACACTGATGATGAGCGCGGTCGCCGCGCTCGGCGTGCTGAACACCGTGGTGCAGGACACCCGGGAGCGGATCCACGACCTGGGGATCTTCAAGGCCCTCGGGATGACACCCAAGCAGACCATCGCGATGGTGCTGACCTCGGTGAGCCTCACCGGGCTGATCGCCGGGCTGATCGGGGTCCCGATCGGGATGGCGGTGGAGAGCGCGACGCTGACCCGGATGGTGAGCGCGATCGGCAGGAACCTGCCGTCGAGCGTGACCGACGTCTACACCCCCGGGATACTGCTCCCGCTGCTGGCCGGCGGGATCGCGATCGCCCTGCTCGGGGCACTGTTGCCGGCCGGCTGGGCGGCGCGCTCCCGGACCGTCACCGCGCTGCGGACCGAGTAGAACCGGTCGCTCGTAGCACTGATGTTTCTCCGCCTTGATCGGCGGGCGGGGCCCGGGGGACCTGGACACACTTCCAGTCAAGGCCCCCGGGCCCTCCTCCGGTGCTTGGGCCAGAGAGCCGGCGTACGCCGCCAGTGCCTTGGTGAGCTGCCGGTGGCCCTGGCCCAGACGACCGCGGACGCGCAGTCGCGTAGGAGCCCCTCCGTGAAGTGGTGCTTCCCGGGGCGACTGGGGGTCAAGTGGTTCTCGGAGGATGAGGGGTTGTCGATCGGCTCGGTTGTTTCGCGATCCCGGCAGGTCGCTCCGCGCGAAGGCCGGCGGGTTGTGGTGATGGGTGCGTGACGACCTGGCTTGTGAGTCGGGTCAGTTCTTCGGGACGAGGGTGTTTTCGTTGGTGTGGCCGGCGGCGTGGTCGTCGATGTTGCGGACGGTGGCGTCGATGATCTGGCCGACGGCGGTGTGGGTGAAGTAGGCCTGGTGGCTGGTGACCAGGACCTGGGGGAAGGTGACGAGGCGGGCGAGGGTGTCGTCGGTGATGCCGTGGATGGAGCGGTCGGTGAAGAAGACGCCGGTCTCCTCCTCGTAGACGTCGAGGCCGACGCCGGAGAGGCGTCCGGCGCGCAGGGTCTCGACCAGGGCGGCGCTGTCGATGAGGCCGCCGCGGCTGGAGTTGACGAGGATGGCGTCGTCCTTCATCCGAGCGAGGGCGGCGCCGTCGATGAGGTGGTGGGTGGACGGCAGCAGCGGGACGTGCAGGCTGATCAGGTCGGCGCGGGAGAGGAGCTCGGGGAGTTCGGTGTAGGTCATGCCGAGGTCGAGGCAGGCGGGGTTGGGGGCGATGTCCCAGCCGAGGAGCTGGGTGCCGAAGCCGGCGGCGATGCGGGCGAAACACTCGCCGATCTTGCCGGTGCCGATGACGCCGACGGTCATGCCGTGGATGTCGCGGCCGAGCAGGCCGTCGAGGCGGAAGTCGAACTCGCGGGAGCGGTTGGCCGCGCGGGTGAGGCGCCGGTTGACGGCCAGGGCCAGGGCCCAGGCATGTTCGGCGACGGCGTACGGACTGTAGTGGGAGACCCGGGCGACGGTGAGGCCGAGCTTGGCGGCGGCGTCCAGGTCGATGTTGTTGAAGCCCGTGGAGCGCTGGGCGATCAGCCGGGTGCCGCCCTCGGCGAGGACAGCGAGGGTGTCGGCGTCCAGGACGTCGTTGACGCTGCTGCTGACGGCCGGGTAGCCGGCGGCGAGCGGTGCGGTGTCGCGGTTGAGGAAGACGGACAGGCAGCGCAGCCCGTGCCGGTCCGCGAACGCCTCCTCCATCAGCGGCCGCTCGTCCGCCTGCACGCCGTACGCGAGGATCTCCATCGCCTTGGTGTCCTTCCGTCGGGATCCGGTCCACGGTGTGGTCCACTCTGGCCCACCGATCAAGGCCGAGCAAAGATGACCGAATCTGAACACAACCCTTCGTACCCCCGCCGATCGGCTGTTCCCTAGGTCGCCAAGCCTTGAAAGCATCGAAATGGCGGCTTCGATCAAGAAATCGCCTTGGAATAACGATTCACCAATCGTTTGTGAACTGTGCCTTAACAAAAGCGCGAGGCACATGAGGGGGTATTCAGCATGTCCGAGGACACCCACGGCAGCGAGCTGACCCGCCGGAGGATGCTCCAGGGGGCCGGGGCCGCGCTGGCCGTCGCCACCGGGACGATCGCGATCGGCGTGGCCGGCCCGGGTGGAGGATCGGCCACGGCCGCCGACCCCGGGGCTTCCGACAGCTTCGACGAGGTCTTCCAGGGCCGCCGGATCCAGGGCCGCCCGGTCAGCGGCGGTGGCCACCACGGCGGCACCGGCACCGGCACCGGCACCGGCTACGAGGTGCGGATCGACGGCGACGAGCTGCACATGATGCGCAACGCCGACGGCACCTGGATCAGCGTGGTCAATCACTACCAGACCTTCGCGACGCCGCGCGCGCTCGCCCGGGCCGCCGTCAACGACCTCCAGGGCGCCACGCTCGTCCCGGTCGCGACCGCCTGATCCGGCGCCACCCGACACCGACCCGACCACAGAGGGGGGACTCATGGGAGTCCGCAAGAACCAGGCGACCCTGACCGCCCAGGAGAAGCGCGCCTTCGTCAACGCGGTCCTGGCACTCAAGGCGAACGGCGGCTACGACCCGTTCGTCACGACGCACAACCAGTTCATCCTCAGCGACGTCGACAACGGCGAGCGCACCGGCCACCGCTCGCCGTCCTTCCTGCCCTGGCACCGCAAGTACCTGCTGCAGTTCGAGCAGGCGCTCCAGGCCATCGACCCGAGCGTCAACCTGCCGTACTGGGACTGGACCGCGGACCGCTCCACCGGTTCGAGCATCTGGGGCGCCGACTTCCTGGGCGGCAACGGCCGGGCGAGCGACGGCCAGGTGACCACCGGTCCGTTCGCCTACTCCACCGGCGGGTGGACGCTCAACGTCAACACCGACAGCCGCACCTACCTGCGCCGCCAGCTCGGCGCCGGGGTGGCCCAGCTGCCCACCCGCCCCGACGCCGAGTCGGTGCTCGCCATCACCACCTACGACGCCGCGCCGTGGAACAGCTCCTCGGCCGGCTTCCGCAACGCCCTGGAGGGGTGGCGCGGGGTCAACCTGCACAACCGGGTGCACGTCTGGGTGGGCGGCCAGATGGCCACCGGGGTGTCGCCCAACGACCCGGTGTTCTGGCTGCACCACTGTTTCGTCGACAAGCTCTGGTCGGAGTGGCAGAAGCGCAACCCGGGCCAGACCTACCTGCCGACGGCCGGCACGCCGGACGTGGTCGACCTCAACGAGCCGATGAAGCCGTGGAACAACGTCTCCCCGGCGGACATGCTCAACCACAGCGCCCTGTACACCTACGACACCGGCTTCTGATCCGGCACTCCGCTCCCGGCAGGGCGGCTGCCGAGAACGGCCCGGCCCCCCCGAGGCTCGCGCACTCGGGGGGGCCGGGGCTCCGCGGAGAAGTGGGGGAGCGAGGCGGTCAGATGACCGTCTCGGCCTCCAGGTAGCGGTCGGCCGGCACGGTCTTCAGCTCGGCCACCGCCTCGCCCAGCGGCACCAGGTTGATGTCGGTGCCCTGCAGGGCGGTGATGTGCCCGAAAGCGCCCTGGTGGACGGCCTCCACGGCGTGCCAGCCGAACCGGGTGGCGAGCACCCGGTCGTAGGCGGTCGGGGTGCCGCCGCGCTGGGTGTGGCCGAGGATCACCGGGCGGGCCTCCTTGCCGAGGCGGTGCTCCAGCTCGCGGGAGAGCTGGGTCGCGATGCCGGTGAAGCGCTCGTGGCCGTAGATGTCCTTGGTGCCCTCCTCCCAGTGCATGGTGCCGGGCTCGGGCTTGGCGCCCTCGGCGCAGACCACGATCGCGAACTTCTTCTGCCGGTCGAAGCGCTCCCGGACGACGGCGGTGAGCTTCTCGATGTGGAACGGACGCTCCGGGACGACGATCGCGTGCGCACCGGCGGCCATGCCCGCGTTCAGCGCGATCCAGCCGGTGTGACGGCCCATGACCTCGACGACCATGACGCGCTGGTGCGACTCGGCGGTGGTCTTCAGCCGGTCCAGCGCTTCGGTGGCGACCGACACGGCGGTGTCGAAGCCGAAGGTGACGTCGGTGCAGGCGATGTCGTTGTCGATGGTCTTCGGCACGCCGACGATCGGCAGGCCCGCGTCGCTCATCAGCTTGGCGGCCTTCAGGGTGCCCTCGCCGCCGATCGGGATCACCGCGTCCAGGCCGAGGTCCGCGCAGTACTGCTTGGCGCGCTCGACGCCGTCGCGCAGGTGGCTGGGCTGGACCCGGGAGGAACCGAGGATGGTGCCGCCCTGGGCGAGGATCCCGCTCACCGAGTCGAGGGTCAGGGGCCGGTGGTGCCCCTCCAGGAAACCGCGCCAGCCGTCCTCGAACCCGATGATCTCGTCGCCGTGGTCGACCACCCCCCGGTGGACCACGGAGCGGATCACCGCGTTCAGGCCGGGGCAGTCACCGCCGCTGGTCAGCACTCCAATACGCATTGCTTTGCAACTCCCGAGCAGAACCGAGGAACGGCCGGACTACAGGCTGGGACGACGGACCGCCACCGTAGCGAGCCGTTCCCGCGCCGGGTCGACGCGGAGATGGCCGCCGGGTGAAGGACCGGCCGATCCGGACAGAACGTCCGAAACCGGCCGTGGTTGTCGAGCATACGGCCCCTGCGTCCGGCCGGGCAGGAGCCGACGCGGGAGCGGCGCCGTCGGCGCCCCCGCGTGGAAGTGCAGCCTGCTGCCGAGGAGGGTGTGCAGCCGGCAGCCCCGGGAAGGGGCAGCCCCATTGTCGTACGTTCCGGCCCGCCCGTGGGCCGGGTGACCGCATCGCGGGCACCCGGTCGGACGGGCCCGGGACGTGCTACGCGGGGCGCGTCGTGGCCGCGATGCGCTCGGAGCGCAGCGCGTCGTACCAGGTGGTGTCGGCCGGCGGCAGGGCGTTCACGTCCAGCGCCAGCTTGATCAGCAGGTCGGCGACGGCGGGGTTGCGCGCCATCACCGGGCCGTGCAGGTAGGTGCCGAAGACGGTGTCCCGCCAGGCGCCCTCGGTGCCGTCGCCGGTGCCGTTGCCCCGGCCGGCGGTGACCCGGGCCAGCGGCTTGACGCCCTGGCCGAGGTGGGTCACGCCCTGGTGGTTCTCGAACCCGGTCAGCTGCGGCAGGCCGAGGGCCGGGTCGACGTCGGCCAGCACGTCGCCGACGCAGCGCTCGCCCTCGCCGCGGCTGGTCCAGACGTCCAGCAGGCCGAGGCCCGGCTCGCGCTGGCCGAGGTCGTTGATGAACTCGTGGCCGAGGATCTGGTAGCCGGCGCAGACCGCGAAGATGATCGCGCCGTTCTCGGAGGCCCGCACGAGCCCGGAGTCGTTGCGCAGCCGCTCGGCGGCGAGCCGCTGCGGACGGTCCTCGCCGCCGCCGATCAGGTAGATGTCGCCGCTGGTGGGCACCGCCTGGTCGGAGCGGACGTCGATCCGGGTCACGTTGAGATGGCGCTGGCGGGCCCGGCGCTCCACGACCAGGGCGTTGCCGCGGTCGCCGTAGGTGCTGAGCAGGTCGGGGTAGACCCAGACCACGCGCAGGCTGCTCTCACTCATCCTCGAAGGCCTTCCATGACGTACGTGCGGTGGGCTGCTGGGGCTGCTGGGCCGGTGGCCGGCATCAGCCGGCCACGACCTTCCGCAGCTGCTGGAAGGCGGTGTAGTTGGCGATCGCCTCGATCCGGCCGGGCGGCGCCATCCGGACGGCCTGCTCCAGCGAGTCCACGACGTGGAACTGCAGCCCGGCGACCTCCAGGCGCACCGCCAGGTCCAGCTTGCGCTGGCCCAGCACGAACACCGGGTGCCCGGCGAGCCGCTCGTAGTCCACGTCCCACAGCCAGGAGGTGTCGGTGCCGTCGGCGTCCAGCGCGTTGACCGAGAGCACCACCGGGGTCGGCGGGCCGTCGATCAGCGAGAAGGTCTCCAGCCAGCCGGCCGGGTTCTTGGCCAGCAGCAGCCGGATGTCGCGGCCCTGGTACTGGACGACGTCGTAGCGGCCGGCCACCGCGGTCACGGAGCGCATCCGCTCCAGCGCGACCTGCGGGGAGACGCCGAACACGGCGGCGACGGCGGCCGAGCTGGTGGCGTTGGCCAGGTTGGCCCGGCCGGGCAGCTGGAGCTGGATCGGCCAGGCGCCGCGCTGCGGGTCGATGACGTGGGTGCCCTGCAGGGCCCAGTGCGGGTTGGGGCGCCGGAAGCCGCACTCCTGGCAGAACCAGTCGTCGCCGGGGCGCTGCATCACGCCGCCGCAGGCGGGGCAGGACCAGGCGTCCTCCTTCCACGCCTGTCCGGCGGCCACCCAGACCACCTTCTTGCAGGAGGACGCGGCCCAGGTCACCAGCGGGTCGTCGGCGTTGGCGATCACCACGGCCTCGGTGTCCTGCAGGCCCTCGCGCCACTTCTCCGCCATCATGCGGGTCTCGGCGGCGCGGTCGAGCTGGTCGCGGGAGAGGTTGAGCAGGGCGATCGCCTTGGGGCGGGTGTCCCGGGCCACCATCGCCAGGTACTTCTCGTCGACCTCGATCACGCCGAAGCGGGCCTCGGAGCCGCCGGCCAGGGCGGAGGTGATGCCGGCCGGCATGTTGGCGCCGAGCGCGTTGGAGACCACCGGGCCGGCGGCGCGCAGCGCCTCGGCGATCAGGCGGGTGGTCGTGGTCTTGCCGTTGGTGGCGCTGACCAGCACCACGTCGAGGTTCTCGGCGAGGGTGGCGAGCAGATCGGGGTCGAGCCTCAGGGCGACCTTGCCGCCGATCACCGATCCGCTGCCGCGCCCGGCCTTGCGGGAGACGGCGGCGGCCACCTTGCCGGCGGTCACCGCGATCTTCGCGCGCGCCGGCAGCGAGGCGTCGCGTGCGCCTGTGGGCTCCGATTCGGTGCCTGCCATGCTCAGTGGTTCCTCCTTGCTGCGGCACCGCCCGGGGGCCGGACTACGGGCCGTCGGGCGGCGGGGACGGGATCAGCCTACCGACTCCGCTGCCCGGCTCGGCGCCCCGGACCCCGTGCCGCCTGCTGCGGAGCGCCCGGAGAGCCCGTCCGGGCGGTCCTGACACGGGATCAGGGCCGGCGGTGTACGGAGGGGCCGTTCGCCGTCGGGGACGCACCACCGGGGTGCGGCGGTTCCGGCCGCCGGGGCGGGAGGGGCCCTTGGTGAGGGTGTGGTGAAGAAATGACCAGATGATTACCGGCCTGGGCGGGTCTGCCAGGGCACCGGCAGCTCCTCGGCCGCCTCCGCCAGGTGCGCGGTGATGACCAGCGTCCCGTCCTCCACCTGGTAGTCCAGCGGCGCCGCCAGCCGCCGCATGGTGGCGATCAGCCCGGAGTTGGAGGACTGGGTGACCGCGTACACCGTGTCCACCCCGGCCTCCAGGGCCAGCGCGGACATCCGCCGCATCAGGTCCAGGCCCAGCCCGCGCCGCTGCCAGGCGTCCTCGACCAGCACCGCCACCTCGGCGCCCTCGTCGTCCCACATCAGGTGTCCGAGGGCGACGATCCGCCCGTCGGCCGTCTCCACCGCCAGGGTCTGGCCGTGCCGGGCGTCCAGCAGGTGGTCCAGGTAGCGGTCGGCGTCCCGGACCGGCCCGTGGTAGCGCTTGCGCAGCGTGTCGGGGGAGCAGCGGTGGTGCATCGCCAGCGCCGCCTCCTTGTCCGCCGCGTCGGCGCGCCGCACGGTCAGGTCGGCGCCGGCCGGCAGGCTCAGCCGGGCCCGGACGTCCGGCACCCGGGGGCCGAGCAGGGCGTCCAGCTCGACCAGCGCCTGCGCCCGGGCGAACTCGGTCGGGGTGAACGGCAGCTGCGGGCGGGTGAGCTCGACGAGGTCCCCGGAGGGCACCGGCAGCCGCATCACGTGCCCGTCCACCCCGGCGGCGGCCCGCGCGGCGGCGCCCGGGTACTGCCGGATGCCGCACTGCCCGAACAGCCGGCGCAGCGCGATCGGCAGCTCGGCGGCGTCCAGCGCGGTTCGGGTGGCCAGCGCCAGGACGTGGGTCGGCAGGTCCACCAGGTCGTGGGCGTCGGCCGGGCCGGTCCAGATGTCGTCGCCGCCGGCCCCGGCGACCAGCGCGGCCAGGTCGGCCCGGGCCAGCGAGCGCGGGGCGCGCACGAAGAACTCGTCGACCGCGCCGGACGGCAGCGGGTGGGACTGCATCGAGACGATGTTCACCTGCCGCGCCGCGAAGGCCGCGCAGATCCGGGCCAGGCTGCCGGGGGAGTCCCGCACCGTGGTGCGCACCCGCCACAGCGCGGTCTCCTCGAAGTCGTGCAGCGGCCCCTTCAGCGGCTCGGCCTGCGAGGACTGCGCGACCTGCGAGGCCTGCGAGGCCTGCACCTGCGCGGCCGGCCCGGCCGGCGGCGCGGGCGCGTCCGGCGCGGGCGGTCCGTGCAGCCGGTGGTGGTGCGACCACCAGGTGTGGAACAGCGCCGTGGCGAGCAGGGCGGTGGCGGACGCGGCCAGCACCACCGGCCCGTCGGGCCCGTGCACCACGAGCTTGGCCACCAGGTCGGCGGTGGTCACCGAGACGAAGACGGCGGCGAGCTCCACCGCGTCGCGCCGCCACCGGTGGGTACGGCCGCCGCGGCGCTGGGCACGGGAGGGGTTCGGGGACTGGACGTTCTCGGGCTTCGGCTTCTCCAGGTGCTCCATGCCATCAATCTGCCGCTTCGGTGTTTCACGATCACGAATCCCCCGTGACCTGACGGTTAATGGTGCCGCCCATCGGCTGCGCCGCGCCCCGCCTCCTTCACTTCGTCGAGCAGGATCCGCAGGTCCGTTTCGGTGGTGGCCGGATTGAGCAGGCAGGCCCGCAGGATCTCGCGGCCGGCCAGGCGGGCGCCGGTGACGAAGGCGCGGCCGCGGCGCTGGACGGCGGCGGGCAGCTCGCGGTTGAGGGCGTCCAGGGCGGCCTCGGTCAGGCCGGGCGGGCGGAGGCGGAACGCGACGATGGAGGTCTGCACCTCGGCGAGCAGTTCCAGACCGGGGTCGGCGGAGACGAGTTCGCCGAGCCGGCGGGCGAGGGCGGTGGTGCGGGCGATGTCCCGGGCGAGGCCGTCGCGGCCGCGGTGGGCGATGGTGGCCCACACCTTGAGGGCGCGGAACGGGCGGGTCTGCTCGGTGCCGTACTCGGAGAACCAGCCGAGCTCGCCGGCCGTCTCGTCGCGCAGGTAGGAGGGGACGAGGCTGAAGGCGGCGCGCAGCCCCTCGGGGTCGCGGACCAGCGCGCAGCCGCAGTCGACCGGGACGCCGAGCCACTTGTGCGGGTCGAGGGCGAGCGAGTCGGCCCGCTCCAGCCCGGCGTAGCGGTGCGCGATCACCGGGTCGAGCACGCCGAACGCGCCGTAGGCGCCGTCCACGTGCAGCCACAGGCGCTCCTCGGCGCAGAGGTCGGCGAGCGGGCCGAAGGCGTCCACCGCGCCGGTGCCGACGGTGCCGGCCGAGGCGACCACCAGGAAGGGCAGCAGTCCGTCGGCCCGGTCGCGGGCGACGGCGGCGCGCAGGTCGGCCGGGTCGAGGCGGCCGTCCGGGCCGGTGGGCACGGTGCGCAGGTACCGGCTGCCGAGGCCCAGCAGCTCGGCGGCCTTGCGCACGCAGGAGTGGGTCTCGCCGGTGACGTAGCCGACCAGCGGGGGCATCCCGGCCAGGCCGTCAGCGCGGACGTCCCACCCGGCGGCGCGGGCGGCCCGGTCGCGGGCGGCGGCGAGGCAGACGATGGTCGCCATCGAGGTGCCGGAGGTGAGCAGTCCGCCGCCGGGCGGGTGGGGGAAGCCGACCAGCTCGGCGATCCAGCGGACCACGGCCCGCTCCAGGTGGACGTCGGCGTGGTCGCCGCCGGCCGAGCTGGGGTTCATCGCGGCGGCGGCCAGGGTGGCGAGCACGCCCGCCGGGGCGGGGGCGGAGTTCACCCAGCCGAAGAACCGGGGGTGGCCGTTGCCCATCGGGTACGGCAGCACGTCGCGGCCGACGGTCTCCAGCAGCTCGGCGAGCGGGCGGCCGGCCGCGGGCAGCGGGGCGTCCAGCAGGGCGCGGCGGGCCGCGTCGTCCATCGGCTGCCAGACCGGGCGGGCGGCCAGCCCGGCGAGGTGGTCGGCGGCCAGGTCGGCGGCGGTGTGCGCGGCGGCGCGGAAGTCGTCGTGTGCGGCGCGGAAGCCGTCGGCGGTGCGGGGGGCCTCGGCGGCGTGGGCGGCGTCGGTGCGGGGGGCGTCGGAGGTCATGTGCGGCTCCGGGGTGGTGCGGGCCTGGTGGCGCGGCGTCCTCGGCGCACCCGGATTCCCGTGATCCTACGGAAACGGGCCCGCGCCGTGCGGCGCGGGCCCGAGGAGCAGGACGGGCGGCGGTCAGTCCAGCGAGGCGGAGAGCCCGCTCGCCGAGCGGCAGTAGCCCTGCATCTCCTTGTCGGTGACCTTGGCGCAGAGCCGGCCGGCCGCCCCCGCGTCGGTGTAGTTGACCGTGTAGTAGCTGACCAGGCCCTCCGCGCAGGCCTTGCGCTGCCAGCCGTCCGCGGCGGTCGCGCACTGCTGGGCGGCCCAGTCCTCGCGGTCCAGGTTGTACTTCATGGTGCGCGAGCCCACACCCCGGCTGCAGTCCACCGCCCCGCCGGAGGCCTTGCCGTTGAGGCACCACTTCAGGGCCTCGGCGTACACCTCGGGGTGGTTCGGGTAGTCGTGCGAGGAGAGGTAGAAGGTGGGCGCGTAGAAGTAGCAGGCGGACTGGAACAGCGACGGCTGGTCCTTGCACGGGTAGAGCGGGTCCTGGGCGAGCTTGTCGGCGGGGAGGTTGGCCTTCGCCTTCTCGTCCTCCTCGTCGGGGCCGAACAGCTGCATGAACAGGCCCTCGGAGCAGCGGATCCGGTTCTGGTCGGTGGTGAACTTGTTGCACAGCTCGCGGGCCTTGGCGACGTCCTGCTTGGCGACGAACATCGTGCCGTGGCCGACGCCGTGGATGCACGGGCCGCTGTTCTTGGGCGCGCAGAGCTTGACCAGGTCGGTCTCGGGCTGGGGGGAGGCGTTGAGCATCTCCTCGACGGCGCCGTGCAGGTAGCCGGCCGCGCAGGTCTCGTGCGGGTAGGAGATGACCTTCTGGAAGTCGGCGTTGAAGCGCTTGACGGCCGCGTGCCCGAGCTCGTGGGCGATCGGGTGGCAGAACCGGACGGTGTAGGGCAGCTGCTTGGTGATCCGGTCGAGGTCGGCCAGCGCGACGCCGGGGTCGCTGGCGTCCATCTCGGCCATCAGCTTGTTGCGCAGCGTCGAGCGGGTCCACACCGCCGGGTCCCCCGTCGCCGTGCCGCCTGCGGCCGTGACACCGGCGGCCGTGGCTCCGGTGGCCGGCTGCGCGGTGCCGGCCCCGGGCGCGGCCGGCTGCCCGGCCACCGCGGCGGTGACCGGCTCGGGCGTCCAGTCGGTGACGGCCACCGACCCCAGGCCGAGCACCCCGAGCAGCAGGGCGGTGAGGATCGCGAAGGCTCGCGGTTGCATGACGGAGATCCCCCGGCGGATCGAGACGGACGGGACTCTCCCCATCCTGACGGCACGGGCTTCGGATTCCGCGTTATCGACCGCCATTCGGGAGGTGTCGGCGACGCTATCGCACGTCCTGCCGGGTCAACGACGCGGGTTGGCGGCTGGTCACGGGACGGGCCCCGGCGGGCCGTCGGGGGCCCCGGGCGGCGCGGCGTGCGCGCCGCCCGGGGCGGGTCGTCCAGGGTCGCCCGAGGTTGCCCGGGGTCGCCCCCGGGGTCGGCTCAGAGCTCCAGCGACACCTGGTACTCCGTCAGCCAGGCGTCCAGGTCCAGGGCCAGATCGGTCGCCAGCCGGACCGTCTGCGGATCGGTGTCCGGCGCGAGCGCGTCGGACAGCGCCCGCCGGTCCAGCAGCGCGAGGGCGGGGGAGGCGGGATCGGCGGCCAGCGTGGCGAGCTCCGCGCGCAGCAGCTGCGGATAGCGCGGGTCCTGCACGATCGGGTAGGGGCTCTTCATCCGGTCGGCGATCTCGGGCGGCAGCACGTCCCGCACCGCGGCCCGCAGCAGGCTCTTCTCCCGGCCGTCGAAGTGCTTCATCGCCCACGGCGTGTTGAAGACGTACTGCACCAGCCGGTGGTCGCAGAACGGCACCCGCACCTCCAGCCCGGTCGCCATGCTCATCCGGTCCTTGCGGTCCAGCAGGATGCAGGCGAAGCGGGTCAGGTTGAGGTACGACACCTCCCGCATCCGCCGTTCGAACGGGTCGGCGTCCGGCAGGTGCGGGACCTCGGCGAGCGCCTCCCGGTACCGGGCCCGCCGGTAGCCGTCCAGGTCGAGCTTGCGGAGCAGCTCGCGGTCCAGCAGCTGTTCGCGCGGTCCGCTGCCGGTGCCGCCGAGGCTGCTGAGCACGGCCGCCCACGGGAAGTCGTCGGCGTGCACCAGCCGCGGGTCGTGGAACCAGCGGTAGCCGCCGAACAGCTCGTCCGCCGACTCGCCGGACAGCGCCACCGTGGAGCGCTCGCGCACCCCGCGGAAGAGCAGCAGCAGCGAGGCGTCCATGTCGCCGACGCCGCCCGGCAGATCGCGGGCGCGCAGGGTGGCGAGCCGCTGGGCCGGGGCGCCGAGGGCGGCGGTGTCCAGCTCGATCACCCGGTGGTCGGCGCCCACGTGGCGGGCGAGCAGCTCCGCGTACGGGCCGTCCAGGGTGGTGCGCACGGCGTCCGGGGCGAAGTGCTCGGACTGGCCGGTGAAGTCGACCGCGAAGGAGCGCACGGGGCCGGCGCCGGCGGCGCGCAGGGTGCGGGCGGCCAGGGCGGTGACCGCGCTGGAGTCCAGGCCGCCGGAGAGCAGCGAGCAGAGCGGCACGTCCGACTCCAGCTGGCGGTGGACGATGTCCTCCAGCAGGGCCCGCACGGTACCGATCGTGGTGGGCAGGTCCTGGGTGTGCTCGCGGGCCTCCAGCGACCAGTAGCGCCGGACCGTGATGCCCTGGCGCCGCACCCGCACCACATGGCCGGGACGCACCTCGAAGATGCCCCGGTACGGGGTGACCCCCGGGGTGCGGGCCAGGGTGAGCAGTTCGCGCAGCCCGTCCAGGTCGACCACCGGGCGCACCGCGGGGTGGGCGAGCAGCGCCTTCGGCTCGGAGCCGAAGACCACGCCGTCCGGCACCGGGTGGTAGTGCAGCGGTTTGACGCCCATCCGGTCGCGGACCAGCAGCAGTTCCTCGGTGCGGGCGTCCCAGACCGCGAAGGCGAACATGCCGTTGAGCCGTTCGGCCAGGTGTTCGCCCCACTCCAGGTAGGCGCGCAGCACCACCTCGGTGTCGCTGCGGGTGCGGAAGCGGTGCCCGGCGGCCTCCAGTTCGGCGCGCAGCTCGCGGTGGTTGTACACCTCCCCGCTGTAGCTGAGGGCGGCCAGCAGCCGGCCGTCGTGCTCGGCCGTCATCGGCTGGACGCCGCCCGCCAGGTCGAGCACGGCGAGGCGCCGGTGGCCCAGCGCGGCGTGCCGTTCCAGGTGGACGCCGCCGGCGTCCGGGCCGCGGCAGAGCTGGGTGCCCGTCATGGCGTCGAGCACCGCATGTTCAAGGGTCAGGTCACGGTCGTAGGCGACCCATCCGGTGATCCCGCACATCAGCAGGCCTCCCGTTCTTCCGACACTCTTCCGACGCTCCCTTTCCTCCCCCGGCCCCCCGGTGTGTGAGCAAGTCATCACGCTACGTGGTCACTCGCGTCGGCTACAAGACCCCCGTTCATGAATCGAACACGGCAAGATCCTGCCCGAAATCGGGCAGGATCTTTGATCTTTCGATGGAGGGGCGCCTAGGCTCCCCACTCGTGTCCAGCTCGCCCGGTCCCTCGCACCCTCACGAAGACCTGCTCGCCCACCTCACCCGGACCAGCCCGCTCGGGCCCCGGGAGGCGGCGCGGGTGGTGGCCGAGGTACTGGCGTACTTCTCCGAGACCACCGAGGAGTACGTCCGGCGCCGCCACGGCGAACTCCAGGCACGCGGCCTGACCAACGAACGGATCTTCGCCCGGCTCGCCGAGGAGCTGCCGGCCCGCCGGGTCGCGGCACCCGGTCTCTCGGCCCGGCAGCTGCGCCGCATCGTCTACGGCTGACCGGCCGCCCCCGACCTCACCGACCTCACCGACCCAGGAGTCCACCATGTGCGGAATCGTGGCCTACATCGGCCCCAAGGACGCGACGCCCTTCCTGCTGGAAGGCCTCGCCCGGCTGGAGTACCGCGGCTACGACTCCGCCGGCGTGGCCGTCGCCGGACGCAGCGGCGGCATCAAGGTCCGCAAGGTCAAGGGCCGGGTCGCCGACCTCGCCGCCGACATCCCCGCCCGCTTCAAGGGCGCCACCGGCATCGGCCACACCCGCTGGGCCACCCACGGCGTCCCCAGCGACGCCAACGCCCACCCGCACCTGGACAACGCCGAGCGCATCGCCGTCGTCCACAACGGCATCATCGAGAACGCCGACGAGCTGCGCGTACGGCTCGCCGCCGACGGCGCCGTCTTCCGCTCCGAGACCGACACCGAGGTGCTCGCCCACCTCGTCGCCGCCCACGCCGCCGAGGGCGTCGAGCTGGAGGAGGCCGTGCGCGCCGCCCTCGCCAAGGTCGTCGGCACCTACGGCATCGCCGTCCTCGACGCCGAGCGGCCCGACCGCATCGTGGTCGCGCGCAACGGCAGCCCGATCGTGCTCGGGATCGGCGAGAAGGAGATGTTCGTCGCCTCCGACGTCTCCGCCCTGGTCCGCTACACCCGCCAGGTCGTCCACCTGGAGGACGGCGAGCTGGCCACCGTGCGCGCCGATGGCTTCCGGACCTTCACCGAGGACGCCCGCACCACCCACCGCCAGCCGTCCACCGTCGACTGGGAGATCGACTCCTACGACACCGGCGGCTACGAGCACTTCCTGCTCAAGGAGATCCACGAGCAGCCCGGCTCCGTCGAGCGCACCCTCAGCGGACGGCTCGACGAGCGGTTCGCCACCGCCCACCTCGGCGGCCTCAACCTGGACGCCCGCGAGCTGCGCGAGATCCGCCGGGTCAAGATCCTCGGCTGCGGATCCGCCTACTACGCCGGCGAGATGGGCGCCCAGCTGATAGAGGAGCTGGCCCGCATCCCCGCGCACAGCGAACCCGCCTCCGAGTTCCGCTACCGCAACCCGGTCATCGAGGCCGACACCCTCTACATCGCGGTCAGCCAGTCCGGCGAGACCTACGACACCCTCGCCGCCGTGCAGGAGGTCAAGCGCAAGGGCGGCCGGGTGCTCGGCGTCGTCAACACCGTCGGCAGCGCCATCGCCCGCGAGTGCGACGGCGGCATCTACCTGCACGCCGGCCCGGAGATCTCGGTCGCCTCCACCAAGGCCTTCACCTCGACCGTCGTCGCCTTCGCGCTGCTCGCCCTGCACTTCGGCCGGATCCACGACCTCTCGCCCGCCGACGGCCGCCGGATCGTCTCCGCCCTCAAGGCGCTGCCCGGCCAGATCCGCGAGGTCCTCGCCCAGAGCGACGAGATCGCCCGCCTCGCCGCCGAGTACGCCGACTCCACCGGCATGATGTTCATCGGCCGGGTGCGCGGCTACCCCGTCGCCCGTGAGGGCGCGCAGAAGCTCAAGGAGATCTCCTACGTGCACGCCGAGGCCTACCCGGCGAGCGAGCTGAAGCACGGCCCGCTGGCCCTGATCAGCCCCGAGCTGCCCACCGTCGCCCTCGTCCCGGACGACGAGCTGCTCGACAAGAACCTCACCACCCTCGGCGAGATCAAGGCCCGCTCGGGCCGCGTCCTGGCCGTCGCCCACCGCCGCCCCGAGGCCAGGCTCGCCGACCACTGCATCCTGGTCCCCAGGAGCGAGCCCGAGCTGGACCCGCTGCTCCTCAACATCCCGCTCCAGCTGCTCGCGTACCACGCCGCGGTCGCGCTGAAGCGCGACGTCGACAAGCCCCGCAACCTCGCCAAGAGCGTCACCGTCGAGTAGCCGCGGGCACGGTGGAGCCCGGGGACCGGCCGCGTCGCACGCGCCGCTCCCCGGGCCCGATTTCGCGGGAGGGGCAGGCCCGCCGGACGGTCAGCCGGCCGCCCCGCGCACCGCCTCGGCGGCGCGGACCACGGCCTCGGCCAGCCGGTGGTTCTCCGGACCCAGCGGCAGCGAGGTGAACCGGCGCCGGGTGTAGCCGTAGGCGACGCCACTGCGCGGATCGGCGAAGGACTGCGCACCCGACGCGCCGCTGTGCCCGAAGGCCTCCGGCCCGAGGAACGGGAAGCGCACGCTCTGCGCCTCGAAGCCGAGGCCGAAGTGGTCCTCCTCGGCGGTCACCACGTCGGTGCCCCGGGTGCTGACCCGCCCGAACTCGGCGATCGTGGCCGGGGTCAGCAGCGGCGCCCGCCCGTCCGACTCCTGCGCCGCCGCCGCGTACATCGCCGCCAGGCCCCGGGCGTTGCCCACGCTGCCGGTCGAGGCCGGGCCCTGTGCCCGCACCGACCGGCGGTTGGCGAACTCCACCAGGTCGGTGGGCGGGGTGGCGTTCAGGTTGAAGGCGACCGCCATCAGGCTGTCCGGCGCCGGCGGCGCGGCCGGCCGCCCCGGCACCGGGACCGCCGGAAGGATCGGCAGGTAGCGCGCCTCCAGCTGCTGCGGCAGACCGAGGAAGAAGTCGAGCCCGAACGGCGCCCGGATCCGCTCCTCGAACAGCTCCTGGATCGTGCGACCGGTCCGCCGGCGGACCACCTCGCCGGTCAGCGCGCCGATCACGAAGGCGTGGTAGCCGTAGGCCGTGCCGGGCTCCCAGTAGGGCTTCTGCGCGGCCAGCCGCTCGGCCAGCCGCCGGTCGTCCGCCAGCTCCTCCGGGGTGAAACCGCCCTCGACGCCGATCAGCCCCGAGCGGTGCTCCAGCAGCTGGCGCAGGGTCAGCCCGCCCTTGCCCTCCGCCGCGAACTCCGGCCAGTGGCGGGACACCTCCTCGTCCAGCGCGAGCACGCCCTCCTGCACCAGCAGCGCCACCACCAGGTGCGCCGCCCCCTTGGCGGAGGAGTAGAGCGCGAACAGCGACTCGCCCGACACCCCCTCGCCGGCCCAGAGGTCGACCACCCGGCGGCCGTCCAGGTGGACCGCCAGCTGGGCGCCGCCGCCCGCCGGCTCCTCGGCCACCACCGCGGCGAACTCCTCCCGCACCCGCTCGAACCCCGGTGCGACGCTTCCGCCCACGGTGTCTCCGGCTGCCATTTTTCCCCCTCGTCCGCTGCTCCCCGGTGAACGTGATCACCGCCTGCCGGACCGTCAACTGTGTCCGGGGCCGGACTATTCCGGCCCCGGACGGGCGAGCACCACCGGTGGTGGCGGCTCAGTAGTCGGCGCTGGGGGCGCGGGTGGTGGGGCCGAGGTCGGGCTCGTCGCGGAGTTCCAGCGACCGGCCGTGGCGGGCGAGTTCGAGGACGACGAGGGTGTTGCGGCCCGGCCGCCAGAGCGGCGCCGGGGCGTAGAGGGTGCGCTGCGGGCCCTCGTCGGTGTAGCGGCCGAGCAGGAAGCCGTTCAGCCAGAGCAGGCCGCGGCCCCAACCGGGGAGCGCGACGAAGGCGTCGGCGGGGGCGTTGCCGGTGGCGCCGCCGGTGCCGCCGGCCGCGTCGAGGCCGGTCTCGAAGCGGTGGAAGACCGGATCGCCGTCGACGGGGTCCGGGCCGTCGTCGTGGAAGGCGAGCGGGCCGAGGTCGGTGAGCGGCAGCGGGCGGATCTCCCAGCCGTGCAGGCGCTGGCGCTCGTGCGAGACACCGCGCCGGATGCCCTTGCGGTCGTCCATCTGGGGCCCGTAGTTGGCGCGGCCGAGGGCCTCGACCAGGATGTCCAGGGCGACCCCGTCGGGACCGGTGGCGAGCGGGAGGGTCGCGCCCGGGGCGTTGCGGTCCAGCACGCCGAGCGGGCGGCCGTCGGCGAACACCTGCGCCCGGTCGCCGATCCCGTCGATGCGCAGCGGGAGTTCGGGGCGCGGGCCGGGGACGCGGGTGCGGTAGTGGATCAGGCCGAAGGACTGCCCGAGGCGCTCCATCGGCTCGGGAGTGGGGCGCTGGACCGGGGCGGACAGGGCGTCGAGGGAGTCGAGCAGCCGGGCCCGGCCGCTCGCGCCGTCGAGCCGACGGGGCGCCAGCCGGGCCGGACGGGGCGGGAGTTCGCCCTCCGGCAGCGGGACGTGCCGGCCGATGACGGCGCGCAGGGCGTGGAACTTCTCGGTCAGCTCGCCCGCCTCGCCGATCGGCGCGTCGTAGTCGTAGCTGGTGACGGTCGGCTCGTAGCCGGTGGTGTCCGGTCCGGTGCCGGAGTGGTTGGCGCCCGCCCAGAAGCCGAAGTTGGTACCGCCGTGCGCCATGTAGAGGTTCACCGAGGCGCCGGTGGCGAGCAGCTCGTCCAGCGACTCGGCGGTCTCCTTGGCGTCCCGGACGTGGTGCGGATCGCCGATCCGGTCGAACCAGCCGATCCAGAACTCCATGGCCGCGAGCGGTCCTTCGGGCTGTTGGCGGCGCAGCACCTCGAAGCGCTCGGGGGCCCGGGAGCCGAAGGTGGCGGTCGCCAGCAGGCCCGGGATCGCGCCGCCCTGCTGCATGAAGTCCTCGGAGCCGTCGGCGGTGAACAGCAGGCAGTCCACCCCGCGCGCCAGCAGGCCGTCCCGCAGGTGCGCCAGGTAGGCGGCGTCGGTGCCGTAGCTCCCGTACTCGTTCTCCACCTGGACGGCCACCACCGGTCCGCCCCGGCTGCCCAGCAGCGGCAGCAGCTGCGGCACCAGCGCGTCGAACCAGCCGTCCACCGCGGCCAGGAAGGCGGGGTCGGAGCAGCGCAGCCGGATCCCGTCCACGGCCAGCAGCCGGGCCGGCAGGCCGCCGAACTCCCACTCGGCGCAGATGTACGGGCCGGGGCGCAGGATGACGTCCAGCCCGTGCCGCTCGGCGAGCCGGACGAACCGGGCGATGTCCCGCCAGCCGGTGAAGTCCACCTCGCCGTCCGGCAGTTCGTGGAAGTTCCAGGGGATGTAGGTGTCCACCGTGTTGACGCCGAGAGCGCGCAGCCGGGCCAGCCGGTCGTCCCACAGGTCCGGGTGGACCCGGAAGTAGTGCAGGGCGCCGGAGACGATGCGGTGCGGTGCGCCGTTGCGGCGGAAGCCGCCGGCGTCGAAGTCGAGCTCGATCATGCGGACCAGCTTTCGGTGGTGACGCGGGCTTCGGTCGGGTGCTGCTGCGTCGGAGCCGGCCCCGGGGCGTCGGCCCACCGTGCCGGCCCTCGTCCGGCCAGCGTATACGAGCTGTTGGACGCCCGGCCCCTGCGTTTCGGCACGCCCCGGCTCCGTCGAGCGCGGGGTCCGGCGGACTCGCCGTGAGGACCGGCGAGGAAGGCGGGGCCGCCGACGCCCGGGCGGCCCGTCCGCGGTGCGGAACACGGGGTGTCCGCCGGGGCCGCCTCGCCCTAGACTGCTCAGCTCGCACGGCAGTACCGGCGGGTAGGCAGGTGTCCGCGGGTGCCGCCACCGACCGGCAGCAGGCAGGGAAGGGGAGTCCGGATGGCCGACGAGCGGGTGCACGCCTACGGGGACGACGCGCTGGGGGAGCACGACGCGGTGGCCCTGGCCGCCCTGGTGCGGTCCGGCGAGGTGAGCCCCGCCGAGCTGGCGACGGCCGCCGCGGCCCGGGCCGAACGGGTCGATGCGGCGCTCGCCCCGGTCGCCTTCGCCGCGTACGGCCGGCCGTACGGCGTGGACGGCGGCCACGGCGGGCCCAGCGCGGGGGCGGACACGCCGCTGTACGGCGTGCCCAGCTACCTCAAGGACAACACCGACCTGCGCGGCATGCCCACCGGCCAGGGCAGTTCGGCCTTCCGCGCCAAGCCCGCCCGCCGCACCGCGGGCTTCGCCGAGCAGTTCCTCGGCACCGGACTGTCCGTCCTCGGCAAGACCCGGCTGCCGGAGTTCGGCCTCAACGCCTCCACCGAGTTTGCCGCGGCCCGCCCCGTCCGCAACCCCTGGCGGACCTCGCACTCGCCGGGCGCCTCCTCGGGCGGCGCGGCGGCGCTGGTCGCCGCCGGCGTCGTCCCGATCGCGCACGCCAACGACGGCGGCGGCTCGATACGGATCCCGGCCGCCTGCTGCGGACTGGTCGGCCTCAAGCCCACCCGCGGCCGGACGGTGCCCAACGCCCAGGGCCGCCGGCTGCCGGTCGACCTGGTCACCGACGGCGTGCTGACCCGCTCCGTGCGCGACACCGCCGCGTTCTTCGCCGCCGCCGAACGCCACCACCGCAACCTCGCGCTGCCCCCGCTCGGCCTGGTCGAGGGCCCCGGCACGCGCCGGCTGCGGATCGGCCTGGTGGTGGACTCCCCGACGGCGACCACCGACGCGCCGACCCGGGCGGTGGTCGAGGAGACGGCCGCCCGGCTCGCCGCGCTGGGCCACCGGGTGACGGAGGTGCGGCTGCCGTTCGGGGAGGAGTTCTCCCGCGACTTCGTCCTCTACTGGGGCTACATCGCCTTCCTGATCGCCGCCACCGGCCGGCTGGTCGTCGACCCCGGTTTCCGGGCGTCCCGGCTGGACGGGCTGACCACCGGCCTGCGGCGGCTCTTCCACCGCGAGTTCGCCCGGGTCCCGGGTGTGGTGCGGCGGCTGCGCGCGGCCGAGCGGACGTACGCGGAGCTGTTCCGCACCCAGGACGCGATCCTGTCGCCGGTGCTGGCGCACGTCGCGCCGCCGATCGGCCATCTGAGCCCGAACGTCGCGTTCGACGAACTGATCGAACGGCTCACCCGCTACGTGGCGTTCACCCCGGTCAACAACGTCACCGGCGGCCCCGCCATCGCCCTGCCGGCCGGCGCGAGCCCCGACGGCCTGCCGATCGGCGTCCACCTGTCGGCCGCCCACGGCGAGGAACGGCTGCTCCTGGAACTCGCGTTCGCGCTGGAGGCGGACCGGCCCTGGCGGCGGATCCAGGACTGAGGCCCGTTCCGGGCGGTTCCGGCGGTTCCGGCGGTTAGGGCGGGCGGGCACGGTCGGGGCACCGTGGTCCGACCGGGTGGCGGGGCGCCTCCATCGGTGGCCGAACGGGCCCGCGAACGGGTGATCGCCCGCGCGGGCTGCCGCGCGCGCCCGGTCCGTCCGGCTACTCCTTTCGCCATGACCAACACCAGCAGGTACCTGCTCGCCGGCAGTCTCGCGGTCGCACTGGCCGCCCTCTCCGCGGGCCCCGCGGCCGCCGGACACGGTGGGAAGCCCGGACACGGCGCCTACTCCCTGCCCGCGGGCACGACGTGCGTGAACGCGCACGGCGACGCCGCGGCCTACGGCGTCGCCGCAGGATCACCGGGCGTCCTGTCCGGCAACCAGATCCAGGTCCCCGTCAACCTCCAGGCCAACGTCTGCGGCAACACCATCGACATCATCGGCCTGCTCAACCCGGGGAACGGCGGGGGTGGCGGGAACAACGGCGGCGGGAACGGCGGGGGTGGCGGGAACAACGGTGGCGGTGGGAACAACGGCGGCGGCGGGAACAGCAGCGGGGGCAACAACTAGGACGGACGCCGTCGGCCCCGGGACCCTCGCACGGGTCCCGGGGCCGACGTTCGTGTCCCGGGGGCCGGTCGCCGGTCGGGCGGGTCAGCCGAGGACCGGCGAGGCGATGGCGCAGGCCGCGCGGACCTCGCGGCGCAGCGGGGCGAGGACGTCGTCGGCGGTGCTGCGGTCGGGCCCGGTCGCTTCCTCGGGGGCCGGCAGCGGGGTGCCGGTCCGCAGTGCCTCGGCCAGCGCGGCGAGGTCGGCGGCGATGGCGGCGACCTCCTGCGGGGGCGGCGCCGGCACCCCGTGCTCGACCCGCACCCGGGTGGCGGTGGTCGCCTCCACCACCCGCTCCACCGCGATCACCAGCGGCCACCACGCCGCCGCCCGGGTGCCGGTCGGCGGTGGCTCGGTGAGCGCGCGCTGGAACTCGGAGCGGACCGCGGAGAGGTCCCGGTAGAGCCGCCGGCGCCGGCGCGGCCGGGACGGCTGGTCGCGGCCGGGGGCGGCGGCGAAGGCCAGCGCCACGTACCCGGAGGCGTCCGCGACGGCGTCGGCCAGCCGGTCGCCGATCCGGGTGTGCCAGGACTCCGGCCAGCACAGGTAGCCGGCCAGCAGGGCGATCGCGCAGCCGATCAGCGAGTCGTACAGCCGGGGCAGCACCAGTCCGAAGCCCTGGTGGTTGAGCAGGTCGGAGAGCAGCAGGATGACGGGGGTGATGGCCGCCGTCTGGAAGGCGTACCCCTTCGCGGAGAACGCCGGGATCAGCGTGGCCAGCAGTGCCACCGTCGGCACGTCCCACCAGCCGCGCGGCACCTCGGCGAGCACCGGGACGGCGATCAGCAGCCCGAGGGCCGTGCCGAAGGCGCGCAGCACGGCGCGCGAGAACACCGAGCCGAAGTCCGGCTTCAGGACGAAGGTGACGGTCAGCGCGACCCAGTACGAGCGGGGCACCGGCAGCACCGAGACCAGCACCTGGGCCAGCCCGATGCACAGCGCCAGCCGCAGGCCGTAGCGCCAGGACGCGCCGGACAGCAGCGCCGCCCGCGTCGCGCGCCGGGCCCGCTCGCCGGGGGCGGCGGGGCGCCCGAGCCGGTCGGGGTCGGCGTCGGCGCGCCCGGGCTCGGCGTCGACGGCGGCCGCGTACCGCAGGGCCTGGTCCAGGGCCCGTTCGGAGGGGCCGGTGGGCGGTGGCAGGGCGAGGAAGGCGGCGGGGTCCTCGCCCGGGGCGGGGGCGGCCCGGCCGCGTTCGACGGAGTCGGCGAGCGCCAGGACGGCGGCCGGGTAGGCCTCCGGCAGCGGGCCGAGCCGGGCGACCGGGCGCAGCTTGGCGGCGGAGGCCGCCTCGACGACCGGTATCAGCGCGTTGAGCCGGGCGATCAGCCGGGCCAGTCCGGGCGAGCGGCCGTGCCGGCGGGTGCGGTGGGCGAGCAGCAGGTCGTACGAGGCGTTGAGCGACTGGGTGACGGCCAGCCGCCGTTCGTCGTGCTCCGGGGTGCCGGCGGCGCGGACGAACGCGGCGACCGCCCGGTAGCTGCCGGCCACCGCCGCCCGTTCCGGCAGGCCGCCGCGCAGCGGCCAGGCGAACAGGGTGAGCAGCAGCACCACGGCCCCGCCGGCGAGCAGCAGCAGCGGCGCCGTCCACCACGGGCGCGGCATCGGCAGGCCGGCGCCGACGACGGCGTTGAGCAGGAGCAGCAGGCCGCAGACGGAGGCGACCGAGCCGATCGAGGAGATCATCCCGGAGACCAGCGCGACCAGCGTGAGGACGGCGACGGCCGTCCAGTCGCGCCCGAACACCAGGGTGCCGAGGGCGATGCCGGCGGCGCCGAACAGCTGCGGCACGGCGATGTTGAACACCCGCATCCGGTAGGCGTCGGCGGTGTCGCCGATGACGGCGGACAGCGCGCCCATCGACGCCAGTGCCCCGTACGCGGGCCTGCCCGCCGCCAGCCCGACGGCCAGCGGTGCCGCCAGCCCGGCGGCGGCCCGGGCCACCGCCGCCCACGGGACGGGCGCCGGCTGCGGCCGCATCCCGGCGGTCAGCCACTTCGGGGGCGAGAGCCGGCCACCCGGCGCGTCCTGTGCCATGGCGTCAACCTACGGCGCCCGCGCGGCCCGCCCCGGCCACGGCACGCGCGGGCGTTCCGGGGCGGCGCCCCGCCGGCCCGGCGAGGTGCCGCGTCGGCGAGGCGCCGGACCCGCGTCAGGCGGTCACGGTCTCCGGGGCCGGGAACGGGGCGTCGGCCGGGCGGGGCGTGGAGGGCAGGTCACGGGTGCGGCCGACGGGGGAGAGGAGCAGGACGAGCGCCGCCAGCGGCACTCCGGCGGTGGTGATCCACAGCGCGGGGCGCAGGCCGAGCACGGTGCCGAGGACACCGGCCAGCAGCGCGCCGAGCGGGATGGTGCCGTAGCTGAGCACGGCCCCGCCGGCGCTGATCCGGCCGAGCAGCTCGGGTGGGCAGTAGCGCTGCTGGAAACCCGACTTGATGACGTTCCCGGCCACCACGCCGACCGAGATGCCGAACCCGCCGGCCACGTAGCAGAGCACGCCCGCGCCGGGACCGGTGAGCGGGATCAGCAGGGCGGACGAGCACAGGCCCAGTTCGAAGAGGATCATCGCGCGCGCCGTGCCGATCCGCGCGGAGACCCGGCGGGCCACGAAGGCACCGAGGACGCCGCCGCTGCTGACCGTCGCGATCAGGGCGCCGACGGTGCCCGGTGCGAGGCCGACCTCGCGGACCAGGAAGGCGACCTGGATCGACTGGTAGCCCATCAGCGCCAGGTTGGACGCGCTGGCGAACAGGGCGAAGGTGCGCAGCCAGGGGTCCCCGGTGAGCAGCCGCAGGCCCTCGCCGACCTCGCGGCGCAGCGAGCGGTCGGCGGCGGGCTCGTGCGGTGTCTCACGGTGCCGGATCCGGCCCAGGCAGAGCAGCGAGACCAGGAAGGTCGCGGCGTTGGCGAACATGCCGTTGGCGGCGCCGGCGAGTTGGGCGATCAGGCCGCCGGAGCCGAGGCCGGCGATCTGGGCGGCGGAGGCGCTGCCGTGGAGTTTGGCGTTGCCCTCGGGCTGGTCGGCGGGGGACAGCAGGTCGGGCAGGTAGGCGGTGTAGGCGGTCTGGAAGAAGACGGCCGCGGTGCCGGTGAGCAGGGCGACGGCCAGCAGCAGTCCGACGCTGAGCCGGCCCGCCCACCCGGCGACGGGCACGGCGGCGAACAGGACGAGCGAGACGGCCGCGGCGGCCAGCATGACCGGGCGGCGCCGTAAGCGGTCCACCCAGACGCCGGCGGGCAGGCCCATGACCAGCCAGGGCGCCCAGGAGGCGGCGCTGAGCAGGCCGATCTCGAAGGTGGAGGCGTGCAGTTCGGAGACGGCGATCAGCGGCATGGCGACGCCGGTGACGGAGGCGCCGAACTTGCCGGCCGTCTCGCCGCACCAGAGCAGCCGGAAGTCGCGGTGGCGGCGCAGCAGGCTGCGGGGGGCGGTGGCGTCGCGCTTCACTCGGCGCCCCCTGCCCGGCCCTCGGCGCCCTCGGTGCTTGCGGCGTCCTCGGTGCTCGCGGCGCTCGCGGTGCTTCCGGGTTCGCCGGTGCCCGGGGGCTGCGGGCGGCGCGGGAAGGACTGGAGCTGGACGACGACCGGCAGCGCCGTCGGGTCCGGCTCGGCGTCCGGGTCCGGCAGATGGCGCTGGACGACGGCGAACAGCTCGTCGTTGAGCGCCCGGAGCTGGGCCGGCGTCAGCCGCAGCCGGCTCCAGTCCGAGATGGTGCCGGCGCTGCGCCACTCGTCCGGCCAGTCCTCGGTGATGTAGGTGTTGATCCGGCTGAAGTACTGACCGACGAGTTCGTGCAGGTAGAGCGAGACCGCGCCGCGGGAGTCCGGGTCGTCCCGGAAGTCGGTGGTGTTGAGCTGGTTGGTGACGGGAACGCGCCGCCACCAGCGCTCGCGCTTGGTGCCGCGGCCGGTCTCCTCCTCGATGAACCCGTGCTCGGCGAGGTGGCGCAGGTGCCAGCTGACGGTGCCGGTGTTCTCGCCGAGCCGCTCGGCGAGCCGGGTGGCGGTGGCCGGGCCGTCGAGGTTCAGCAGCTCGAAGATCTTCATCCGCAGCGGGTGGGCGAGCCCGCGCAGGCTGCGCGCGTCCAGGCGACGCATCGGCCGGTCGGTGGTGGGGTTCTCCTCGGTGGGCATGACGGAATCGTAGGACGCAGAGAGTTCTCTGCATAGGGGTCTCTGCAGAGAACTCTCTGGAAGTGAGGGGCGGTTACGCTTCGACGGTTCCCGTGTGCCGGGCCAGGGCCTCGCGCAGCCGGGTCAGCCGCGCGATCTCCGCGTCCAGGGCGGCGAGGCGCTGCTCGATCACCGGGGCGAAGGTGTCCGGCCCGAAGTCCCCCTCGGACGCGCAGCTGCGCGGCGGGTCCGCGGCGAGCAGGTCCAGCCGGTGCGCCCGGCTGGCGAGGTCCTCGACGGTCAGCCCGAGGGCCAGCAGCGCCCGGATCACCCGCACCCTGGTCACCGTGTCCGGTCCGTACTCGCGCTGCCCGGCGGCGGTGCGCACGGGCGGCGGCAGCAGGCCGCGCTCCTCGTAGAAGCGCAGCGCCCGCGGTGTGGTGCCGGCCGCCGCCGCCGCGTCCCCGATCCTCATCCGTCCCGTCATCCGCCCCTCCCCGAGCGTCCCTGCCTACAGCTCCACGACCATGGCGCCGAAGACGTCACCGTCGATCAGCCGGGACAACGCCCCGGGCGCCTGCCCGATGCCCGGCAGGACCGTCCGGGGGACGACCAGCTCGCCGGCGCGCAGCCAGCCGTCGAGCCGCTCGTGCCACTCCGGCTCCAGCTCCGCGTACCGCTGCCCGCTGACGCCGTGGACGGTGACGCTGCGGGTGAGCAGCCGGAAGGTGTCCACCACGGCCGGCGCGTCGGCGCCGCGCCGGGCCGGGTCCATCTGCCCGGCCAGCGTCCCGATCAGCGCGAACCGCGCGCCAGGACGGGCGGCGTCGACGGCCGCCGTCAGCTGCTCGCCGCCGACCATGTCCAGCAGCACGTCGACGCCGTCCGGGGCGGCCTCGGCGAGCTGCCCGGCGATCGGCCCCGCCCCGCGCACCAGCACGGCGTCGTAGCCGAACTCCTCGGTCAGCCGCCGTGCCTTGGCGGCCGAGCCGGCGGTGCCGATCACCCGGGCCGCCCCGAGCAGCCGGGCCACCTGCCCGGACACCGTGCCGAGCGCCCCCGCCGCGCCGGTGACCAGCACGACGTCCCCCTCCCGGACTCGCGCCGCCCGGGTCAGCGCGCCGTAGCCCGTGAGGCCGGGGGAGAGCAGGGCGAGCGGGTCGGGGAAGCCGTCGGCCACCCGGGTGAACGCGGCGGCCTCGGCCACCGCGTGGTCGCGCCAGCCGAGCAGGTGGGTGACCAGGTCGCCGGGCCGCAGCGGTCCGCCGGCCGGTGCGGCCAGCACCTCGCCGAGGGCGGGCCCGGCCAGCACGTCGCCGGGGCCGATGGTGAAGGGCGCGTCGGCGAAGTCGCCGCCGATCAGGGTGCGCAGACCGGGGAAGACGAGGAAGGCCCGGTTGCGGACGAGCACCTCGTCCGGGCCCGGCGCGGCGAGCGGGCCCTCGACCAGGGCGAAGCTCTCGGGGGTGGGCAGACCGGCGGGCTCGGCGACGAGCCGGATCTCGCGGACGGTACTGGGGAAGGACGGCACGATCGGACTCCAGGGTGTGCGGGGCGGTGGGTTCGCCGTGCGGCGGCCGTTCCGCCGCGCGGTGCGGGGACGCTAACCCCTGCCCCGCGCGTCAGGGGCAAGTCCGTCACCGCGCGCTGCGATCGCCCGACGGGCCGTCCGGTGATCTTCTGGAGTCACGCCCGGTGTGACCGTATGGCCGTATGACCGCACGGCCGCCCCGTCGCACGACTGCACGACCGCACAACTGCACGACCGCACAACCGCACGCACCGGCACCACGGAAAGGCAGCACCACCATGACCGAGCAGCAGGCACCCACGCCCCTCCAGCCCGTCGACGAGGACTGGCGGACCGCCCTGGTGGTCGTCGCCCACCCCGACGACATGGAGTACGGCGGGGCCGCCGCCGTCGCCCGCTGGACCGACCAGGGCAAGAAGGTCGTCTACGTGATGGCCACCAGCGGCGAGGCCGGCATCGACGGCATGGACCCCGAGCGCTGCCGCCCGCTGCGCGAGGCCGAGCAGATCGCCTCCGCCGCCCTCGTCGGCGTGGACACCGTCGAATTCCTCGGCCACCCGGACGGCGTCGTCGAGTACGGCCTGCCGCTGCGCCGCGACATCGCCCGCGCGGTGCGCCGCCACCGCCCGGACATCGTCATCACCAGCAACTTCCGCGACACCTGGGGCGGGGTCTTCCTCAACCAGGCCGACCACATCGCCGTCGGCCGGGCCACCCTGGACGCCGTGCGGGACGCGGGCAACCGCTGGGTCTTCCGCGAACTGGTCGACGAGGGGTACGAGCCGTGGGACGGGGTCCAGGAGATCTGGGCGGCCGGCTCGCCCGGGTCCGCGCACGCGGCGGACACCACCGAGCACTTCGACCGCGGCGTCGCCTCGCTGGAGGCCCACAAGGCCTACCTGGCCGGCCTCGGCGGCGCGATGGCGGACGCCCGGGGCTTCCTGGAGGGCGTCGGCCGCGGCGCGGGCACCCGCCTCGGGACGCGCTTCGCCGTCGCCTTCGAGGTCTTCCCGCTCCGCTAGAGCGTCGCGTCGCCCGGGGAGTGGGCCGCCGAGCGGGCCGGGTTGCGGCGCAGGGCGAGGATCGTGAGGTCGTCCCGGCGGCGGCCGCGGCTGTGGCGGCGGACGTCCTCGTCGACGGCCTCGGGGAGGGTGTCCGGGGTGTGCCCGGCCAGGGCGGGCAGCCGCCGCTCGACCGGGTAGAAGACGCCGTTGCCGTCCGCGGCCTCGGTGACCCCGTCGGTGAACAGGAGCAGCGTCCCGTCGGCGGGCAGGTCGAACCACTGGACGGTGCGCACCTCCCCGGCGAGGTCGGCGAGCCCGAGCGGTACGCCGGGCGACAGCTGGACGGCCGTCGCGCCGCCGTCGGCCAGCAGGTACGGGGCGAGGTGGCCGCAGTTGACCGCTTGGACGGCGGCCGTGCGGTCCAGGCAGAACACGGTGGCGGTGACGAAGCGTTCGGCCTCGCCGCTCTGCGCCGCGTACGTGTTGTGCCGGGTGACCGCGTCCTCCAGGGCGAGGACGACGTCGGTGAGCGCGGGTTCGCGGAAGGCCGCCTCGCGGAAGGCGCCGAGCACGGCGAAGCCTGTGCCGATCGCCGGCAGGCCCTTGCCCTGGACGTCGCCGATGACCACCCGGGTGCCGTACGGCGTCTCGGCGATGTCGTAGAGGTCGCCGCCGACCATGGCGTCCTCCTCGATCGGCCGGTAGCAGCCGTGCAGCAGCACGTCGGAGGTCAGGGCGGGCAGCGGGCGCAGCAGCTGGCGCTGGAGGGCGACGGCGCTCTGCCGCATCCGGTGCAGGTCGCGCTCGCGCTGGATCCGGCGCGCGCACAGCGCCACCGCGACGCCCGACGAGCCGACCACGGTGGCCACCGTCAGTGCCCGGCCGTTGACCGACTCCGGGGGGAAGAACACCGAGCTGATGATGATGACGCCGGTGACCCAGACCGCGGCGGCGACGGTCTGGGCGAGCGTGCCCAGACCGGCCAGCAGCGCGGGGACGAACACCAGCAGCAGCACCAGCCGGGCGCTGGTGCCGCCCGCCGCCTGCGCGGCGAGCACCAGCACGGTGGCCAGCAGGACGGCGAGCACGACGGTCCGGTTGGCGGGCATGCGCAGCGCCCCGTCGCTCCCGGGACCCCCGCGCGCCCCGTGTTCCGCCATCCTCGCCTCCCAGGTGATCGTTTCCAGGCTCACCGGTTGGGGCGCGCGTCGCAACCGCGCGCGCCCCCGGCGGCCGCGCAGCAGCCGGTGGGCGGCGAGCAGGACGGCGAGCAGGCCGAGCGCGAGCAGCAGCCACAGCTGGTAGCGCACCGCCGTCCGCCAGACGGTGCCGACGTGGGCGCCGGCCAGGTACCCGACGGCGGCCCACACGCCCACCCACAGCGCGGCGCCGATCACGTTGAACACCTGGAACCGGGGCCACGGCATGCCGGTCGTCCCGGCGATGATGCCGTTGGTCTGCCGCAGCCCGTCGAAGAACCGGGCGACCGTCACCACCTTGCCGCCGTGCCGCTCGAAGAACACCTCGGCGCGGGCCGTGCGCTCCGGCGTGAGCCACACGTACCGGCCCCAGCGGTGCACGAAGGCGCGCCCGCCGGTGCTGCCGATCAGATGGCCGAGGGTGTTGCCGAGCACCGCCGCCGCGAAGGCGATCGCCACCACGGCGGCGAGGTCCAGGTGGCCGGTGCCGGCGAAGACGGCGGCCAGCACCAGGACGGTCTGCCCGGGCGCGGGGATCGCGCAGTTGTCGAGCAGGACGAACAGGGCCAGCGCCGGGTAGCCGTAGTGCTCCAGCAGCGGCGCGAGCGCGGCCAGCGGCCCCGGCAGGGCCGGTGCGCCGTCGGCGGCCGAGCCAGCCGAGGCGGCCAAGGCGGCCGGAAGCGGCACGGCTCACCGCCGCGGGCCGCAGGGGCGCGGGGCGGTGGCCGGTGGCGTCAGTGGATCGCCTCGCGGGGTTCGATGTTGCAGTCCGGACCGGGGTAGATCAGGCCCGTGTGGCCGTCCTCGAAGCGGACCACGTACGGTGGCTGGCCGTCCTGGCCGCGCACCTCGACGATCTCGCCCTTCTGGTCGGTCATGCCCACCGCCCGGCTGTGGATGTGGAGCTGGTCGCCTACTGCTGCGTGCATGGTCGTGCTCCTCGCGGTGTGTGCGGACGCCGGGACCGGCGGGGCGGCCGTTGCCCCGTTCCTCTGTCTCCACTGTGCTTCCGGCCCGCCCGGGCCGCAACGGCTCGCCGGCTCCGCCGGGGCCGGGCGAGCCGCGCCGGGACCCGACCGGACCCGCGCGGGCCTGCTCCGGTCCGCGCGGGCTCAGTGCGGGCCGAGCTGCTCGACGAGGTAGCCGCGGACCAGCCGCTTGCACTCGGCGATCATCGCCGGATCGCCCTGCGGGTCGCCGCGGAAGGCGAGCTTGAGCACCGCGTCCGCCGCCTCCAGCGCGACCCGCAGTCCGAGCGTGAGGGCCACCGGGTCGGCCGCCGCGAAGAGTTCGCCGCCGAGCGCCTGGAGCCGCAGCGCGACCGCCGTGTTGTTGTCCACCTCGGTGTCCAGCAGGTGCCGGTCGTCCCGGACACCGCTCGGCGCGGCCGGACCGGCGAACCCGAAGTCCACCTGCCCGAAGCCGGGGACCGTGCGCTTCATCGCGACGAACTCCTCCACCGCGAGGTCGGTGAATCCGGCCGGGCCGGTGGGCGGCTCGGCGCGCAGCCGGCCGTCGAGCCGGTCCAGGTAGCGGTCGAGGTTGCGGCCGGCGAGCGCGGCCAGCAGGTCCTCCTTGCCCGCGAAGAACTGGTAGAGCGTGCCGATCGGCACCTGCGCGCGCTGGGCCACCTCCTTGGTGGTGAGCGCCGCCGCCCCGGCCTCGTCGAGCAGCGCGGCACAGGCGTCCAGGATCCGCTCGTAGCGCTCCTGGCTGCGCTGCTGCACCGGCCGCCGCCGCCCGGCGCCGGTCCGCCCGGGGGCCGGGTGACTCCTCGTGTCCGCGCTCATGGGGCCACTGTGCCGCATCGGCCGTTCGCCGGGCCAATTGCGCGGGGCCGTCCTCGGGACGGTCCCCGCAGGTCCGGCGCAGGCCATAGGCTCTGCGCTGATCACCAGGGGCAGGGAGAGGAAGACATGGGGCAGAAGATCATCCGGTTCTCGGACCTGACCGGCCGGCACGCGGAGGAGGAGGGCCTGGTGCGGATCGTCGTGCGGGAGCACCCCGAGCTGGTCGACGGTCCGGTCGAGATCGAGGCGCTGCCCGGGGAGCTGGCCGGGGTCGCGGACCTGGCGCTCGACCTGGTGACGGTCGAACTGCACCACCCGGACGGGGACGAGCCGGAGACCGTCGTGATGACCGTCGAGGCGTTCGACCGGCTGGCCACGGTCGCGCCGATGGCCGAGGTGCTGCGCGGCGCCGAGCGGGCCGCCCCCGCCGTCCCGGGCCCCGGCGCGCCGGCCGTCGCCGCCACCGCCCGCGAGCGGGTCAACTACGCGAGCCTGGAGCACGCCGGGCGCCCCCACAAGGGCCGTACCACCGACGCCGAGAAGCAGCTCGTCCGACAGCACCTGGACGAGATCAACGAGCGGCTGGCCGCCGAGGGCGTCCGTACCGTCGACCTGGCCAACGCCGAGCACGTCACCCGCTACGGCCTGGAGGACCTGGCCCGCGAGCGCGGCGCCACGCTGGGCTGACGCCCGCACCGGTCGTGGCGGCCGGCCGGCCGGCACACGCCGACCGGCTGCCACGACCAGGGTGACGCCCGGGGCGGCGGTGTCGACGGCGACCAGGACCGCCCCGGCACCTCCAATCCCGGCGCAGTGACGCCTACTCCGGGAGCGTGACCGAGAGGGCGTGCCGGAAGACGTTGCGCGGGTCCCACCGGGCCTTGACCCGCTGCAGG
The DNA here is from genome assembly GCF_042885845.1 of Kitasatospora sp. NPDC058032. Lineage (NCBI taxonomy): Bacteria > Bacillati > Actinomycetota > Actinomycetes > Kitasatosporales > Streptomycetaceae > Kitasatospora > Kitasatospora sp. NPDC058032. The sequence continues at coordinate 29,081 of NZ_JBHVRK010000014.1, read as the reverse complement.
CGCGGGTAGTCGTCCTTGTAGTAGAGGGTGTACCAGGGGACGCCCGAGGTGTTCCAGGCCGGGTCGGCGAGGTCGACGTCCGGGTAGTTGATGTACGACCCGTCGCTCACCCTCCCCGGTACGGGCACACCGCCGGTGTCCTCGTAGACCTCCCGGTAGAGCGCGCGTACCCAGGAGAGGTTGGCGCCGTCGTCCTCCTCCCCGGCCCAGACGCTGTGGTAGACCGCCTTCATCACCACGTCCCGCTGGGCCACCGCGGTCGCGCCCGGCTCCACGGCCCGGACCCGGCCGCCGTAGCCGACCAGCAGCATGCCGCAGGCGGCGTTGCCCGTGTTGTTGGTCAAGTGGCGGTGGATCGTGGCGAATTGGGCATCGGTGAAGGAGCGTCTGAGGTAGCCGGCCTTGCCCTTGTACCGGCGGGTGATGATGTCGCCGGCCTCGCCGTTGCCCGGCCAGGTCATCGGGTAGAGCCACGGGACGGTCGCGCTGCCGCCGTCGATGTCCAGACCGGTGCCGGCGTTCACCTGGTCGACGAAGTCCTTGACCATGTCCGCCGCGCCGGGGATCCCGGCGTCGATCTGGACCACCATCGAGAAGGTGGTCGCCTCGCGGTGGTTGAGCCGCAGGACCGCGTACAGGCCTACAGCGGGCGAATCGGGGTCGCTGTTGCGCTCGTGCCAGGCGCAGAAGTTGCGCAGCAGGGTGGTGAACGCCCGCCGGGTCGTCCGAGGGCTGTCCCAGGACCACTCGACCAGCGCCTCCAGCATCTCGGCGGGCGCCGGCGGCAGCAGACGGCACGGGTCGGGAGCCGCCGAACGGGCCTCGGCGTCGGCCTGCGGCGAGCGCAGCCAGTACCGGGTGACCACGCCGAAGTTGCCCCCGCCGCCGCCGGTGTGCGCCCACCACAGCTCGCGGTCGGGGTCGTCCGGCTCACGGGTGGCGACCACGGCGCGGGCGGTTCCGTCGCGGTCGACGACCACCACCTCCACGCCGTACAGGTGGTCCACCACCGAGCCGTAGCGCCGCGACAGCGGCCCGTACCCGCCGCCGACCAGGTGCCCCCCGGCGCCCACCTCCGGGCAACCGCCGGCGGGCACGGTCACGCCCCAGCCCCGGAACAGCGTCCGGTACACCCGGCCGAGCGTGGCGCCCGGCTGCACCTCGAAGGCCCGCCTTCCCGGGTCGTAGCCCACCGCGTCCAACGGGGAGAGGTCCAGCAGCAGCCGGATCGCGGGGTCGGCGGTGAAGCCCTCGAAGCAGTGGCCGCCGCTGCGTACGCCGATCCGCCGACCGTCGCGGACCGCCTCCTGCACCGCCCGCACCACCTGCTCGGTGGTGCCGACGACCCGGATCTCGTCGGGGCGTCCGACGAAGCGCTGGTTGTCGCCCTTCAGCAGGCTCGCGTAGCGCGGGTCACCGGGGCGCACGACGGCCGGACCGAAGGGGACCGGTTCGCGGTGCCCGGCCGCCCCGGCGGGCTCCGTCGCCGTCGCGGTCGCCGTCGCGGTCACCGCTGCGGCGGCGAGGCCGCCGGCGGCGGTGAGCAGCGCGCGCCGTCCCGGGCTCGCCGCGTTCGTGGGTTCTCGATGCATCGTCAGCTCCCCGGGGGTGAAAGCCGGTCTCCCCGGTAGCATGCGCGCTCGTGCCGGGTCGCGGCCAGCGTCTGGCCGGACGTGTCGGCGGATCCCGTGGTGCGCGCTCGCGGAGCGCCTCTTCGGCCCGCAGGCCCCACGCCCCGCTGCCGTTACCCCTGTGGTGTGATCGGCGCGGGCCGATCCCCCTCGGAGGGCGTGTCGGAAGGACGCGGGCGGCGTTCGGGGTAATAACTAGCTCATATGCCCGGCTGGAAACTGTCCTTCTGCGCGGCTGCCGCCGTCCTGGTGGTGGCCGGATCGGCCACCGGTCCGCCGCTGGCCAACTCGGCCGCCAACCTCCCCTACGGCGGCCCGGGCGCCGGCGCGTTGACGCTGACGGTGACCGTCGACGGCCGTGCGGGCACCCCCGTGGTGAAGGCCGGCGACGACGTGCGGATCAGCTACCAACTGCGCAACGACGGCGAAGCCCCGGTCGTCGACCTGCAGATCACCGACACCCTCGCTCCCGGGATCGAGCCGCATTGCCCGGGCCGGGACGCCGACGGCAACCTCCGACTCCCCCCGGTCGCCACCCTTGTCTGCACGGCGACCGTGCGTGCCCTCCCCGGCGAACACGAGGGCCTGGTCACCGCCCGCGGTGTGCTCGTCTACGGCCACTACGTCCTCACCCGCACGGCACACTCGGGCTACACCGCCGTGGGCGCGAGCCCGGCCGCTCCCTCCGTCGCGGCAGCACCGGGCGCGGGGGTGCCCGCCGTGGGGACACCCGGCGCTGGGACACCCGGCGCGGGGGTACCCACCGCAGGCACACCCACCGTAGGCACACCCAGTGCGGGCACACCCAGTGCAGGGACACCCACGCCGGCGGCCGGGGCGACGGGAGCACCGGTGCCCGCTCCGGCAACACCTGCCGCACCCGGTTGCGAAGTCGGTGCTCCCCAACCGGGGACCCCGGTGGGCGGAGCGGCAGCGCCGGGCGGTCCTGTGCCCGGTGGTCCCACGCCCGGGGTTCCCGCAGCCGCTGCCCCGGGACCCGGAGCACCGGCACCGGTAGCGGTAGCGGTGGCGGGCGTACGCGCAGGTGAGGTCGCCGCCGTCGGGGCGCCCGCAGCCGGGGCTGCGGTCGGCGGGGCTCCTGCGCCTGCGGCGCCTGCGGTCGGGGCTGCCGCACCCGGGGCTCCTCCACCGGGGGCTGTGGCACCTGGGGTGCCGGCGGGCGGGACCGCCGCCGTCGGGGCGCCCGCGGCCGGGGCTGCCGCACCCGGGGCCGGGGCTCCTCCACCGGGGGCTGCGGCACCTGGGGTGGCGGCGGGCGGGACCGCCGCCGTCGGGGCGCCTGCGGCCGGGGCTGCGGCACCGGGGGTGCCGGCAGGTGGGGCCGCCGCCGTCGCGGTACCCGCAGCGGGAGCTGTGGCAGCCGGAGCTCCCGCAGTCGGCGCCGCCGCCGTCGGGGCTCCTGCACCCGGGGCTCCTGCACCCGGAGTTCCCCCCGCAGGCGTACCCGCTGCCGCCGCACCGGCCGCCGCCGTTCCACCGGCCCCCGCCGCCCCTGCCGCCCCGGCCGTCCCTGCGCCCGCCGCCCCCGTCCCGGGTGTTTCCGTCCCGGGTGCTCCCGGTGCCGCTGCGCCGGGCAACGGGCGCAGACCCGTGCAGACCTCGCCGAGCGGTGGTTCCAGTGTCGCGTCCCCGAGGCCCTCGCCATCCCCTTCAGCCTCCACCTCCGCCTCCGCCTCACGTTCCCCTGGCCCCGGCACGGGGGGAGGCCACGTGACGTCACCCCTCCTCCACACCGGCCGGTCCGCCACCCGCACGACGACCACCGCTCTGCAGCAGCGCTTCCTCCTCCTGTTCCTCCTGGTCCTCCTCATGCCCGCGATCGCCGCCGTAGCCATCGCGCGGCGTCGCCGTAGGCCGCGCCGCCGACCCGGCCCAACCTCAGGGGCGCCATGGAACACGTAATCGGAGTGATCGGAATCGTCGTCGGATTCGCCGCCGTCGCCGGGGGCGCCGCCCTGCTCAACAGCCGCAGGATCAGGCGATCGGAGCCGGAGGACGAGGCCCGCGACGACACCGCCGAGTACCTGACGATGATGGTCGGCGTGCTGTACGCCTTGGTGCTGGGCGTGGCGCTGGTCGCGGTGTGGGAGGCCAAGGGTGACGCTGGTGCCAACATCAGCGCCGAGGCAGGGGCGCTGCACCAGACGTATCTGCTTGCCGACGCGCTGCCGCCCGAGGCCGCTCAGCAGGCCCGATCGGCGGCGGTCGCGTATGCCACCTACGTCCGGACCGAGGAGTGGCCCCTGATGGAGGAGCGCAAGGCGCTGGGCCCGCGCGGCTGGACGCTGCTGCACGACGTGCAGAATGCGTGGACGTCCTTCGAACCCTCCACCAACGTGCAACAGCAGGTGGACCAGGTGGCGTTCGGGCAGATCTCCGTCGCCTACCAGTCGCGCCACGGACGCGAGTCGGCCGGCAGCGGAGGAATGTCGGGCGTGATGTGGTTCGGCCTGCTCGCCGGCGGTGCGCTCACCCTGGGCCTGATGTTCCTCTTCGGCATCCAGCGCACCCGCACCCATCTGGTCCTGGTCGTGGGCTTCACCAGCCTCATCGCGTTCATGGTCGTCTTCATCTACGCCCTGAACTCCCCCTTCGGCGGCCTGCTCGGCCTGAGTTCCGCGCCCTTCGCCGGGGTCGGTGTCGGAGGCTGACCCGAGGGCCGGCGGACCTGCCCTGTCCAAGGGGCCGGCCGTCCCCGGACAGTGGCCCGGCACCCCTGGTGTTTCGCCATGGCGCCAGTAACATGAGCAGTCCTCATGTTCTTCCCGGGAGGCTGCCATGCCGGACCGCTACGACCTACCACCGGGGTTCCGCTGGGGTGTCGCCACCGCCGCGTACCAGATCGAGGGCGCGGTGGGGGAGGACGGCCGCGGCCCCTCCGTCTGGGACACCTTCACCGCCCGCCCCGGCGCCATCCGGGACGGGCACACCGGGGCGGTCGCCTGCGACCACTACCACCGCTGGCCCGAGGACATCGCCTTGCTCCAGGGCCTCGGCGTGGACGGCTACCGCTTCTCGATCGCCTGGCCCCGGATCCAGCCGACCGGCGCCGGAACCGTCAACCCCGCCGGACTCGCCTTCTACGACCGCCTCGTCGACGCCCTCCTCGACGCCGGCATCACCCCCCTCCCCACCCTCTTCCACTGGGACCTCCCGCAGGCCCTCGAAGACAACGGCGGCTGGCTCGACCGCGACACCGCCCACCGCTTCGCCGACTACGCCACCGTCATGGCCGACCGCCTCGGCGACCGCGTCCCCGCCTGGATCACCCTCAACGAGCCCTTCGTCCACACCGTCTTCGGCTACGCCCTCGGCATCCACGCCCCCGGCCGCACCCTGATGTTCGACGCCCTCCCGGCCGCCCACCACCAACTCCTCGCCCACGGCCTGGCCGCCACGGCCCTCCATGACCGCGGCCTCGACGTCCTGATCTCCAACAACCTCACCCCGGTCGGACCCGCCTCCCCCTCACCCGCCGACACAGCCGCCGCCAGGGCCTACGACGCCCTCCACAACCGCCTCTTCACCGACCCCCTCCTCCTCGGCCGCTACCCCGACCTCACCGCCCTCGGCGTCCCCGACGACATCTTCGGCGCCGTCCGCCCCGGCGACCTCGACCTCATCCACACCCCCGGCCTCGACGGCCTCGGCGTCAACTACTACAACCCCACCCGCGTCGCCGCCCCCACCGATCCCGCCCTGCCCTTCGACCTCCTCGACATCCCCGACGTCCCCCACACCGCCTTCGGCTGGCCCGTCGTCCCCGAAGGCCTCCGCCAACTCCTCCTCGACCTCCGCCAGTCGTACGGCAGCTCCCTCCCACCCATCACCATCACCGAGAACGGCTGCTCCGTCACCGAGGAAACCGCCCCCGACCACCCCCGCATCACCTTCCTCGCCACCCACCTCGACGCCCTCGCCCAGGCCGCCGCCGAAGGCATCGACATCCGCGGCTACTACACCTGGTCCCTCCTCGACAACTTCGAATGGGCCGAGGGCTACCACCAACGCTTCGGCCTCGTCCACGTCGACTTCACCACCCAGCGCCGCACCCCCAGGGCCTCCTACGCCTGGTACCGCGACCTGATCGTCGCCCATCGGGCGCGTCGCTCAATGTAGTTGGACCTCCAGCTGCCGCGGGATGTGCAGCCCCTCGGCGCTGGCCGAGAGGCCATCTCGATGGCGCGGCCCGCAGCAGCTGCGCCCCGGACTCAAGGCAGAGGACAGGGTGTTCGATGAGTCCGTAGCCCGTCCCCAGCGGTTCAGCTGCGGGCTGGTTGCGCAGGGACGGGCGGCCTTGCGACTTCAGGGCTCACTACCTCGCGCCCGGCCGGAAGCATCTTGGTGCCAGGAGGCTCCTGGCCGTGCTGCCGCGCGGTACGGCAAGGTGGGGTCCATGGCAAGTGTGGCGAATCCTGCGGCTTGGCGTTCGATCCGCGAGGCGGCCTTCTCGCAGGTGTCCTCGGAGAGCGAAGGCATCACGCTATCGGTCCTGGGTACCCGTGCCCTCCTGCTGTACCGGATTGATGAAGCTGAGCATCGCAGGCGGGAAGCGGTTGGTGCTGAGCAGTTGGACAGCATCCCCGTGTTGGAGTGTCTGCTCGGTCTTCCGGTCGACCTTCCCGTTCCGGTGGAATCGCTCCCGCGGTGGGTAGAGGTTCGTCATCTCCCTCACGGAGCGGTCGAGTTGGACACGGATCTGGTGAAACGTCGAGCGGTCCGGCCGCTCGCCGTTGACCTCGCGGTTGTGCTGGCCGCCGACTGGCGGACGGGTCTTGAGCGTGCGGGCCGATTTGCACCGTTCTGCCGCCGCGCCGTCCTGCTCCGCTCGGCCCCGGGCGCGGGGCTGGACGAGATCTTGACGGAAGCCGCCTTCTACGGCATCGGCGTGTTCGTCCACGAGCAGGACGGGATCCGGATGGCCCTGCAACCCGAGGTGTACCGGCCGCTGCGGCACACCGCAGCGGCCTGGCACTTCGTCGAGGAGCTGTACGGACGACTTGGCTGAATCGCCCGCGCCTCAGTCTGCTCCTGCGCCCGTCGATGTCGAAGGCGCCGCCATATTGAGGAGGGACCATCGCAGCAGCTGCGGTTGGACCTTGAAGCCGTTTGGCTGCTGGATGGCGGCGTTGACGAGCGGATAGCGGTTCACTGCAGTGCGACAGCGTTCCTGCCACCACCGTTGGCGGTCGGGCCCGGGTGCCAGCGTGTGCAGCGCCTGCTGCCAGGACAGCAATACGGACGTGTTGTGCTGTGCTGCTGGCCGGCCGTCACGATTGCTCGGGAAGCTGTCCAGCGGCCGATGGCCGCAGGCCGTGCACTCGCACACGGGTGCGTACGTAGCGGCGAAGCGGCGTGCGAGGGTCTTTCCGAGGAACAGGGCCATCAACTCGGGGAACAGAACGGACGGGGAGTCGGCGAACCCTGAGCTCTTCGCCGGCTCGCCGGGCGGTACGACGTGCCGGAGGCGCCCCGAAAGCCCGTAGCCGGCGAATGCCGCGCCTCCGGCGAGCGCGCCGAACGCCGCGAGATCGGCCCGCAGCAGGGCGGTGCCCGGTATCTGGGCCAGGACCCGGGTCAGGCCGGTGAGAGCGTCGGGGAAGCTCGCCAGCGGGTCCAACTGGCCGCCGAGCATGATGGCCTTGGATCCCGGCGCTGCGCTCAGTTCATCGATGAGGCGGTCGATCATGTCGATCTGCAGCCAGCCGACGTCGATCGGTAGCGCGAGCACGATTCGAGGATCCTCGCGCACGGCAACCTCGCGCACAGCAGCCCGCACAGCGGCAGTGTCCCCGGCTCGGAGGTACCCGGTCGGTGTGAGCGCCGCCGTCGCGCCGACGGCGAGCTGCTCCTGGACTGCCTGACCGAGCGGGTCGGTCGTGGGGAACTCGCCGGCCCGCTGCAGGTAAGGCAGGTCCGCGGTCGCGACACCGTGCTCGTAGAACGCCGGGTCGGCGAGGAGTACGTCCTCGTAGCCCTCCTCCCGAAGGTCCAGTGTCTTCCTGAGGGCCTTCGGCCCACCGATCACGAGCCCGCTCCTGCCGGTGTTGAGGTGGTCCCGTACCCACCCCGCCCGCGTGGCGTCCACATGGATGAGCAGCCGTTCGGCGAGCAACTCCGGTTGGGTGAAAAGAGCTTGGTCGATGAAACGGGACCTCCGGCGTCGGGAGGATCCGCGGGAACGGGAGCGCGGGATGGAGGAGTCGGACATGGCCTCGCCTTCGAATCGGCGGAAACACTCGACGACGTACTCGTGGCTCTACTGTACGGAGCGGACCGATACTCCGCGGTTCGCAGTGATACCAATCACCGTAGAAAAAGCAAGAGTTGGCCGAAGGTCAGATGGCTGCGGCCAGGACGACGTCATGTGTTGCGGGGGCAGGGGGCGTCGTGCGGCTGGTACTGCGACCCGGTCGCCACCCTCCAGGCCGCGATATACTAGGTAGTAGTTATTGCAGGTGGCTCGACTCGAGATCGTTGAGGACAGCGAGGGCCGGGCCCCAGCACATCATGACGGTGTCGTGGTCGGGGTCGATCCCGCGTTCCTGCTGCTGACGAAGGTGGACGAAGTTGCGGTACTCGCGGACGATTTTCATGAAGTCGTGAGCGTCGACCTGAATCCAGCCCCGGGACCGTGCGGTGTCGAGTAGCAGTGCCAGGCTGGCCTTCGCGGCCAGCACCGGCCTTCCTCCATTGGGATTCGGGAATCCCTGCGCCAGGCTCGGCTCGCGTTTGGTCAGCACGTCGAGCAGTAGACCTTCGGTGAAGCTTCCGATGCCGATGAGGGCGAAGACGTATGCACCGTTGTCCGCGCAGATACGGGTTTCGTTCACCCGCTGCATGAGCTGACGAGTGATCTCGTCGCTGCTGACCAGTCGTCGGACACGCGCCTCCAAGTCGTCGGGTGGACTGAAGGTGGTCGATCGGCCGTCCTCGCCGAGCGCACCCAGCATCGGGCGGCCGCCAACGTAAGTGATCGACAGCTGCTCTGCGGCGAGGACCTGGTTGACTCCCTGCCTGAGGAGGTCAGCGGAAGCCATGCCGTCCTCGTACTCCAGCGGATCGCAGATGCGGCAGAGGAGGCGGCTGACGGCGGCTTCGTCATGGGACGACTCCGTGATCGTCTCGGTCAGCCAGGGCACCCGCGCCGTGCCGTCGTATTCAACGGGTACCGGCCAGGCCGCTCGTTTCAGCAGCTCGGTCAGCTGGTAGCCGGGGCGTTCGAAAGGGCCGTCCGTGTCCACGACGAGTCGCGCGATGCGCTGGATGGTCATGGGATCGAGCTGGGGCATCAGATGTGCTCCTTGTCCGCGAACTGCTGAGAGTGATCGAAGGCCTGGTTGAGGCGTTCGACGATGACCCGTCCTCGCTTCCGGAAGCCGAGTTCGGTCATGGCCTGACTGATCCGGGTATCACGGTCGAGTTGGTAGCCGTCGCTGAGAATCCAGCCTGCGAGCGCGCGGAGGTCCAGATCGGAGTAGGCGCCGATGCTGCCACCGGGCCTCAACGACGGCTTAGGTCCTCGCCGAGTCGACGGCTCTTCTGCCCGGCGCGGAGCGGGGACCGGGTCCTGAACTCTGCTGTTCGGCGGCTCATCGGCCGCGCGGACGACGTCCTGCCAGACACCGACGAGTCGGTCCGTCTCGGCCTGGGGGTCAGTGAACCAGTCTGCGGCCCAGATTCGATGGAACTGCCATCCGAGCCGTTCCAGGTGTGCTTGGCGGAGCCGGTCACGGTCTCGTGCGCTCTCTGTGCGGTGGTAGCGGTCGCCATCCGTCTCCACAGCGAGCAGCATCTGACCGGGTCGCTCCGGATGGGCCAGTGCGAAGTCGATACGGTAGCCGGAAACGCCCCATTGCGGGACGGCGGGGACGCCCGAGGACCGCAGGGCCTCCAGAACCTCCCTCTCGAACGGGTTCAGCTCGTACGTCTCCTGGCGGCCGCCCGACCGGGAGAGGTCACCCTGGACAGCGCAGTATTCAAGGAACAGGCGCAGCAGTTCGGGGCCGCGGTTCTTCGTTTCGACACGCGGGCCGAAGTCGTGATGGGAGAACGAGCTGACGACCGTCATGCGCTTGCGGGCGCGTGTGATGGCGACGTTGAGCCGACGCTCTCCCCCTTCGTTGTTGAGCGGCCCGAAACGTTGGGCAAGCCGGCCGTTGGCGGCCTTGGCGTACCCGATGCTGAGGATGATCGCGTCGCGTTCGTCGCCCTGCACGCGTTCGAGATTCTTGATGAAGAAGCGTCGGCCGGGGCCTGCCTCGGGGCTGAAGAAGTCCTGCAGGTCCGGCTGCTCCTCGAGGGCTCTGCGCAGGACGAGATCGATGCGATCGGCGTGCCGTTGGCCCATGGTAATGATGCCGAGGCTGAGGTCGGGGGTACGGGCGGCGTGGTCGAGTGCCAGCTCTACCACTCGTTCGACCTCCTGAGGTGCGGAGCCGTCCTGGCCAGGCAGAGCGTGGCCGTCGACGACCTCCAGACGGATCGGACTCTCGACGGCGGTCCCCGGGAAAGTGACGAGACGGTCGCTGTAGATCTCGCGGTTGGAGAAGGCGATCAGCCTCTCGTCACTGCTCCGATAGTGCCAGCGGAGGGTGTGGACGCCGGGCAGCCGACTGCTGAGCAGGTCCAGCAGCGATTCGAACACGCCGGGATCGTTCCCGTCCTCCTCATCAGCGTTCTCCTGGCTGTCGGTGCCGCTTAGCACGCGGCTGAAGAACGAGGTGGGCGGCAGCTGGTTCCGGTCGCCCGCGACGACGACCTGGCGACCCCGCATGATCGACGTCATGGCGTCGTGTGGCAGGATCTGGCTGGCTTCGTCGAAGACCACCACGTCGAACAACCGGGCGGCCGGTAGCACCCGGCTGACCACGAGCGGCGACATGGCCCAGCAGGGCTTGGCCGCCAGCAGCACGTCGGGGGCTCTGGCGACAAGTTTGCGCAGGGGCAGGTGGCGCGTCTTTCGGGCGGCCTGGTCGCGGACCACGGCGTTCTGGTCGCGGTGAGCATCGCGGGCCTTTCGCAGCCGGGCCGCCACGGAGTACCGCACGCGGCCGGCGTTGGCGGCCATGTGGTCGCTGTCGGTGCGGCGGAACTGTGTGACAGCGTGATCGTGTTCCCGTCCGGTGAAGGTGCGAACGTGCTGGGAATGCATCTTGATCTCGTCGAGAACGGATGACCACCAGGCGTGACGGAACTGGGCGACCGCCGCCTCGGGCGTGGGGAGGCTCCGGGCCAGCTCGTCGAGCAGCGGGCCGAGCCCGGCATCCTCCAAACGGTCGGTCAGCTGGTTGAGTTCGGGCATCTGGTACAGCGTCGCGCGGTGGGCGTCGAGTTCTCGTACGATCTCGGCGACCTCGTCGGCAGGCGTCTTCGCCCAGTCGTCGACACCGGCACAGAGGGCAACTGCGGCGAGCCGGTCGCGAAGTTCGGTGAAGTTTTTCAGAGCGGCGCCGAGTTCAGGGACAGCGGACGGCGGTGTGCCGTCCAGCGAAACGCTCTGCCAGCGGGCCCGCTGCTCCTGGGCCTGGACCAGCCGGGAGTGGAGAACCTGGCGGTCGCGCAGTCCGTCCCGACAGACGGCCCTGGCCTCACGGACCAAGGAGCGCCGCTGCCACCAGCCGATGGGTTGCCCATGTTGTTTGCGCCAAGCCCGGTCGGCGGTGGCGGCGACGAGCCGGTCGAGCTGTGGTCCGAAGACCTCCGCAGTGAACTCCTCGAAGGTGCCGGACACGGCTTGCAGGAGGTCCAGCAAGTGCTGCCAGCCGTGGATGTCCTGTGCTTGGCACAGCCCCGCTGCGGTGATGAGCGCCTCGATCTCCCGGCGGGTGTCCACGAAGGCCGTGCCCGCCAGCTGGTCGAGTCGTTCGAGGATGGGACGGAGTTCCGTGGCGTCCCGCACGCGGGTGCGCGCCCAGGGAGACTGGCCGCGCCGAATCTGCGGCCCCTTCCGGCTGACGAACTTGTGCAGGTCCTGCTCCACCTGCTGCCGACCAGCCAGGTCCAGGTGCTTCAGGACGCCGCCGCGCAGGCGCCAGCGGGTCTGCTGCTCGGGCGGAACTCCCGACAGCGCCGTCAGGGCCTGGTAGGCGCTGACCCCCCATGGGGACCGCGGCTGGTGGAACTCGGAGACGTGCCGGCCGGTCTGACTGCGAAAGTGCTCGAGTGAGGCGTGCAACTGCTCAGGGCGCGGCGGCGGCTCCTGGCCGGACCGGTCGAGGGTCTCAAGAAGCTGTTGGGCGAGCTGGCGACGGTTCAGCTTGTTCCCGTGGAGATCGAGAACGAGTCCGTCGAGATCGGCTTGGGCGAGTCGGTCGGTGACCGCCTCGATCGCGGCGCGCTTCTCCGCAACGAAGAGGATGCGGCGTCCCTCAGCGGCCAGTGCGGCGATGAGGTTGGCGATGGTCTGGCTCTTGCCCGTTCCGGGAGGGCCTTCAATGACCACATGTCGACCAGCCAGCACGGCGCGGATCGCCTGCTGCTGAGAGGCATCGGCGTCGTGGACGAGGAACTCCTCCCGCGGCGGGATCTCGCCTCCCGCAGGAGGGCCCTCCTTCAACAGCGAGCGGGCCGCCGTGATGTCACCTGCGATGGCGGCGATGACGGGATGCTCGGCGAGCAACGAGCTCGAGTTCTTGAGGTCGTTGACCATGGGCAGCCGGTCGAAGCTGAAGGCCCCGACCACTAGGCGTTCCTCGAACGACGCGGAGAGCCCGCTCCGGCGGAGGGCCTTGGCGAGGAGGTCGTACACAGCGCGCACCCTGGTCCCCGGATCCGTTTGCTCCTCGAGCATGGCTGACGCCTGGTCGGCCAGTTGGTCGAGGTCGGCGTCCAGGCCGTACTGGCGGTTCAGCGCGTAGAGCAGGACCGGATTGATCTCCGGCTCGCCGTCGACCTGGAGGACGAAGTCGTTCTCGGTGGCTGTGCGCGGCTGGATCGTCAGGGGCAGCAGCACGAGGGGAGCGCGCAGCGGGAGGACGGTGATTGTGCCCCGTGTCTTCGGCGGGTCCACGTTCAGCAGTCCGCAGGCCAGGCGACCGGCCTCGACACCCTGTTCCTCGTCCAGTTCCAGGATCCGGCGTCGCAGGTAGCGTGCGCGGAGGCAGGCGGATTTGTGGTCGGACGGATCGGGGACCAGGTTCACGAGCCGGATTTTCCGGCCGGTCAGTAGTGCGTGCTGTGCCTCGGCGGAGACGGCAGTCAGGTCGAGACTGCCAGTTTTGGTGTCCTTGAAGTGCAGCAATGTGTTGCGCGGTCCGAAATCAATGAGTTCGTCGGCCCATCGCTGAGCCTGGGAGGCCACGGCCTCCTCCCTCGCGCGGCTGGCGGTGCCGTCCACTTGCTGACCCTCCGGTCCGTCGTCCTGAGCTCACCTGGTCGGTAGGCGAACGCACCAGAATACGGAGCGACTTGAGACGACGAGTACGAATTCGGAGTTTGATCGGAGATTGGGGGGAGCGCATAGGAGTGCTACTTGCCTGAGGTTTTGCGCCCCCGTGCGCTGGGCCGGGATTGGGCACCTCTCCCACTCAGCGACAGGCGAAGTGTGGGTTCTAGCTTCCACGGCCGCCAGGCGTTCGGCCCTGCTGGCCGTGTCATTCGGTCGTGGTCGGCCGACCGGCCAGCTCGTTTGCGAAAGAGGCGCTGACCTCTCCGAACCGTAGACAATGAGGTCTTCATGGTCGACCGATAGAATGACAGTCTGTTCGATGGGCCGAGGGCTACCACCAACGCTTCGGCCTGTCCACGTCGACTTCGAGACGCAGAAGCGCACGCCCAAGGCCTCGTACGCCTGGTACCGCGACCTGATCATGGCGCACTGGAATTGCCACGTACGGTAGTTGGCCTTCGGGGTCCGTGGTGGAACGCGACGGTCCAGCCCCAGGAGGCGGGCCATGTCGGTGGCGATGAAGCCCGAGGCGACGGCGTTGGCGGTGGTGCCGAAGCAGCCCGGCTCGGTGGCCAGGGTCCTGGCGGGTGCTCGAGCGGCCTGTCCGGCAGATGGCTCAGCGGCCTGTGGAGGACCGCAGGACCGTGAAGATCACCTGGTCCACCCGTCCGGGTTGGTGTGCCGTCCGAGGCCCACGCGGCGGGCGTCGGCACAATGAGGCATGGGATCAAGCCCTGGGCCGGCGGGTTCACCGTCGGCGACACTCGATCAGGCCGCCGCGCGGGGCGAGCGCTGGTGGCCGGTGGCACTGGCGATCGTCACGGCCGCGATGCTCCACGTGGCGCTGCCCGCCGCGTACCGGCTGGACCCCGCATGGACGGTTCCCGTGGTCATGCTCACCCTGCTGGGGGCACTGATCCTTGGTGACCCGGGGCGGATCGATCGGCAGAAGCGGTGGCTCAGAGTGGTCACCGACGTCATGATCGGCTTCATCACCGCGGCCAACCTCTATGCGGGTGTCCACCTGGTGGTGGACATCCTGACCAACAACAAGCTGTTCGCCGACAACGCCACCGGTCTGCTGGCCACCGGGGGAGTGACCTGGGCCACGAACGTGATCGCCTTCGCGCTGTGGTATTGGGACCTCGACCGAGGCGGTGCGGCTGCCCGCGCCCACCCGCTCCAGCCGAGCCCGAGCTTCGTTTTTCCCGAGATGCAGCACTCGGCCCACGCGACGGCCGACTGGGTGCCGACGTTCGCCGACTACCTGTCGCTGGCCTTCTGGACCGCCACGGCGTTCAGCCCGGCCGATGTCTCCGCGGTCAGGACATGGGCGAAGCTGCTGATGATGGTGGAGGCAGCGGCCTCCCTCATCCTTGGTGCCCTGGTGATCGCCCGCGCGATCAACATCCTGCAATAGGCGAGGCGGGTACACCGGCCTGTGGTGAGCGGCCGCCTCGTCGACGAGGTCCGTCGGATGGACACGACCGGTGCGAGCAGGCGCACCTGACTGCTGGCCACCGGTGCCCGGATGTTCTCCCCGGGCTGACGATGTGCCGGCCTGCGCAGGATGGCAGGGCGTTCGACGGGTCGAGGGCTGCCGCCGGCGCTTCGGCCTCGTCCACGTCGACTTCGAGACGCAGCGCCGCACCCCCGGGGCCTCCTGTGCCTGGTACCGCGACCCGATCGCGGCCCACCGGGCCTGACGCACGCAGCGGTTGAGGTGTCTCGGCCGGGCCCGAGCCGCCGTCCCGGGTGTGACGTCGGTCATGCCGCCGCCGTCGGGTGGCGGACAACTGGCGCTCGCAGCCGCAGAAGCTGCAGGTCACGGGCGGAACGGGTGGTCCGTGGACAAACCGCGGCGGTCGAACGAACTGGCTATCCGGGGAGGATTGAGCCTAGCCTGCCCGCCATGTCCCAGAACACGAACACTCCCGGTTTCCCCGGGCAGCCGGTCGCTCCGGTCGGCGACTCCGCCAAGGTGCAGCGCCAGGTACAGCAGCAGGCGGGTGTCGGCCCGGTCTCCGGTGGCGGCGGCACCCTGTTCTCCGAGCCGGTCCTTGTGGTGAACCAGAAGGCCAAGCTGATCGAGCTGACCAACGAGTACGCCGTCTTCGACCAGCAGGGCGCCACGCTGGGCTCGGTGGTCCAGGTCGGCCAGAGCGGTCTGCGCAAGGCGGTACGACTGCTCACCTCCCTCGACCAGTATCTGACCCACAAGCTGGAGATCCGTGACGCGCACGGCAGCCCGGTGCTGCTGCTGACCCGCCCGGCGAAGTTCATCAAGTCGCGGGTGGTCGTGCAGCTTCCGAACGGCCAGGAAGTCGGCCAGATCGTTCAGCAGAACGCCATTGGGAAGATCAACTTTGCGCTGGAGGTCGGCGGGCGGAAGGTCGGCGCCGTCAAGGCCGAGAACTGGCGGGCCTGGAACTTCTCCATCGTCGACGAGACGGACGCCGAGATCGCCCGGATCACCAAGACCTGGGAAGGCCTGGCGAAGACGATGTTCACCACGGCCGACAACTACGTGCTCCAGATCCACCGCCCGCTCGCCGACCCGCTGCTCAGCCTCGTCGTGGCGACCGCGCTGACCGTGGACACCGCACTGAAGCAGGATGCCCGCGGCCTCGGATAGCCGCGACCGCACCCGTTGGTTGTTCGTGCCCACCCCCCGGCCGGCCAGGGGGTGGGGCACGAAGCCGGCAGGTGTCCGGCGCGGGCGGGGTGGAGAGCGGGGCCGCGTCACAGGGCGTCGATCCCGACGCTGGTGACGCGGCCGAACTCGCCGAGGAGCGGGGGCGGCCGCTCGGGCCGTCGCTCTCCAGCTGCCGATCTGGCAGACCGCCGTCACGAATGGAACGACAGGGCGTTCGACGGGCCGAGGCCTACCACCAACGCTTCGGCCTGGTCCACGTCGACTTTCCCACCCAGCGCCGCACCCCGCGAGCCTCCTACGCCTGGTACCGCGATCTGATCGCCGCCCACCGGGCGCGGCGGTCGCGGTAGGCGGCCTGCAACCGTGGCGGAGCGTACGGTCTCTTGGGGGCGCCCGGTCGGGCGGCCTCCCGATCAGCGCTTGCCGAAAGAGAGTTCACGCGCCATGGAGTTCCCCGAAACGCATTCGGCCCTGCTCCGCAGGCTGCTGCCCGGCGTGGATCCGCGCGGCCTGGCGGTTCGTCAAGGGCAGTCCACCAGGTGGTCATCGGGGCGGAGCGCGTCGTGTGCTTCGCCCGCACCCGGGCCGCGGCCGAGCGGCTTCCCGGCCGGGCGGCGCGCCTGCGCGCCCTCGCCGGGCTCGGCCTCGGTTTCCGTACCCCCGAGCCGCTGGAGGAGGGAGGCTGCGCGGGCACGGACGAGCCGGCGTACCTGGTGTGCACCCGTGTACCCGGGGCGGCCTTGGCGGAGGACGTCCTTCAAGACCCCGAGGCGGCGGAGGCGGTCGCCGCCGAGTACGCCGCGCTGCTGTCGGCGTTGGCCGCGGCCGGTGGCGACGATCGGGCGCGCGCGGTCCTTCCGCACGCCCTCGGAGGGGAGTGGCGGGAGTTCTCCGACGGGGTCAGGGCGGAGCTCTTCGCGCTCATGCACGACCCCGGCCGGGTCAGGGCCGCGCGGGAGCTCGCCGCCCTCGACGGCCTGCCCCACCTCACCTCCGCCGTGGTCCACGGCGACCTCGGCGGGGAGAACGTGTTGTGGGAGACCGTCGACGGCCTGCCGAGGCTCAGCGGTGTGGTGGACTGGGACGAGGTCACCCTCGGCGATCAGGCCGAGGACCTCGCTGCGATCGGTGCCGGCTACGGCGAGGAACTGCTCGGCCGGGTGCTCGCCCTCGGCGGCGGGGCGGAGGGCGGCGACGCGGCCGCCCGGATCGCCGCGATCCGGGGCACCTTCGCCCTCCAACAGGCCCTCCAGGCACGGCGCGACGGTGATGAGGGGGAACTGGCCGACGGGCTGGCCGGCTACCGCTGAGCACATGTGCCACGCACCGTCGGCGGCGCGGCCACGGTTGATGCCGGGGCTTTCCTCCGGTACGGCGCATCAGCCGTGCGCGCCCTGCCCGCCAGGGCCTCGGGGGCGTTCTGCCCGGTGGTGGTCGAGTTCCTGCCGGGCACGGGTGACCGGAGGCGGTCCGATCGGCTCTGCTGAACGGCCGCGTAGTGTGGTGCCCGATGGACGGGAGGGGAGCTGTTGCGCAGGGTGCCGCCGGAGATGTTCCGGTTCACGACGGGGGAGAAGGCCGAGCTCTACGGTGCGATCCTCCAGGCCTTCGGCGCAGCCAACGAGCGGCTGGAGACCGCGCTCGGGCTGGATGACGTCCGCGCCCGGCTGCGGACGGTCGGGTGGCTCGACGCGGTGCACGACGACGATCTCCAGGAGGCGCTGCGGAAGCTCAGGGAGTGGCAGCTGCTGGATGTCGTCCAGAACCACGCGGAGAACTACCGCACCGCGGAGGAGTACGAGCGCCGCAACCTCCAGTACTCGCTCACCCGGCGCGGTGAGGCCGCGTTCGCCGGGGTCGAGCACGCCCTGTCCGTGCTCGCCTCGACGGGGGCGCTCCAGACGGCGGTGCTCGAGGCGATCACGGACCGGCTCGACGAGCTGTACGTGCTGCTGGGGGACCGCACGTCCTCGGACCGGCGGGTGTTCAGCACGCTGCAGGAGCTGGAAGGCCACCTGGAAGCGCTGCTGGCCAACACCAAGGCGTTCAACGGCGAGTTGCAGCGCCTGCTGCGCGCCGAGGGCGCGGACCTGGCGATCTTCCGGGAGGTGAAGGCCGCGACGGTGGCCTATCTCCAGGAGTTCCTCGTCAACCTCGACCAGCGCGGACAGACGGTCGCCTCCGCCGTGGAGCGGGTCGAGCACCGCGGCCTGGGCCTGCTGCACGAGCGGGCGCTGCGGGGCGCCGAGCTGCCGCCGGTCGCGGACGGCGATCCTGCGCCGGCCTGGCTGGAGCGGCGCCGGGCACGCTGGGAGGGGCTGCAGGCCTGGTTCCGGCCGGTGGACGGGGCGCGACCCCGGGTGGAGCAGCTGCACGACGTGGCGCGCCGTGCGATCGTGACGCTCCTTCAGGTCCTCGACCGGATCACCGAGTCGCGGCGCCGTTCTTCCAGCGCCGTCCAGGACTTCCGGGAGCTGGCCCGCTGGTTCGCCGCAGCGCCCACCGAGGACGACCTGCACCGCCTCTGGTCGGCCGCTTTCGGCCTGGGCCCGGCCCGTCATGCCCATCTCGCCCACCCGGACCCGGAGTTGGCGCCGTCATCGGGCACCTGGGCCGAGGCCCCGCCGGTGGAAGTGTCGGCCCTGCTGCGCACCAGCGGCCGCACCGAGCGGTTCACCCGTACCGGGAAGGTGCGCGACATCGGCGGGATCAAGGCGGCCCGGGCCGAGCGGGCCCGCAAGGAACGTGCGGAACTCGAAGCGGCCTGGGACGTCTTGGGCACCGACGGTCCGGTCCGGCTCTCCGGCTTCGGCATGCTGGACCACGCCGTCTTCGAGCGGCTGCTCGACCTCCTCGGCCGGGCGCTGGCCGTACGACCGGACGCCGACGGAACGCGCCGGACGGTCACCTCCGACGGCCGGGTCGAGATCGTGCTCCGGCTGCCTCCCGACAGCGGGCGAGCTGTCCTGCGGACCGCTCGGGGAAGGCTGGAGGCGCCCGACTACCTGGTGGAGGTCCGCAGACCCAGTGGCCCGCGGTCGTCCGCCGCAAAGGACGGAGCATGAGCACCCTCGCCAACCAACTGGTCCTGGCCGAGCGGCAGGACGTCGCCCGGGCCATCAGACTGCTGCTCGGCCGGCCGCTGATCACCGAGCGCGGCGACCCGCCGGCCTTCGAGCTGATCCGCCGTCGGCAGGGCCCGCTGACGAAGTGGTTCGACTACCACTGCGGCTGGCAGCTGGTGGTGGAGCCGCGCCTCGGGTACGCGCGCCTGCTCAAGATCCGGACCGTCCCCGATGCCTCGCGCCCGGCCCGTCGGTTGCGGTCCGGCAGGGCTCCGTTCGACCGCCGCCGCTACACCCTGCTGTGCGTCGTCGCGGCCGAGCTGCTCCCGGTCCCGGTGACGACGGTCGGCCTGCTCGCCGACCGCGTCGTCCAGGCCTGTGCCACCGACGAGGCGCTGCCGCCCTTCGACACGGCGAGCAAGCCCGAGCGGATGGCCTTCGTCGATGTCCTCAAACTGCTGGAGTCCTACGGCGCGCTCCTCACCGTGGACGGCGTCACGGACAGCTTCGTCGACTCGGCGAAGGCCAAGGTCCTCTACCGAGTGGACGCCACCGTGGTGATGCGCCTGCTCGCGGCGCCCGTCGGACCGTCCCGACTGGCCGCCGCGGCCGAGGAGGTACCGCTGCGGTTCGAGGAACTCCTGCGGGGCACCGTGCGCGAGAGCCGGTACGGCGGCGCGGACGCCTCCGACGCGCAGCGCAACCTCCGGCTGCGGCACTCGGTGCTGCGACGGCTCTTCGACGATCCCGTCGTCCACCACGACGAGCTGGGCGCCGACGAACTGGCCTACCTCACCTCGCCGACCGGGCGCCAGATCGTCCGGCGCGCCGCCGAGCAGGGCGGCTTCGTGCTGGAGGAACGGGCCGACGGCCTGCTGCTCGTCGACCCGGACGGGATCGCCACCGACAGCCGCTTCCCCGACGACTCCGCAACGGCCCGGGTCGCCGCCCTGCTCCTGCTGGAACCGCTGACCGCCGCTCCGGGCGGGCTGACACCGGAACAGCTCGCCGTCGAGGCGGCCGAACTCCTGCGGCGCTTCCCGCAGTGGGCGAAGAGCTACCAGTCGGAGGACGGCGCCCAGCGCCTCACGGCCGATGCCGTCCGTGTCCTCGGCGACTTCGGTCTCGCCCGACGGATCGGCGACCGCACGATACCCCGGCCGGCGGCATTCCGGTACCGCAGCAGCGTGGCCGACGGCCCCGCGACCTGACCAGGAAAGACTTCCGATGACCGCGACACGACTTCCGCAGCCCTCCACGTCACGGACGTCGGCCGGGGCGACACGGTGGCGGCCCTCCCGGGCGGGCATCCTCAACGTCTGGCGCTACTACGACGAGACCTTCACCTTCCACGAGGGCCGCCTGCTCCTGCGGGGACAGAACGGCACCGGCAAGTCCAAGGCCCTGGAGGTGCTCCTGCCGTTCCTGCTCGACGCCAGCCTGCGCCCCAACCGGCTCTCCACCTTCGGCGGCTCCGAGCGCACCATGCACTGGAACCTGATGGGCGAGGGCACCTCGGGCAAGACCCGCGTCGGGTACGTGTGGCTGGAGTTCGGCCGTGGCGACGGCGCTCCCGGCCGGTTCACCTGCGGCGCCAGGCTCCAGGCCAGCGTGCACACCACGGGTGTCACCGTCGACCACTTCACCACCGACGCGCGGATCGACCGCCCCGGCGGCCTCTCCCTGGTCAACGACGCGGGCCAGCCGCTCACCCGCGCCGCCCTGACCGAAGCCCTGCAAGGCCGGGGCGAGCTGCACGGATCACCGGCCGACTACCGCAACACGGTCCGCAGCACGCTCTTCCCCGGACTGAGCGAGCAACGCTACGACGCCCTGATCACCGCCCTGCTCCAGCTCCGCACCCCCAAACTCTCCGAGCGCCTCGATCCGTCGCTGCTGTCCTCCCTGCTCTCCCGGGCCCTGCCCCCGCTCGGCCAGGGCGAGCTCACCGAACTGGCCGAGGGCTTCGAGCGCCTCGACCGCCAGCGCGAACACCTGAAGTCCCTGGACGACGAGGTGGCCGCGGCCACCGCCGTCGCGGCCCAGCAACGCGGCTACGCCCAGCGCATCCTGCGCGCCGGGGCGGCGGCGCTCATCTCCGCGACGACCGAGATGGACAACCTCACCCGCGTCGCCAGGGAGAGCGAGAAGGAGCACGCCGAAGCCCTGCGCCGGCGCGATGAGGACAGAGGGGCGCGGGAGGAACTCGAACACCGGCGACAGGAGATCGAGGGCACCATCGAGGGACTGCTCGACTCCGAGGCCTACCGGCAGGGGCAGGAACTCGACCAGCTCCGTCGCAGGACCGACCAGGCCACCGCGACCGCCGCCCGTGCCCGCGCCGCCGCCGACCGGAAGGTTCAGGCGGCCGAGGAGGACGCCGGGCGTGCCGACGATGCACGGCTGCGCTCGGAGCAACGGGCCGAACACACCCGCGTGGCCCGGGAGGAGACGCGCGGCGCGGCGCGGCGAGCAGCCATGGAGTCCGTCTGCGCCGAGGTGCAGACGCTGCTCGGCGCCGCACCGGGTCCGTCCGGGGACGCGCAGGAGCAAGGGCGCACGGCACGCCGCCTGCTGCGCGGCGCGGTCGTCTCGCGGCACGGCCAGATCGCGGAGGTCCGCACCGCCGTCGAGCGTCATGAGCGTTCCCTCGCGGACCGGACGGCGGCGGAGCAGTACCTCGACACGGCGCGCGAACGGCTGGCCGGCGCGACCGCCAAGCGTGAGGGGAACGCCCACGCCTACGAGACGGCCGTCGACGCCCACGCCGACCGGCTGCGCCGGTGGGCAACGGCCGACTGCACCGAGCTGTCGATCGACGACGTCGAGGAAGTCGCCTCCCGCGCCGCCGTCGAGACCGACGTCCTCGCGCTGGTCGAAGCCGCCGCCCGCGCCGCGGAGAGCTCCATCACCGCGGACGAGACGACCGCCCGCGCGGGCCGGGACGACGCCCGCGCCCGGCGTGACCTGGTCGTCGGGGACCTGGAGCGCACCGCCGCCGCGGCGGATCTCCCGCCGGCGCCGCCGCGGACCCGCACCGCCGACCGGTCGGTCCTGCCGGGTGCGCCACTGTGGCGACTGCTGGTGTTCCGGCCGGACGTGCCGCCTGCCGACCGGGCGGGCATCGAAGCGGCCCTGGAAGCGGCCGGCCTGCTCGACGCCTGGATGACCCCCGACGGAGGCCTCGCCGTCGCCGGGCACGACACCCTGGCCGATCCGGCATCGGCCCTTCCCGCACCGGGTCCCTCGCTGCTCGACGTCCTCGCTCCGGAACCCGACGGCCCGGTGCCGTCCGGCCGGGTGGAGAGGCTGCTGGCCGGCATCGCCTACGGCCCCGCGCTCCCGGCGGGCCACCCCGCCGCCGTGGCGGCCGACGGAAGCTGGCGGCTGGCGACGGTGGTCGGCTCCTGGACCAAGGAAGAGTCCAGCCACATCGGCGCCGCGGCCCGGGAGCGCGCCAGGCAGCGACGGATCGCGGAACTCACCGCCGAACTGGCCGAGGCCGAGGCCGGCGTCACCGGTTTCGAGACGCGGCTGCGCGCCCTCGCCGACCGCCGGACGCGCCTCGGTGCCGACCTCGGCTCCCGGCCGCGCCACCGGGAGGTGGAGCAGGCCAAACGGGTCTGGGAACGCTCCGAGTCCGAGGTGGGAGCCCGCGAGGACGCCGTGCGCGAGGCCGTCGAACGGTTGGCGCGGCAGGAGGAGGCGGTCGCGGACGCGCTGCGCGTACTCGCCGTCGCCTCGGCCGAGCACGCCCTGCCGACCGAACGCGCCGCCCTGGACGCGACCGCCACGGCGGTCGACGCGCTGCGCGAGCAGGCAGACGTCTGGCTCGACGTGCACCTGGCCTGGACGGCCGCCCACCAGGCCTGGGACACCGCCCGCAGCCACGCCGAGGCGTCCCGGGGCGCGGCAGCCGAGAGCCTGGGCGAGGCCGAGGACGCCGAGGCCGCCGCCCGCGGGATCCGATCCGCGCTCCGCGCCGTCGAGAGCACCGTCGGCGAGGACTACCGCCAAGTGGCCGCCCGGATCAGCGACTTCCGAAAGCTGCTCGACCGGACCCGCCACGAGATCGACACCAGTGACCGGTCGCTCCTCGCCCTCGAAGGCCGGATCGGCGCGCTGGGCGCCACCACGGCCCAGGACGCGGCCCGGCGCGATGAGGCCGTGCTGGTCCGGAACGAGGCCGCCCACGGCTTCCGGCGCCTGTGCGTCCTGGGGTTCCCCGAGGACGCGGGCCTCGGGTTCGTCCTCACCGCCGTGGACGGCACCCGCGCCACCCTTGAGGCGGCACGCTCGACCGCCGCCGCGTGGCCCGACCTGCCGCACGGCACCAGGAACCTCGGCGACTCGCTGAACCGACTCTCCGAGGCCGTGCACCGCGCCCGCCAGAGCCTCAGCAACCGTGCCGACCTCGAACTCGAAGCCGAGGAGGACGTCCACGTCCTCACCGCCACCATCGACGGCATCCGGATCGGCGCGACCGGCCTCCTCGCCATCCTCACCGGCGACCGTGACCGCAGCCAGGACGACATCACCACCGCCGAGCGCAGCCTCTTCGACCGCACCCTCACCGGCGACACCCGCCGCCACCTCGCCTCCCGCATCCGCCAGGCCGGTGACCTCGTCGAGCGGATGAACGGCCACCTCGAACGGGTCCGCACCGCCTCACGGGTGGCCGTCCGCCTGGTGTGGCAGATCCACCCCGACCTGCCCGCCGGCACCCGGACGGCCCGTGAACTGCTGCTCAAGGACCCGGCCCGGATTACCGAAGCCGACCGCGAGGCCCTGCACGCCTTCTTCCGGGGCCGCATCGAGGAGGCCAAGACCCGCAACACGGCGGCGACGTGGGAGGAGCAGCTCGCCGAGGTCCTCGACTACACGGCCTGGCACCAGTTCGTCGTCAAGCTGGACCGCGCCAACGGCGCCGGGTGGCAACTGCTCACCAAGAAGCTCCACGGCGCGCTCTCGGGCGGCGAGAAGGCCATCGCCCTCCACCTGCCGCTGTTCGCCGCCGTGGCCGCCCACTACGAGGCGGTACCGGAGTCCCCGCGACTGATCCTGCTGGACGAGGTCTTCGTCGGCGTCGACACCGTCAACCGCGGGCAGGTCTTCGGCCTCCTCGCCGCACTCGACCTCGACCTGGTGCTCACCTCCGACCACGAGTGGTGCACCTACCGGGAACTCTCCGGCATCGCCGTCCACCAGCTGATCACCGGCGGCGACGGCGACGACGCCGTCACCAGCGCCCGCTTCACCTGGACGGGCACCGAACTGCTGCCCGACGAAGCCGACACCGAAGAACCGGCATGACGGACCGCCACCCCCTCGACCTCCCCGAGCTCCGACCCCTCTGGTCGGCCGTCCACGACCGCCTCTCGACCGGCCGCCCCGTCAGCCGGGTACGGTCCGGACCGCTCGACGACGCGGGCCGGGAGGCACTGGCCGACCTCCTCGGACTCGACCGGCTCCCCGGTACCGAACCGACGATCCCCCTCGCGGGACTCGACCACGCCGTGCTGGACGCCTGCGGCCGACCCGTCCGGGACGTGGTGGCCCTGATCCTCGGACCGATCCACGACCGGGCCGCCGAGCGCGAACGCAGGACCGGCCAACGCGACGCCCTGTGGGAGTGGTTGGCCGGCCACGAGGTGGTCACCGCCCAGCCCGCTCTCCTGGACTGGGTCGGCCACCTGCGGACCACCGGCCTCGTCGACGGTTCACCCGACCGTACCCGGGGCCTGCTGACCGCCGCGCTGACCGTCCTGGCCGCGCTCCCGGCCGACGGCGAGCCGCTTCCGGTCCTCGCTGCCCGCCTCCTCGACGGTGACTCCCATGCCCTCGACGACGGCACCCGGCTGTCCTCCCTGGTGCTGCGGGCACTGGCGGTGCTGTACGGGACAGCCGTGCCGGACGCCGCCGAGCAGCGACGCGCACTCTGGAGTCGAGCCGGCGTGGCCGACGACGGACTGTCCTCC
This sequence comes from Kitasatospora sp. NPDC058032, assembly GCF_042885845.1. Lineage (NCBI taxonomy): Bacteria > Bacillati > Actinomycetota > Actinomycetes > Kitasatosporales > Streptomycetaceae > Kitasatospora > Kitasatospora sp. NPDC058032. Next base: position 4,341 of record NZ_JBHVRK010000014.1, on the reverse strand, counting down.
AGCGTGCTCGCCGCCGGTCTCCGCCCCCAGGGAGGGGGCCCGGTCGCCGAGATCGCCCGGATCTGCGCCGGAGCCGGCCACCCCGTCAGCCTCACCCTCGCCCAACTGCGCGCACCCGGTGATTTCACCGGCCCCGCAGGCCCCGTGCACCTCACCGAGAACCCCAGCGTGCTCGCCCTGGCCCTACGGCGATTCGGCCACCACTGTCCGCCGCTGGTCTGCACCTCGGGGTGGCCCAACACGGCCGTGATCCACCTGCTGCGCCGACTCGCCGACGACGGCGCAACCCTGTACTACCACGGCGACTTCGACGGAGAGGGGGTCCGCATAGCGGCCCATGTCCTGGCCAAGACAGGAGCCGTCCCCTGGCGGATGTCGGCCGACGACTACCGGGCCGCCGTACCCCGGGTTCCCGTCGGCCCCGACCCGGGGCGCCTCACGCCCGCACCGTGGGACCGGGCACTCGTCGACTCCATGGCGGAGCTGCGCACCGCAGTGGTCGAGGAGGTGGTCGCGGACCTGCTCCTCGACGACTTGGCAGAACACCGCCGCAGATAGGGTCACAGCCCGTTCGACGGCCTGAGGGCCACCACCAACGCTTCGGGGTCTCGTCCACGCCGACGTCGCCACCCGGCGCCGCACCCCCCGAGCAACCTGACCGGATCGTTCCGCATCCAGGCCCGATGGGGTCTTCGCCCGGGCACCCCGGGGCGGTGAGGATCGGGGTATGACCAACGCACTCCTTGTCATCGACGTCCAGGAATCCTTCCGCCGCCGCGAGAACTGGGCGGCCGTCTCCGACCCCGGGATCGTCGGGCAGGTCGCCCGGCTCGTCGAGTACGCCCGGGCCAAGGGCGACCTCGTCGTCTGGGTCCTGCACGCCGAGCCCGGCACCGGGACGGTGTTCGACCCCGCCCTCGGCCACGTCCGCCTGATGGAGGGGCTGGAGCCGGTGGAGGGCGAGCCCGTCGTCACCAAGACCTCGCACAACGCGTTCACCACCACCAATCTGCAGCAGCTGCTCACCCAGCATGGGATCCGCGAACTGGTGGTCAGCGGCATTCGCACCGAACAGTGCTGCGAGACCACCACCCGGGTGGCGGCCGACCTCGGCTACGAGGTCACGTTCGTGGTCGACGCGACCGCCACCCATCCGATCGAGCACCGTGACGCCCCCGTCGGTCGCAGCCTCGACGAGATCCTCGCCGATCCGCGCACGCTCCCCACGGAGGAGATCATCGCCCGTACCGAGTACGCTCTGGCGGGCCGCTTCGCCACCGTCACCACCGTGAAGGAGCTGACCGGATCGTGACCCGTGTCGTCTTCCTGCTGGTCCCGCAGTTGCACCTGCTGGACCTCGCCGGGCCCGCCCAGGTGTTCTCGACGGCGGCCGACCACGGGCTCGGCTACGCGGTCGGCCACGTGGCCGAGCAGGAGGACGTCCCCACGGCGCAGGGGATCACGCTGCGGGCTTCCGTCGAGTGGCCGCGGCTCACGCCGGACGACCTGGTCGTGGTCCCCGGTTGGCGGGCGTCGACGCTGCGGGCGCACGGGGACCTCTCCCCGGCGACGCTGGAGCGGCTGGCCGCCCACCATGCGGCCGGCGGTACGGTCGCCAGCGTCTGCGCGGGCGCGGACGCGCTCGGCCGGGCGGGGTTGCTGGACGGGCGCCGCTGCACCACGCACCACGACCTGCAGGACGAACTGGCCCGCCGCCACCCGAGGACGGTCGTGGTGCGCGACGTGCTGTACGTGGTGGACGACCGGGTGGTGACCTCGGCCGGCATCGCGAGCGGCATCGACCTGAGCCTGCACCTGGTCGCCGTCCGGCACGGGCCGGCGGCGGCCGCCCGGATCGCGCGGGAGATGGTCGTCTACGCGCGGCGCAACGGCGACGAGCGGCAGGTCAGCGTGATGCTCCGGCACCGCGCCCACCTGGTCGACGCCGTCCACCGGGTGCAGGACCTGATCGACGCCCGCTTCACCGCCCGGCTCAGCCTCGCCGACCTGGCCGGCGCGTCGGGCGTCAGCGAACGCACCCTCACCCGCCACTTCACCGAGGCCACCGGACGCACCCCGCTGCGCTACCAGCAGGAACTGCGCGTCGAGCGGGCCGAACACCTCATCGCGCACGGCGCCACCACGGAGGCCGCCGCCCGCGCGGCCGGCTTCCAGGACGCCCGGATGCTCCGCCGCCTACGGGCACGCGCCGGAGCCGTCCGCGAAGTGGACGTGCCGGCGGGGCGCGGCAACTCCTCCGCCGGATGGTCGACCTGATCGGCCCGTGGCTGCCGATCAGGGCCTTGCGGCAATGACAGCCCGTTCGTGCGCGTCCTGGGCTGAGGCTTGGCTGACGAGCGACGGGTTCGGCGGCTCCGGTGGGGGCCTGGCCTCCACCGGATCCGCCACGCGCCGGGGAGCCCTGGCTGTGACGAATGGGGTCGAAGGGCCCCAGACAGCGCCGAGGTGGTGAACCTACGGTGGCGTTACCTACGGAACCGTAGGTTTGTTCGTCGATCGAGAGTTGAACCGTGAGCAGCACCTCCTCCCACGTCCGGTGGACCGATGCCCGACTCCTGCAGGCCCTGGAGGAGGTGGTGGAGCGGGAGCTCAACCGCCATCTGCGGGTCTTCAAGGAGTGGATGCCGCACGAGTACGTGCCCTGGAGTCGGGGGCGGGACTTCGACGGGCCGCTCGGTGGCGAGGCGTGGGCGGTCGAGCAGTCGCCGCTGACCGAGGTCGGGCGGGTCTCGCTGGTGGTGAACCTGTTGACGGAGGACAACCTGCCGAGCTACCACCACGAGATCGCGACCCTGTTCGGCCGGGACGGGGCCTGGGGGACGTGGGTGCACCAGTGGACGAGTGAGGAGGCCCGGCACTCGATGGTCTTGCGCGACTACCTCATCGCCTCCCGCGCCGTCGACCCGGTGGAGCTGGAGCGCGCCCGCATGACCCACATGCAGAACGGCTTCGTCTCCGACAACCGGCACTCGCCGCTCCACACGGTCGCGTACGTCGCCTTCCAAGAGCTGGCCACCCGCATCTCGCACCGCAACACCGGGCACGCCTCGGGCGACCCGGTCTGTGACCGGATGCTGGCACAGGTCGCCAATGACGAGAACCTGCACATGATCTTCTACCGGAACCTGCTCGGGGCCGCGTTCGAACTCGCCCCCGACCAGGCGATGCAGGCCGTCAATGAGGTGGTGACGAACTTCCGCATGCCGGGCCACGGCATGCCCGGCTTCGAGCGTGCCGCCGCTCGGATCGCCGTCGACGGCGTGTACAACCTCCGCGTCCACCTCGATGACGTGCTGCTGCCCGTCCTGCGCAATCTCAAGGTGATGGAGGTCGGCGGACTGGGGCCGGACGGGCTGAAGGCCCAGACGGAGCTGGGGCTGATGCTCGACGGTCTGGCCGTCCAGGCGGCCCGGTTCGACGAACGGCAGGCGGCGATCCGCGCTCGGCGGGCCGCGGCCAAGGGCTGACCTGCCGGGGCGTTTGGATCAGGCGCGGAAGTAGGGATAGAGTCTCCCAGTCGCTCGACAGGGAGTACCGGACACGCATCGGCGCGGACGGTCCCGGGGCGGCCAATCCTTTGAAACACACTTCTCGGTTCGGACCGGGTCGCTTTCGCGTGTTCGCGTTGCGGCCCGGTGCTTATGTGGTGTGCGCGTTTTATTGGATTGCGGCCGATTCGCTTTTCGGAGCGGGGATCGGTTAGAGTTTGAAACGTCGGACGGGGCGTCAAGCCACAGAAGACGTCGGCAAGTTGGACGAAGGAAGTGCCGGGAACGGCACGGAAAACGTCTGATAAGCTCGAAACACGAAAGAACGAAGCGCCCGGAGGGCTCGCTGGAAGGCGGCTCGAAGGAAGCGTCCGTTCCTTGAGAACTCAACAGCGTGCCAAAAGTCAACGCCAGATATGTTGACATCCCCGGCCTCGGACTTGTTTCGGGGTTGGAGATTCCTTTTGAAATAACACTAGCGAGGACGCAGTGCGCGGGACCGCCCTATTCCGGTGGTTGCCGTGCCGCTCTCGTGGATGAAGCATTCACGGAGAGTTTGATCCTGGCTCAGGACGAACGCTGGCGGCGTGCTTAACACATGCAAGTCGAACGGTGAAGCCCTTCGGGGTGGATCAGTGGCGAACGGGTGAGTAACACGTGGGCAATCTGCCCTGCACTCTGGGACAAGCCCTGGAAACGGGGTCTAATACCGGATATGACCTGGGACCGCATGGTCTTGGGTGTAAAGCTCCGGCGGTGCAGGATGAGCCCGCGGCCTATCAGCTTGTTGGTGGGGTAATGGCCTACCAAGGCGACGACGGGTAGCCGGCCT
>NZ_JBHVRK010000013.1:197956-251005 GCF_042885845.1 Kitasatospora sp. NPDC058032 | reverse complement strand
AGGGCGTCACCACCCACCTCGAAATCGGCCCCGACACCACCCTCACCACCCTCACCCGCACCACCCACCCCGACACCACCACCATCCCCACCCTCCACCCCACCACCCCCGAAACCCACACCCTCACGACCGCACTCACCACCCTCCACACCACCGGCACCAACATCAACTGGCCCACCCTCCTCGGCCACCACCCCACCCACACCGACCTGCCCACCTACCCGTTCCAGCACCAGAGCTACTGGCTCCCCTCCACGCCTGACAACGCTGACGTCACCACCGCCGGCATCACCCCCAACCACCACCCCATCCTCACCGCCACCATCGAACTCCCCGAAGGCACAAAACTCTTCACCGGCCGCCTCTCCCTCAACACCCACCCCTGGCTCACCGACCACACCGTCCACGACACCGTCCTCCTCCCCGGAACCGCCTTCATCGACCTCGCCCTCCACGCCGCCCACCACACCAACACCCCCACCATCGACGAACTCACCCTCCACACACCCCTGACCCTCACCACCGAAACCACCCTCCAACTCCAGGTCAACATCACCCCGCCGGACGGCGAAAGCGGCGACAGGACCCTGACGGTCCACTCCCGCGCGACGGGAGAGCCGGGAGAGGCAGACGAAAGCGCCTCCTGGACACTGCACGCCACGGGTCGGCTCACCGCGGACCCGTCGGCCGAAGCGCGGGCCGCGGACCTGACGGCCTGGCCGCCGCCGGGAGCGACGCCCGTCAACACGGCAACGCTCTACGACGACCTGGCGGACATCGGCCTGACCTACGGCCCGGTGTTCCAGGGTCTGCGGGCCGCCTGGCGGCAGGGCGACGACATCTACGCCGAGGTGGCGCTTCCTGAGGACAGCGCTCCCGAGAGCAGCACGCACGACGGCCATGTCGTGCACCCCGCATTGCTGGACGCGGCCCTGCACGCGCTGCTGCTGGGCGGCGACACCGCGGCGGCGAGCAGCGGTCCGGAGGTCCGGCTGCCGTTCTCGTGGAGCCGGGTGTCGGTGTCGGCCGCCGCTTCGACGAGTCTGCGGGTGCGCCTGGCGATGTCGGCGGACAGCCGGGAGAACGTCACGCTGACGGTCGCGGACGGTGTCACGGGTGCGCCGGTCGCGCACGTGGGGGCGTTGACGATGCGGCGGGTCTCCGCCAACCAGTTGGCGTCGGCGAAGTCCGCCGGCCGCGACGCGCTCTACCGGGTGGACTGGACGGTGCTGCCCTCGCCGGACGCCGCCTCGGCGCCGGCCGGTTCGTGGGCTGCCGTGGGCGGTGCCGCGGAGCTGCTCGAAGTCGTGAACGGGCTGGGTGCGGCCGGTGCCGATGTCGCGGTCCACGCCGATGTGGCGGCGTTGTCTGCGGCGGTCGCCGAGGGCGTCGGGGTGCCGGACTTCGTGGTCGCGGCGTGCCCGGGGGTTCCGGGCGGCGGGGCTGCGCAGGTGCACCGTGCGGTGCAGGACGTGCTGGTGCTGGTGCAGCGGTGGCTGGCCGACCGATCGCTGTCCGCGAGTCGGCTGGTGGTGGTCTCGCGGGGTGCGATCGCCGCCGCGGGCGCGGAGGACGTCGCGGACCTGCCGGCGGCCGCCGTGTGGGGTCTGCTCAGGGCGGCCCAGTCGGAGAACCCGGACCGGATCGTCCTGGTCGACGTCGACGGTCAGGAGTCGTCCTTCGCGGCGGTCGCGGCCTCGGTGGCCGCCGGCGAGCCCCAGTTGGCGTTGCGCGGCGGTGTGCCGCACGCGGCGCGGCTGGTGAAGGCGGACGCGGGTCGTGCGCTGACGCCGCCGGCCGCCCCGGCCTGGCGGCTCGGGGTGAGTGCCCGGGGGACCCTCGACAACCTGACGCTGGTGGAGGCGCCGGACGCGCTGGAGCCGCTGCGGCCGGGCCAGGTCCGGGTGGCGATGCGCGCGGCGGGCCTGAACTTCCGCGACGTGCTGATCACGCTGGGGATGTACCCGGGTGAGGCGCCGATCGGCAGCGAGGGCGCGGGCGTGGTCCTGGAGGTGGGTCCGGAGGTGTCCGGGCTGGCGCCGGGTGACCGGGTCATGGGCCTGTTCGGCCTGTACGGGGGCTGCATGGGGCCGGTGGCGGTGTCCGACCACCGGTTGCTGGCGCGGATTCCGGACGGCTGGTCCTTCGCGCAGGCGGCCGCGACCCCCATCGTGTTCCTGACGGCCTACCACGCGCTGGCGGACCTCGGGGAGCTCCGCGCGGGTCAGAAGCTGCTGGTGCACGCCGCGACCGGCGGCGTCGGCATGGCCGCGGTGCAGTTGGCCCGCCACTGGGGCGCCGAGGTGTTCGGCACCGCGAGTGCCGGCAAGTGGGGCACGCTGCGCGGTCAGGGGCTGGACGAGGCCCACATCGCGTCGTCGCGCGACCTGGAGTTCGAGCGGCGGTTCGCCGCGTCGACGTCCGGTGAGGGTGTCGACGTGGTGCTGAACTCGCTCGCCGGGGAGTTCGTCGACGCTTCGCTGCGCCTGTTGGCGCGCGGCGGCCGGTTCCTGGAGATGGGCAAGACCGACATCAGGGACGCCGCCGTGGTGGAGGCCGGCCACCCCGGGATCTCCTACCGGGCGTTCGACCTGTTCGACGCGGGTGAGGACCGCATCCAGGCGATGCTCGGCGACCTGGTGGAGCTCTTCGACCGGGGGGCCCTGGAGCCGCTGCCGGTGACCGCGTTCGACGTGCGGCGGGCGCCCGACGCCTTCCGCCACCTGGGGCAGGCCAAGCACACCGGCAAGCTGGTGCTGACCGTTCCCTCGTCGCCGGCGGCCGATGGCACCGTGCTGGTGACCGGCGGCACCGGGACGCTGGGTGCGCTGGTGGCACGTCACCTGGTGACCGCGCACGGGGTGCGGCACCTGCTGCTGGCGAGCCGGCGCGGCCCGGACGCGCCGGGCGCGACCGGGCTCGCCGAGGAGCTGGAGGCGCTGGGCGCCCGGGTGCGGCTCGCCGCGTGCGACACCGCGGACCGGGAGGCGGCGGCGGGGCTGCTGGCCTCCGTCGATCCGGCGCACCCGCTGACCGCGGTGGTCCACACCGCCGGTGTGCTGGACGACGCGACGACCGCGTCCCTGACCCCGGAGCAGCTCACCGCGGTACTGCGGCCGAAGGTCGACGCGGCCTGGAACCTGCACGAGCTGACGAAGGACGCCGACCTCTCGGCGTTCGTGCTCTTCTCCTCCGTCGCGGGCACGCTCGGCGCTCCCGGACAGGGCAACTACGCGGCCGCCAACGTCTACCTGGACGCGCTCGCCCAGCACCGGCGCGCGCGGGGTCTGCCCGGACTGTCCCTGGCCTGGGGCCTGTGGGCGCAGGCCAGCGGCATCACCGGTGGCCTCGACGAGACCGACCAGGCCCGGCTGGCCCGGGGCGGCATCGTCCCGCTCGCCACGGAGCAGGGGCTTGCCCTGCTGGACGCGGCGACGGCGTCGGGCGACGCGGTGCTGGTGCCGGCCCGGCTGGACCTGTCCGGGCTGCGCCGGCAGGTGACGGCGGGCACGGCGCCGCCGATGCTGCGGGGTCTGGTGCGCACCTCGACCGGGTCGGCCGCTTCCGGTCCGGTCGGGGACGGGGCGGCGCTGGCGCAGCGGCTCGTGTCGCTGCCGGAGGCGGACCAGAACCGGGTCGTGCTGGAGCTGGTGAGCGGCCATGTGGCGGCCGTGCTCGGGCACGCGTCGGCGGACGCGATCGACGCGACCCGTCCGTTCCAGGAGTTGGGCTTCGACTCGCTGGCGGCCGTGGAGCTGCGCAACCGGCTGGGTTCGGCCACGGGTCTGCGGCTTCCGGCGACGCTGGTCTTCGACTATCCGACGGCGGCCGCGATCGCCCAGCAGTTGCGGGCGGAGCTGGTCGACGCCGGGGGCTCGGCGGCCGCTCCGGTGGTGGTCGCCGCGGCGCGCGACGACGAACCGATCGCGATCATCGGCATGGCGTGCCGCTTCCCGGGGGGTGTGCGGTCCCCGGAGCAGCTGTGGCGGCTGGTCGCCGACGGTGTGGACGCGGTCGGCGACTTCCCGCCCGGGCGCGGCTGGGACGTCGACGCGGTCTACGACCCGGACCCGTCCGTGCCCGGCAAGACGTACACCTGCAAGGGCGGCTTCGTGCACGACGCGACGGACTTCGACGCGGAGTTCTTCGGGATCAGCCCCCGGGAGGCGACCGCGACCGACCCGCAGCAGCGGCTGCTGCTGGAGACGGCGTGGGAGGCGGTCGAGTACGCGGGCATCGATCCGGTGTCGCTGCACGGCAGCGGGACGGGGGTGTTCGTCGGTGTGGCGAGCCAGGGTTACGCGGCGGGGGCGAGCAACGCTCCGCAGTCGCTGGAGGGCTACTTCCTGACGGGCACGACGACGAGTGTCGCCTCGGGCCGGGTGTCGTACTCGCTGGGCCTGGAGGGTCCGGCGGTCACCGTGGACACGGCGTGCTCGTCCTCGCTGGTGGCCCTGCACCTGGCCGCCCAGGCCCTGCGCAACGGGGAGTGCGGCATGGCCCTGGCGGGCGGTGCGACGATCATGGCGACGCCCAGCATCTACCTGGAGTTCAGCCGTCAGCGCGGACTCGCCCCGGACGGACGCTGCAAGCCGTTCGCGGCGGCCGCGGACGGCACGGGGTGGGGCGAGGGCGCCGGCATGATCCTGCTGGAGCGGCTGTCGGACGCGGAACGCCACGGGCATCCGGTGCTCGCGGTGGTCCGCGGCTCGGCGATCAACCAGGACGGGGCGAGCAACGGGCTGACCGCGCCCAACGGGCCCTCGCAGCAGCGGGTGATCCGGCAGGCGCTCGCCAACGCCCGGCTGACGGCCGCCGAGGTCGACGTCGTCGAGGCGCACGGCACGGGCACGGTCCTGGGCGACCCGATCGAGGCGCAGGCCGTGCTCGCCACCTACGGTCAGGACCGGCCCGCGGACCAGCCGCTGTGGCTGGGGTCCATCAAGTCCAACATCGGGCACACGCAGGCCGCCGCCGGTGTCGCGTCGGTCATCAAGACGGTCATGGCGCTGCGGCACGAGCTGATGCCGCGCACCTTGCACATGGACGCGCCGTCGCCGCACGTGGACTGGGAGGCCGGCGCGGTCTCCCTGCTGGCCGAGGAGCGGCCCTGGCCGGAGCGGGGGCGTCCGCGGCGGGCCGGGGTGTCGGGGTTCGGCATCAGCGGTACCAACGCGCACCTCATCCTGGAGCAGGCGGCCGGGGTCGGTGACACGCCGGGGCGGGAGGCCGACGGCGAGGCGCCGGCGCCGGTGCCGTGGGTGCTCTCGGCGAAGTCCGAGGAGGCGCTGCGGGCGCAGGCCGGCCGGCTGGCCGGCCACGTGGCCGCCGATCCGTCGCTCGACGTGCGGAACGTCGGGTGGTCGCTGGCGACGGCCCGCAGCCACTTCGCGCACCGGGCGGTCGTCGCCGGTGCGGACCGCGACGCGCTGCTCGCGGACCTGCGCGCGCTGGCGGCGGGCGCCGAGACCTCCCGCCGGGCGGTGACGGGCACCGTCGGCGCGGGCGACCGCAAGGTGGTGTTCGTCTTCCCCGGGCAGGGCTCGCAGTGGCCGGAGATGGCCCGGGCGCTGATGCGGACGTCGCCGGTGTTCCGGGATCAGGTCACGGCGTGCTCGCGGGCGCTGGCCGCGTACACGGACTGGACGCTCACCGACGTCCTGGAGGGCGCGGCGGACGCGCCGCCGCTGGAGCGGGTCGACGTCGTGCAGCCCGCGCTGTGGGCCGTGATGGTGTCGCTGGCGCGGCTGTGGGAGTCCTACGGGGTGCGGCCGGCCGCGGTGGTCGGCCACTCCCAGGGCGAGATCGCGGCGGCGTACGTCGCGGGGGCGCTCAGCCTGGACGACGCCGCCCGCGTGGTGGCGCTGCGCAGCCGGGCCATCCGGGCGCTGGCCGGGACGGGCGGCATGGCCGCCGTTCCGCTGCCGGCCGCCGAGGTGGAGGAGCGCCTGGCGCGCTGGGAGGGGCGGCTGTTCGTCGCGGGCGTGAACGGGCCGGCGTCGACGGTGGCGGCCGGGGAGGCGGAGGCCTTGGAGGAGTTCGTCGGCAGCTGCCGGGACGGGCGGATCCGGGCCCGTATGATCCCGGTGGACTACGCGTCGCACACCCCGCACATGGAGGCCGTCCGCGCGCAGGTGGTCGAGGCGCTGGCTCCGGTCCGTCCGGTGGCCTCCTCGGTCCCCTTCTACTCGACGCTGGCCGGTGAGCGGATCGACACCGGCGCGCTGGACGCCGGGTACTGGTTCGAGAACCTGCGGGAGCGGGTCCGGTACGAGGACGCCGTGCGGCGGCTGCTGGAGGACGGGCACCGGGTGTTCATCGAGGTAAGCGCCCACCCGGTGCTGACCTTCGGCACCGAGGAGACCCTGGAGGCGTTCGGTGAGGGCGCCGCCGCCTTCGGCACGCTGCGCAGGGACGACGGCGGCCTGGAGCAGTTCCTGACGGCGCTGGGTCGCGGCTACGTCGAGGGGGCGGTGCCGGACTGGGAGGCCGTGTTCGGTTCGGGCGCGGCGAAGGTCGCCCTGCCGACGTACGCCTTCCAGGGCCGCACCTACTGGCTGGAGTCGGCGGCGGGCAGCGGCGATCTGCGGACTGCCGGCCTGGGCGCGCCCGGGCACGCGCTGCTGGGTGCCTCGGTGGACCTGGCGGACGGCAGCGGGCAGGTGTTCACCGGGCGGCTGTCGTTGGCCACGCACCCGTGGCTGGCGGACCACGCGGTGCTGGACACCGTGCTGCTGCCCGGTGCGGCGCTGGTGGAGCTGGCGCTGCACGCCGCCGAGCGGGGCGGCTGCGCGGGCGTCGAGGAGCTGACGCTGGAGGCCCCGCTGGTGCTCGACGAGCAGGGCGCCGTGCAGGTGCAGGTGACCGTCGGCGAGCCGGACGGGTCGGGCCGGCGCCCGGTGTCGATCCACTCCCGGCCGGACGACGACGACGGCGACTGGACGCGGCACGCGGCGGGCCTGCTGGGCGGCGCGGAGGGCGGCGCCGGCGCGGGGCCGGACCTCACGCAGTGGCCCCCGGCCGGCGCGCAGCCGGTCGACACCGGCGACCTGTACGACCACTTCGCCGCCATGGGCCTGTCCTACGGCCCGGTGTTCCAGGGCCTGCGGGCCGCCTGGCGGGACGGCGGGACGGTGTACGCCGAGGTCGATCTGCCCGCCGGCACCGGGACGGACCTCTTCGGCATCCACCCGGCGCTGCTGGACGCGGCGCTGCACGCGGCGCTGCTGTCCCCGGTCGCCGAGAACGCGGACGCGCCGGGACGGGCGTACCTGCCGTTCGAGTGGAGCGGGGTGTCGCTGTTCGGCACGGCCGGCTCCGCCCTGCGGGTGCGGTTGGAGGCGCACGGGCCGGACGCGGTGGCGCTGGCGCTGGCCGACGGGGACGGCCTGCCGGTCGCCGTCGTCGAGCGGCTCGCGCTGCGCCCGGTCGGCGCCGAGCAGTTGGCGGCCGCGCGTGCGGGCCGGAAGGACGCGCTCTTCCGGCTGGAGTGGACGGCCGTCGCGCCGCCCGTGGCCGCGGGCGGCGGGGACGGCGGCCTGGCGGTGCTCGGTGAGGACGTGCTCGGGCTGCTCGGGGCGGCGGACCGGGTCGGGTACCCGGGTCCGGCCGAGCTGGCCGCGGCCGTCGGCTCCGGCGCTGCGGTGCCGGCGCGGGTGCTCGCCGCGTTCGTGTCGCCGGACGGCGCCGACCCGGCCGAGCAGGCGCACCGGGCCGCGTCGGGGGCCCTGGAACTGGTGCGGGGCTGGCTGGCGGAGGAGCGGCTGGCGGACTCCCGGCTGGTCGTGGTGACCCGCGGGGCGGTGTCCTGCGAGGGGCGGGAGGAGGTCCGCGACCCGGCCGGGGCCGCGGTGTGGGGCCTGCTGCGGTCGGCCGAGGCGGAGAACCCGGACCGGTTCCGGCTGGTCGACCTGGACGGCGAGGAGGTGTCGGCGGCGGTCCTGGCGGGCGTGCTGGACGGTGCCGAGCCCCAGGTGGCGGTGCGTCGGGGCAGGGCTCTCGCGCCGCGGGTGGCGCGTGTCCCGGCGTCCGGTGCGTCCGGTGCGTCCGGTGCCACGCCGGCCGTCGATCCGGACGGCACCGTGCTGGTGACCGGTGGCACGGGCACGCTGGGCGCGCTGGTGGCGCGCCGTCTGGTGGCCGGACACGGGGTGCGGCGGCTGGTGCTCACCAGCCGGCGCGGACCCGCGGCTCCCGGCGCGGCCGGGCTCGTCGAGGAGCTGGAGGCGCTGGGCGCCCGGGTGCGGGTCGCGGCGTGCGACACGGCCGACCGGGAGGCGGTCGCCGCGCTGTTGGCGTCCGTCGAGGCGGAGCACCCGCTCACCGCGGTCGTGCACGCCGCGGGTGTGCTGGACGACGGCACGGTGACGTCGCTGACGCCGGAGCGCCTGGCGGCGGTGCTGCGCCCCAAGGTGGACGCGGCCTGGCACCTCCACGAGCTGACGAAGGACGCCCCGTTGGCGGCGTTCGTCCTGTTCTCGTCGCTGGCGGGCACGATCGGCAGCCCGGGTCAGGCGAACTACGCCGCCGCCAACGCGTTCCTGGACGCGCTCGCGCAGCACCGGCACGCGGCCGGGCTGCCGGCCACCTCGGTGGCCTGGGGCCTGTGGGCCGACGGCAGCGACATGACCGGTGGCCTGGACACGGCCGACCGGGCGCGGCTGGCCCGCGGCGGTGTCGTACCGCTGTCGGCCGAGCAGGGCCTGGCGCTGTTCGACGCGGCCCTGGCCGCACCGGAGGAGCCGCTGCTGCTGGCCGCCCGGCTGGACCCGGTGGCGCTCGGCCAGGCCGGTCCCGGGATGGCGCAGTCGGTGCTGCGCGGCCTGCTGCGCACCCCGGCCCGGCGGGCCGCCTCGGGCACGGTGTCGCTGGCCCGGCAGCTGGCGGGGCTGGACCCCTCCGGGCAGGAGAAGGCGGTGCTCGACCTCGTGCGCGGCCTCACCGCGGCCGTGCTGGGGCACGGTTCGGCGGACGCGGTCGACCCGGAGCGCTCCTTCCAGGAGCTGGGCTTCGACTCGCTGATGGCGGTCGAACTGCGCAACCGGCTCAGCGCGGCCGCGGACGTCCGGCTGACCGCGACCATGGTGTTCGACTATCCGACCGTGGCGGCGCTCTCGGGCTTCCTGCGGACCCGGATCGCCCCGGAGGCGGCCGACGCGTCCGCGACGGTGCTGGCCGAGCTGGACCGGCTGGAGTCGGCGCTGCTGGCCATGGCCCCCGATCACACCGCCCGCCCGGCGGTCACCACGCGGCTGCAGACGCTGATGGCCAAGTGGGGTGACGCGGCGGCGGCGGAGTCCGCCCAGGTCACCGAGCGCATCCAGGCCGCGACCACCGACGACCTGTTCGCCTTCATCGACAAGGAGCTCGGCCGTGCCTGACCCGGGCCGCGATCACCGTCCGAGAGGAACCGGCGCATGAACGACGTGGAGGAACTCAAGAGCTACGTGGGCGTCCACGCCCGCGGCCAGCGGATCGCCCGCTACCAGGAGGTCCTGGACCGCATCCGCACCGACGGCTCCGGCCCGGGGTCGTGGGTCCACGAGTGGGTGGCGGCGGGGCAGCAGCTGGAGCGGCGCGGACGGCACCTGGAGGCGAGCCGGCACTACCTCATGGCCAGGTTCCCCTTCGTCGACGGGCCGGACCGCAAGGACGCCCTGGACCGGGCCGCCGCCTCGTTCGAGCGGTGGAGCACCGGGCGCGACGTGTCCCGGCTGGAGGTGGACGTGGACGGGGGCCGGGTCGGACTGTGGCAGTCGGGGCTGTCCCCCGTCGACCGCAGGCCGCTGCTGCTGGTCATGGGAGGCATCGTGACCGTCAAGGAGCAGTGGGCTCCGGTGCTGCCGGTCTTCCGCAGGATGGGCATGGCCGCCGTCGCCCTGGAGATGCCCGGCACCGGGGAGAACCCGCTCCGGTACGGGCCGGAGTCCTGGCGGATGCTGTCCGGCGTGCTGGACGCGCTCCGGGGGCGGGCCGACGTGGCGAACACGTACGCGCTGACGCTCAGCTTCAGCGGCCACCTGGCGCTGCGGTGCGCGGTCGACGACCCGCGGATCCGCGGGGTCGTCACGGCGGGCGCGCCGGTGGCGGGCTTCTTCACCGACCGGGCGTGGCAGCGGGCGCTGCCGAGGGTCACGGTCGACGCCCTGGCGCACATGGCCGCGACCGACCCCGGCGAGGTCCTGGACTCCCTCGCCGGCTGCGCGCTGACCGACGCCCAGCTGTCGGGCCTGGACGTCCCGGTGCGGTACATCTCCAGCCTGCGGGACGAGATCATCCCGCCCGGCGACGTCGCGCGGTTGCGGGCGCACCTGCGGGACCTGGAGGTGGTCGAGTACGACGATGTCCACGGGGCCCCGGACCACGCGGTCGAGAACCAGCTGTGGTGCGCCCGTTCCCTGCTGCGGATGAGGGGGGTGCGGTCGCTGCGCGGCGCGGTCATCGGCGGGCTGTGGCGGGCCCGCCGTTCGCGGGCGCGGCTGGCCGGAAGGCGTTAGGGCCGCATTAGCGGCTGCGCGGATCCTCGTCACGACCCGTACCACCTGTGTCTCCTCCGGCCGCGCGCCGGAGAAAGGACAGACATGTCCCGTACCACTGCGACCGTGCGACCGGCCCGCCTCGCGGCCTTCGCCGTCACCGTCAGCAGCGCCCTCGTCCTCGCCGGCCCCGGCGTCGCCTCGGCGGCGTCGCCCACCGGGGAGCTCGCCTCCCGGGGCTGCGTCGTCTTCGAGAACCTCACGGACACGGTGGTGGCTCTCGAGATGCACGACCAGGGCTCCCCGGCGATCGAGGTCGGGGACGGCGCCACGGTCCACGACGTGCTGACCGATGCCGAGGGCCGGTCGGTCGGCTCGCTGACCGGTGAGATGTCGATCGTGTTCGCCAGGCAGAGCGACCAGCACTTCATCGGCTACTACCGCGAGGAGATCCAGCTGCCGGGCGGGTCCGTCCGGACCGCCGGCCTGGTCGACATCGCGGGATCGACCGCGGGCGTGCCGCAGACCGTGGCCGCCTTCGGGACCTCCGGCCGCTACCGGGGCAAGCTCGGCACCCGTACCTACCAGCTCGTCGCACCCAACGTCTACCTCACCAACATCAAGGTGTGCGGCTGACCTCAGGGCCGATTCAGCGACGCCGCTGAGCAGGGACCGGTGTGCGGGGTCGGGGGTGGCCCCGGCCCCGCGCACCGGTTCGCGTCTGTCGCCGATCCCTGACGCCGCTGCCGGAAAGGACCTCAGATGGACGCTCCGGACATCCACATCCGCTCGGTGGGGACGGCGCTGCCCGGCCCTCCCGTCGACAACGCCGCCGTGGGCCGGCGGTTCGGCATGGACGCGCTGTGGGAGCAGTGGGTCGACGCGTTCGTCGGCACCCGCTCGCGGCACCTCGCGGTGGACCTGGAGTCCGGCGAGCGCCGGCACTCGCTCGTGGACATGGGCGAGCAGGCGGCGCGCCGGGCGCTGGAGGCCGCAGGCGTGGACGCGGCGTCCGTGGATCTGATGGTGTTCGCGACCGCGACCCCGGACGTGTTGATGCCGGCCTCGGTCAACCTGGTCGCCGACCGGCTGGGCATCGACGACGTGCCGACGTACCAACTGCAGTCGGGCTGCTCGGGGGCGTTCCAGGCGCTCGATGTGGCCTACAAGATGCTGCTCACGGGCCTGCACCGGACGGCGCTCGTGATCGGCGCCGACACCTGTGCCAAGCATCTGGACCTCTCCGCCGACCTGCGCAGCCTGCCGCCGACGGAGATGGTGAACTTCATGCTGTTCGGGGACGGCGCGGGGGCGATCGTGCTGTCCACCGAGCCGACGCCCGGGTCGGTGCGCCTGCACCGGGTGCTGAACCGGCTGACCGGACTGGGCCGCGCGCCCGCGCAGACCATCGAGTGGTTCGGCACCGCCGACCGGCACGAGAAGCGGCCGTCGAGCAGCGAGGACTACAAGGCCATCGAGGAGTCGGTGCCGGTGATGGCCGTGGAGATCCTCCAGGAGCTGCTGGAGGACTTGGACTGGCAGGAGAGCGACGTCGACTACCTCCTGCCGCCGCAGCTGTCCGGGCAGATGACCGCGAAGATCGTCGCGGAGCTGGGCATGGTGGACGCGCAGGAGGTCAGCTGCGTCCGCGAGACCGGGAACAACGGCAACGCCCTGCCGTTCCTGCAGCTGGAACGGCTGCTGCCGAGGATGGTGCAGGGCGACCGGGCCCTGGGCATCGCGATCGAGTCCAGCAAGTGGATCAAGGCCGGGTTCGCCCTGGAGAAGGTCTGACATGACGCAGCCCTCCGCCGTGACGGCGATGGCCCGGGAGCGCCGGCACACGCTGGCGTTCCTGGACGAGATACGCCCGTTCGCCCCCGTCTTCCTGGACACCGAGGTCGACATGGGCGAAGTGGTCGCCCACCGGGGCGCGGCCCGTGCCCTCGGCCGGCGCTACTCGGTGGTGTCGTACATCCTGCTGGCGGCCGCGCGGGCGCTGCGGGACCACCCCGAGGCCAACGCGGCGGTGCGCGGCCGGCGCCGGCCGCGGATCGCCCGCTACGCGTCGGTGAACGGCAAGCTGGCGCTGGACCGGAAGGTCGGCGGGCGCCGCGTCGTGCTCTCCGCGGTGCTGCCGGACCTGCAGCGGGCGGACCTGGCGGAGATCCAGCGGCGGGTGGAGCACTTCCGTGACGGCGATCCCGCAACCATGCCCGAGTTCGCCGGCGCGCGGCTGCTGCATCGGCTGCCGTGGCCGCTGCGGCCGCTGCTGTTCCGGCTCGGGGTGCGGCCGCTGCGGCGGCGGGCGGCCGTGTTCGGCACGTTCGCGGTCAGCTCGCTGGGCCACGGCGTGGTGGACGGCTTCCACTCGGTCGGCGGGACGACCGTCACGCTCGGCGTGGGGCGGATCGCCGATCGCCCGGTGGTCCGGGACGGCCGGGTCGTCGTGGCGCCGGTGATGCGGCTCAGCCTGGCCTTCGACCACCGGGTCATCGACGGGGCGGAAGCCGCCGACGTCCTGGCGGACGTGAAGCGGCACCTGGAGCGGTTCGCCGGGACCGCCGCGGACGGCGCGGACGGCGCGTCCGCCGGTGCGGACGGCCTGGCGGCGGAGGCCTCGGCCGCCGCGGACACGGTCCGATGATGCCGCGGAGCCCCGTCGGCACCCTGGCCGCCGGACCGGGCACCCGCTACGTGATGGCGGCGCCCGACCGGCGGGCCCGGCTGCGGCTGCTGTGCTTCCACCACGCGGGCGGCGCCGCGTCCGCGTTCGCCGGCTGGCAGCGGGCCCTCGGCCCCGACGTCGCGGTGCTGCCGGTCCAGCTGCCGGGCCGCGAGGGCCGGATCCGCGAACCGCGCCTGCTCGACATGGACGAGCTGGTCGACGAACTCGACGACCAGCTGGGCCCGTTGCTGGCCGGCCCGCACGCCTTCTACGGACACAGCATGGGCGCGCTGGTGGCCTACCGGCTGGCCTGCCGCCGTCAGGAGGCCGGCGCGCCCCCCGCCGCGCTGCTGCTCGGCGCCTACCCCGCGCCGCACCTGCCGACGGCGTTGCGGGACGAGGTGCAGCACCTGCCCGACGACGAGCTGACCGCGCTGCTGCTGCGGATCGGCGGAATGTCGCCCGGGCTGGTCGACCACCCGCTGTGGATGTCGGCGGCGCTCTCCCTCTTCCGGGACGACCTGCGGCTGTGCCACAGCCGTCCCGGCCCCGCCGCCGAACCGCTGGACTGCCCGGTGGAGGTGTTCGCCGGCACCACCGACCCGCTGGTGGCGTCGTCGGACGCGGCCGCGTGGCGGCGCCACACCCGCGCGGCCTTCCGGCTCCACCTGGTGCCGGGCGGCCACTTCTTCACGCGGGACAGCGAGCCGGTGTTCCTGAGCCTGCTCAGCTCGGTGCTGGCCGCAGTGGCGCGTTAGAACGCGCCAAGGCTGCCGTTAGCCGCCGCGACCAGTCTGTCTGCCGTGTCCCGTCCCGTCTCGGGGAAGGTCGAAAGTCGGATGACGCAGGAAGAGAAGCTCGTCGACTACCTCAAGTGGGTGACGGCCGATCTGCACAGCACTCGGCAGCGCCTGTCGGAGGTCGAGTCGGCCCGGCAGGAGCCCATCGCGATCGTCGCGATGAGCTGCCGCTACCCGGGCGGGGTCGCCTCCCCGGAGGATCTGTGGCGGCTGGTCGCGGACGGCGCGGACGCCGTCTCCGGATTCCCGGTGGGCCGCGGCTGGGACGTGGAGGGCCTGTACCACCCGGACCCGGACCGGCCCGGGACGACCTATGCCCGGGAGGGCGGCTTCCTCCACGACGCCGACCACTTCGACGCCGCGTTCTTCGGGGTCAGCCCGCGCGAGGCGGTCGCAACCGACCCGCAGCAGCGGCTCCTGCTGGAGGCGTCCTGGGAGGCGCTGGAGCGCGCCGGGATCGACCCGACCAGCCTACGGACCTCGGCCACCGGCGTGTTCGCCGGGGTGATGTACGGCGACTACGGGACGCGGGTGCAGCCGGTGCCGCCGGAGGTCGAGGGCTACGTCGGCGCGGGCAGCGCCGGCAGCGTCGCCTCGGGACGCGTGTCGTACACGCTCGGCCTGGAGGGCCCGGCCGTCACGGTGGACACGGCGTGCTCCTCGTCGCTGGTCGCGCTGCACCTGGCCTGCCAGGCGCTGCGCCAGGGCGACTGCACGCTCGCGCTGGCCGGCGGCGTCGCGGTGATGGCGACGCCCGGCGTGTTCATCGAGTTCAGCCGGCAGCGCGGACTGGCCCCCGACGGGCGCTGCAAGTCGTTCGGGGCCGGGGCGGACGGCGCCGGCTGGAGCGAGGGCGTCGGCATGCTCGTCCTGGAGCGGTTGTCCGATGCCCGCCGCAACGGGCACCCGGTGCTCGCCGTCGTCCGGGGCAGCGCGGTCAACCAGGACGGCGCCAGCAACGGCCTCACCGCGCCGAACGGCCCGTCACAGATGCGGCTGATCCAGCAGGCCCTGGCCAACGCCCGGCTGACGGCCGCGGACGTGGACGCCGTGGAGGGCCACGGCACCGGCACCACCCTCGGCGACCCCATCGAGGCGCAGGCGCTGCTGGCCACGTACGGGCAGGGCCGCGAGACGGACCGGCCGCTGCTGCTGGGCTCGCTGAAGTCGAACATCGGGCACGCCCAGTCGGCGGCCGGCGTCGGCGGCGTGATCAAGATGGTGATGGCGATGCGGCACGGCGTGCTGCCGAAGACCCTGCACGCCGAGAGCCCGTCGCCCCACGTGGACTGGACGGCCGGCGACGTGGCCCTGCTGACCGAGCCCGTGGCGTGGCCGGAGACGGGCCGGCCGCGGCGGGCCGGCGTGTCGTCGTTCGGCATCAGCGGCACGAACGCGCACGTCATCCTGGAGCAGGCCCCGCAGGACGAGGCGGACGACGCCCCCGAGCAGGACGGTACGCGGCCGGTGGCAGGCGGCGTCCTGCCGTTCGTCGTGTCGGCGAAGACCCCAGCGGCGCTACGCGCCCAGGCGGCCCGGCTGCGGGAGCACCTGGCCGACGCCGACGGCGGCCCGGCCCCGCAGGACGTCGCCCTGTCGCTCGTCGTCTCCCGCACCCTCTTCGAGCAGCGGGCGGTGGTCGTCGCCCAGGACCGGGAGGGCCTGCTGCGCGGCCTGGACACGCTCGCCGCGGGCGAGAGCTCCACCGAGACCGTCACCGGCACGGCCGGCCGGGCCGGGAAGCTGGCGTTCCTGTTCACCGGGCAGGGCAGCCAGCGGCTCGGCATGGGCCGTGAGCTCTACGGCACCCAGCCGGTGTTCGCGCGGGCGCTGGACGCGGTCTGCGGGGAGCTGGACACGCGGCTGAGCCGTCCGCTGCTGGAGGTGCTGTTCGCCGCGCCCGGCTCGCCCGAGGCGTCGCTGCTGGACGAGACGGAGTTCACCCAGCCGGCGCTGTTCGCCGTCGAGGTGGCGCTGTTCCGGCTGATGGAGCACTGGTGCACGCACCCGGACTTCGTGATGGGCCACTCGATCGGCGAGGTGGCCGCCGCCCATGTGGCGGGCGTCCTGTCGCTACCGGACGCGGCGGCGCTCGTCGCGGCCCGGGCCCGGCTGATGCAGGGGGCCCGGGCGGGCGGGGCCATGCTGTCGGTGCGGGCCGGCGAGGGCGAGGTGCTGGCGCTACTCGCGGGCCGGGAGGAGCGGGCGGGGATCGCCGCGCTCAACGGCCCCGCGTCCACCGTGATCTCCGGGGACGCCGACGCGGTCGCAGAGGTGGCCGCCCGCTGCCGCGAACTTGGCTACAAGACAAAGCAGTTGAAGGTCAGCCACGCCTTCCACTCGGCCCACATGGACGGGATGCTCGACGCGTTCCGCAAGGTCGCCGAATCGCTGTCCTACGCGCCTCCCGCGATCCCCGTGGTCTCCAACGTGACCGGGCGGCTCGCGACGGCGGAGGAACTGGGCTCGCCCGCCTACTGGGTGGAGCACGTGCGCCGCACCGTGCGGTTCCTGGACGGCATGCGGTGGCTGCACGAGAACGGCACGACGGCCTGGCTGGAGCTCGGGCCGGACGCGGTGCTGAGCACCATGGGCCGCGAGTGCCTGCCGGACGCCGACGCCCTCCTGGTGCCGACCCTGCGTGGTTCCCGGCCCGAGGGCCGGGCCCTGACCACCGGACTGGCCCGGCTGTTCGCCCAGGGCCGCCCGGTGGACTGGGCGGCCGTGCTCGACGGGCGGGGCGCGCGGCGCGTCGACCTGCCGACCTACGCGTTCCAGCGCGAGCGCTACTGGCTGGACACGTCCGCCGCCCGCGCGGGCGCGCCGGGGCCCGGCGCCGCGCTCTCCCCCGGCGAGGACCAGGTCTGGGACGCCGTCGAGCGCAACGACCCGGCGGCGCTCGCCGCGGCCCTGGACGTCGCCCCGGACGCCCCGCTCGGCACGGTGCTGGGCGCGCTCTCGGCCTGGCGGCGCCGGCCCCGGCAGCGCTACAAGGTCGCATGGCGGCCGCTCGCCGACCCCGCCGCCGGGCGCCTGTCGGGCACCTGGCTGGTGGCGGCCCCGGCGGGCGCCGCCGAACCGCTCGCGGCGGACGTCGCGGCGGCGCTGGAGGCGCGGGGCGCCCGGGTCGTGTCGGCCGAGTTCCCCGGCGGCGGGCCCGAAGAGGTGCTCGCTGGGCTGCCGGCGCACGCCTCCGGCGGCGACCTCACCGGCGTGGTGTCACTGCTGGCCCTGGGTGAGAAGCCGTGGCCGGGGACGGCACCGGCGCCGTCGGGCGTCGCGGGCACCCTGGCGCTGCTGCGGGCCCTGGTCGACGCGGACGTCACCGCCCCGCTGTGGACGGTGACCCGCGGCGCGGTGGCCGCCGGGCCCGGGGACGGACCGGTCGACCCGGTGCAGGCGCAGGTGTGGGGCCTCGGACGGGCCCTGGCCGCCGAGTGGCCCCGGGCCTGGGGCGGCCTGATCGACCTGCCGGCGGCGCCGGACGCACGCACGGTGGCCCGGCTCGCCGGGCTCCTCGTCGCGGCCGACGGCGAGGACGAGATCGCGCTGCGCCCGGCCGGCGCGTCCGCCCGGCGGCTGGTGCCGGCCGCGGCGGGCCACCCGTCCGCCCCCGGCACGGCCTGGCAGCCCACCGGCACCGTGCTGGTGACCGGCGCGGACACCGCGCCCGGGGCGCACGCGGCGCGCCGGCTGGCCGCGGCGGGCGCCGAGCACCTGCTGCTGGTGAGCCCGTACGAGGGGAAGCCGGCCGACACCGACCGGCTCACGGCCGAACTGGTCGGCCTCGGAGCCCGGGTGACCCCCGCCGTGTGCGACCCTGCCGACCGCGGGGCGCTGGCGGCCCTGCTCGCCTCGGTGCCTGCCGAGCACCCGCTGACCGCGGTGGTGCACGGCGCGACCCGGCTGGACGACGAGGCCGCCGGCCCCCTCGACCTCGACCTGGTCGCCCGCCGCCTCGCGGCGGTCACCGACGCGGTGACCAACCTGGACGAGCTGACCGACGGCCTCGGACTCGCCGCGTTCGTGGTGCTCTCCTCCGTGCCCGGCACGTTCGGCTGCGCCGGACTGGGCAACCACGCCCCCGCGCACGCCTTCCTCGACGCGGTCGTGGAACGGCGCCGCGCCCGGGGCCTGCCCGCCTCCTCGGTGGCCTGGGGGCCGTACGAGGAGGACGGCGCCGGAACGGACGGCGGCCCGGTGGCGGCACAGTGGCGGCGGCTGGGCCTGGCCGAGCTGCGGGTACGGCCCGCCGGCGATGTCCTCGACCTGGCGCTGCGGGGCGAGGGGGCGTCGCTGGTCGTCGCCGACGTCGACTGGGAGCGCTTCCTGGCCCACGCGGACGCCCGCCACCGGACCCGGCTGTTCGACGACCTCCCGGACGCGGCGCCGCACCTGGGCGAACCGGACCGGACGGACCCGGACCGGGCCCAGTGGCTGCGCGAGCGGCTCGAAGGCGCCGCGGCGGACGAACAGGCCGCGGTGCTGCTGGAGCTGGTGGTCGCCCTCGCCGCCGAGGTGCTGGGGCACAGCGGCCACGACGCGATCAACACCGGCCTGAACTTCCTGGAGCTGGGCTTCTCGTCCTTCACCGCCCTGGAGCTCGGCAACCACCTGGTGGCGGCCACCGGCCTGGACCTGCCGCCCGCCGCGATCTACGAGCACCCCACGCCCGCCGACCTGGCGCACTACCTGCGCGTGCGGATCGCGGAGCGGCTCTCGCCCGCCCACGTCCCCGCCTGAGCCCGCTTGCCCGTCCGGCCCCCGGACGCCCCCCGTACCGAACCCTTTTGTAAGGAGATGCGATGAGCGACGGCATCCTGATCGTCGGCGCAGGACCGACCGGGCTGATGCTCGCGTGCGAACTGCGGCTCGCCGGAGTCCCCACCGTGGTCGTCGAGCAGAACCCGATTCCCCGCGAGACCTCCCCCGGGATGGCGATCAATGCCGGGGCCATCGAACTGCTCGACCAGCGCGGGCTGATGGCGCCGCTGCGTGAGGGCACCCTGTCGCTGCCCACCGTCCAGTTCTCGCTGATGCCGCTGGACTCCTCGCGGCTCGACGAGCGGCACGAGGACACGGTGCTCGTGCTGCAGTCGCGCATCGAACGGGTCCTGGAGGACCGCGCCACCGACCTCGGCGCCGACATCCGGCGCGGCCTGCGGGTCGTGGACCTGGCGGAGGACGAGGACGGCGTCACGGTGACCGTCCGCTCGGACGCGGGCGAGGAACGGATCCGCTGCCGATACGTGGTGGGCTGCGACGGGCGGGACAGCACGGTCCGCGCCCTGGCCCGGATCCCCGCCCCCGGTGACGACCCCGACTTCCACGGCCTGGTCGCGGACGTCGAGGTCGACCTGGCGGAGCTGCTGCCCACCCAGATCGGCGCCCACATCGCCCCCACCGGCGGCCACTACGCCGCCGCACCGCTCGCGCCCGGCCTGATGCGCGTGGTGACAGCCGAGTTCGGCGTCCCGTCCCCAGGGGCGTCGGTGCCCGTGACGCTGGAGGAGTTCCAGGACAGCGCGCGGCGCCTGACCGGCGCCGAGCTGCCGACCACGAAGGCCCGCTGGATGGAGCGCTACGGCAATCCGACCCGCAACGCCGAGCGCTACCGCCAGGGCCGGGCCTTCCTGGTCGGCGACGCCGCCCATATCCACTTTCCGCTGAACGGGCAGGGCCTGGGCACCGGCCTCCATGACGCGGTCAACCTCGGCTGGAAGCTGGCGGCCGACCTGAACGGCTGGGCCCCGGAAGGCCTGCTGGACACCTACCACGACGAGCGCCGGCCGGTGGGCGAGTGGGTCTGCACCAACGTGCGGGCGCAGGTCGAACTGAGCCACCCGCCGGAGAAGATGGCGCCGCTGCGCGCGGTCGTCGCCCAGCTGATGTCCCTGAGC
This sequence comes from Kitasatospora sp. NPDC058032, assembly GCF_042885845.1. Taxonomy (NCBI): domain Bacteria; kingdom Bacillati; phylum Actinomycetota; class Actinomycetes; order Kitasatosporales; family Streptomycetaceae; genus Kitasatospora; species Kitasatospora sp. NPDC058032. The sequence continues at coordinate 231,162 of NZ_JBHVRK010000013.1, read as the reverse complement.
GAGGTGAACCGCCACCTGATCGAGCTGGTGACGGGCCTGTGGGTCCGCTACCCGATGGACCGTTCGGGCGCCGACTCCGGCACGGGCCACCCGCTGCTCGGGCTGCGGCTGCGCAACGTCCCGCTGACGACCGCGGACGGCTCCTCGTCCGTGGCCGCCGCCCTGCACCGCGGCCGGGGCCTGCTGCTGGACTTCACCGCCGACGCGGACCTCGGCCAGGAGGCGGCCGGCTGGGCGGACCTGGTGGACGTCGTGCGGGCCGAGGCGACCACGGAGATCGACGCCGCGGCCGTGCTGCTGCGCCCCGACGGGCACGTGGCGTGGGCGGATGCCCGCGGCGACGACATCAAGGGGCTGCGGTCGGCGCTGACCGGCTGGTTCGGCGCGCCCCGCTGACCCGGCAGGACGCGGAAGGGGGGGACCGGCCGGCCGGTCCCCCCCTTCCTTGCGGTCCGTGCCCTCCCGTGCCCGCACGGGCTCACGGGTCGCGGCGCCGGACCGCTTCGAAGCCCGCGAGCAGCAGGAGCGCGACAAAGGCGGCCAGCACCCCGAGCCCGGCCCACGGCCCCAGGGTGTCCTCCAGCGGCACGACGGCGGTGACCCGGCTGCCCGCCGCGGAGGGCCAGAACTCCTTGACGAGCCGGCCGGCCGTGCCCGGCAGGTTCGCCGCGGTGGCGGGAACGATCAGGGTGAGCGCGGCCAGCAGGGCGAACGCCCCGACGGGCGCCCGGGTCAGGGCCCCGATGCCCACCCCGAGCAGGCACACCAGCGCGAGGTAGAGGCCGGTGCCCAGCACCGCCCGTAGCACCTGGGGGTCGCCGAGCGCGACGTGCGGGGCGTGGTTGGCCGCGAGCACCTGCTGGCCGGCGAAGAAGCCGCCGAAACCGGAGAGCACCCCGGCCACCAGCACGACCGCCGTCACCACCAGCGCCTTGGCCGCCAGCAGGCGTCCGCGCCGGGGCACGACGGTCAGGCTCGTGCGGATCATGCCGGTGCTGTACTCGGAGGCGATGACGTGCACGCCCAGGAACCCGGCGGCCAGCTGGGTGATGGCGTAGCCGCGCAGCGCGGTGGCCGTCGGGTCGAACGCCGACCGGTCCGATCCGAGCAGCGAGGGGTAGCCGGTGCCGTCGATCCAGCTGAACACCCCGCCGTAGGCGGACCCCACGACCACCATGAACAGCACGAGGTAGGCGGTGGTCCGCAGGGTGCGCAGCTTGGTCCATTCGGCGTGCAGGGCGTGCCCCAGGGTGGCGCGCGGCTCGGTGCTCCCCGCGGTGACGGTGGTACTGGTGGTGCTGGTGATACTGGTGGTGCTGGTCATCTGCCCTCTCCCCCGCTCGACCGGAACTCGCCCGCGCCGCCGGTCAGTTTCATGAACGCCTCCTCCAGCGAGGTGCGCTGCGGTGTGAGTTCGGACAGCACGGTGCCCGTGGCCGCGGCGAGCTTTCCGATCTCGGCGCTGTCGGTGCCGGAGACCAGCAGGGCTCCTTCGGTGCCGTTGTGCACCACGGCCCCCGCGCGGGCCAGGTGCGCGGCGAACGCGGCGGGCTCGTCGACGCGCACCAGCACCGAGTGCGGCGCGTTGGCGCGCATGAAGGCGTCCACGCTGGTGTCAGCGATGATCCGGCCGCGGCCGATGACGAGGAGGTGGTCGGCGGTCAGGGCCATTTCGGCCATCAGGTGGCTGGACACCAGGACCGTGCGGCCTTCGGCGGCCAGGTCCCGCATCAGGGTGCGGATCCAGACGATGCCCTCGGGGTCGAGGCCGTTGGCCGGTTCGTCCAGCATGAGGATGCCGGGGTCGCCGAGCAGGGCGGCGGCGATTCCGAGGCGCTGGCCCATGCCGAGGGAGAAGGTGCCGATCCGCCAGCCGGCGGCCTTCTCCAGGCCCACCAGCCCGAGCACCTCGTCGACCCGGCCGCGCGGGATGCCGTTGCTGTACGCCAGGCACAGCAGGTGGTCGTAGGCCTTGCGGCCGGCGTGCGCGGCGCGGGCGTCCAGCAGGGCGCCGACCTCGCGCATGGGCGCCGGCACGTCGGTGTACCGGCGGCCGCCCACCGTGACGGCGCCGCTGCTGGGCGTCTCGACGCCCAGGATCATGCGCATGGTGGTGGTCTTGCCGGCGCCGTTGGGACCGAGGAATCCGGTCACGATGCCGGGCCGGACGTCGAAGGTGAGGTCGTCGACCGCTGTTTTGTTCTCGTACCGCTTGGTGAGGCTTCTGGCCTCGATCACTGCTCGCCTCCGGTTCTGGCGCGGGAGCACGGAAATGGAAGGCGCCGCGGCCTCCCGGGGGTGAAGGTCGCGGCGCCGGTTCTGGGTGAGGGTGGTGCGGTGTGCCGTCGTACGGGTGGTGCGGGGTACGGCGCCGTCAGGCGTACGCGCTGCTCAGCTCCGACCGGACGGCTTCGACGGTCCGGCCGAAGACCGTGATCGTCCCGGCGGCCAGGGCCTCCGTGTCGTCCGGCCCCAGCGCCTTCTCGGCGGCCATGGTCAGTCGGATGGCGTCCGCCATCAGGTCGGCCCTGCGTTCGAGGTCGGGGCCGAACTCCTCTCCGGTGCGCTCGGCGAGGAAGAAACCGCGGACGATCACGCTCATGAGGTAGGCGGCCTCTTCGAAGCCGAGGTCGCCGCGCAGCACCCGCCGCTCGACGAGGAGCTCCAGGTAGCGGGTCTCGGGGGCGAGTTCGAGCTGCTTCTCACGGCGCACGGCCTCGTTCTCGGCGAAGCCGATGAGCGCGTCCGAGTCGGCGACGAACAGGGCCCGCAGTAGCGGACGCCGCACCACCTCCAGGGCCAGGATGCGCATCAGCCGCCACGGCAGGGCCAGTTCGGAGTCCTGGCGGAGCTTCGTCAGCAGTCCGCTCAGCATCTGCTCGGACTCCCGCAGGAGCAGCGCCCGGAAGAGCGCCTCCTTCGTCCTCCAGTGGAGGTAGACGGTGCCCTTGCCGACGCCCGCGGCCCTGGCGACGTCCTCCATGGTCACGCGCTTGTACCCGTGACGCAGCATCAGCTCGGCGGCGGCGTCGAGGATCCGCTCCGCCCTGTCCCTTCGCGCTTCCTCGCTCACGACTCAGCCCGCCTTTCTCCTGACCTCGCCCCAAACTTATGACCAAAAACGAAAGTTGGTCAACAGTCATCCGTCAGCAGTTCCGGCGTCCGCACCCACCTGCCGGGTCAAGGCGTACGTAAGCGGGCGGTTAGCGCGGCCACCGACGATCGAGCACGCGCCGCACACCGGTGCGCCATGCCCGGGCGGCCCACACGCAGCTCGCGAGAGAGGACGCAGGATGGACACCCCGGTACCGACGGACGGCCCCGCGCGCGAAACGGCCCCCCTCACACCGGAGCGACGGCTCCTCGAACTGGTCCGCTCCGGCCGGCTCGCCGCCCACTACCCGGAGGTCCGCGGCCTGCTGTCCGAACTGTCGGGCGAGGGCCTGACCCGGGCCGGGCAGCTGCTCGGCCGGCTCGACCCGGACGAGGTCCTGCGCGAGCACCCCGCCGTCCCGGCCGTGACCGTCGCCGTCACCGGCCACGGCACCCTCTCCTCCCTGGTCGCGCCGCTGACGGCCGAGTTCGCCCGGCACGGGCTGCTGCTGCGCCCGCACGTCGCGGACTACAACTCCTTCGTCTTCGACCTCTCCGACCCGGGCAGCGCCCTGTACGCGGCCGCCCCCGAACTGGTGCTCTGCGTGCTGGACCCGGCGCTCGTCTTCGACGAGGTCCCGACCCCGTGGCACGTGGCGGACGTCGAACGCGTCCTCGACGAGAAGATCCGGCTCCTCGAAGGCCTCGCCGCGGCCTTCGGGACCACCAGCCGCGGGACCCTGCTGCTCAACACCCTGCCGCTGCTGCGGCGCCACACCGCCCAGCTCGTCGACTACCGCTCGCGCGCCGCGCTCGGCGCCGTGTGGCGCGACGCCAACGCCCGGCTGCTGCGCCTCGCCGAGGGCCATCCCTCGCTCGTGGTGCTCGACCTCGACCCGCTCGCCGCGGAGGGCGACCTCGTCAGCGACGCGCGGCTGAGCGTGTACGCCAAGTCCCACTTCTCCCCCGCGCTGCTCGCCGCCTACGCGCGGGAGGCCGGGCACCTGGGCCGCCAGCTGACCGGACGCACCAAGAAGACCCTGGTGCTCGACCTCGACAACACCCTCTGGGGCGGGGTCCTCGGCGACGACGGACCGGACGGCATCGAGGTCGGCGGCAGCTACCGCGGCGAGGCGTTCCTCGCCTTCCAGCGGGTCGCCAAGCAGCTGGGCTCCCAGGGCGTCCTGCTCGCCGCTGCCAGCAAGAACGACCTGGAACCGGTGCGCGCGGTCATCCGCGAACACCCCGACATGGTGCTGCGCGAGGACGACTTCGTCCGGATCACCGCCAACTGGCGGCCCAAGTCGGACAACCTCAGGGACCTCGCCGAGGCGCTCAACCTGGGCGTGGACAGCTTCGTCTTCGCGGACGACAGCCCCTACGAATGCGGGCTGGTGTGCCAGGAGCTCCCCGAGGTGGCGGTCGTCCGGCTCGACGACGAGCCGGCCCTGCACGTGGAACGCCTGCTGCGGGACGGCTGGTTCGACACCCGGGAGCTCACCGCCGAGGACCGCAGCCGCCCCGCCAAGTACCGCGAGGAGAGCGCCCGCTCCGACTTCCTGCACAGCTTCTCCTCGCTCGAGGACTACCTGCGCGAACTCGACGTGCGGGTGACGTTCACCCCCGTCGAGGAGCGTGACGTCCCCCGGGTCTCCCAGATCACCCTGCGCACCAACCAGTTCAACCTCACGACCGAACGCCTCCAGCCGCAGGACGTCCGGGACCGGATCACCGACCCCGGTACCTGGGCGCTCGCGATCCGCTCCACCGACCGCTTCGGCGACAACGGCCTGGTGGGCGCGGTCTTCGTCCGCCGCGACGGCGACACCGCCCAGGTGGAGAACTTCCTGCTCAGCTGCCGGGTCTTCTCCCGCGGCATCGAGCAGGCGTGCCTGTCCGCGCTGCTCCGGCACGCCCGGGACACCGGCCTGAAGGCCGTGTACGGCAGCTACCGGCCGACGGCCAAGAACACCACCGTCAAGGACCTGTACCCCCGCTACGGCTTCCAGCCGGCGGCCGACGACGGGACGACGACGACCTACCGGCACGACCTCGCCGACATCGTCCCGCCCCCGGAGCACATCCGACTGACCGCACACCCGGAAGGACAAGCACTGTGATGACCATCGACGACTTCGTCACCCTCGTCCGCGACGAGCTGGGCATGCCGGTGACGGCCGAACACATCGGCCTGAGCCTCGACGAGGTGCCGGGCTGGGACTCCGTGCACCTGCTGTGGCTGGTGACCGCGCTGGAGCGGGAGACCGGCCGCCGGGTGGCGCTGCCCGACCTCCTCGAAGCGTCCAGCCTGGGGGCCGTCCACGCCCTCTACGTCCCCGCCGCCGGGGCCGCCTGACGCGTGGCGCGCGTCAGGCGGCCGGTTGCCGGCTTCCGGTTGCCGGCTACCGGGCCGGGGCGTCGGCCATGAGAATGGTCTGCTGGAGGTCCTGGACCGAACGGCACGGCTCCAGGCCGAGTTCCGCGTTGAGCGTCCGGCGTGCCGTCTGGTAGACCATGAGGGCGTCCGCCTTGCGGTCCGAGCGGTACAGCGCGAGCATCAGCTGCCGGTAGAAGACCTCCCGCAGCGGGTGCTCGGCCGTGAGCGAGTACAGGCTCGGCACCAGCTCCCGGTGGAAACCGAGTTCGAGCTGGGCGTCGGCGAGCATCTCGCTGCACCCCAGGCGCAGTTCCATCAGCCAGGTGACGTACCGGCTGATGGCCGAGCCGCTCGGCAGGTCACCCCGGGTCGGCCCGCGCCACAGCCCGAGCGCCGACTCCATCAGCGCCGCGGCCTCCTCGAAACGCCGCTGCTTGATGTGGTTGCGGCCGAGTTCCGCCAGCCGGACGAACTCGTGGGCGTCCAGCTCGTCGCGGGACAGGTCCAGCAGGTAGCCGCCGGCCTGGGTGACGATCGGGTTCCCGGCGCGGTCCGGCCGCGCCAGGAACTTGCGCAGGTGGGAGATGCTGACGTGCAGCGCGGCCCGTGCCCGGCGTGGCGGGTCGTCGCCCCACACCTCGGTGATGAGGTCGTCGGCCGGCACCACCTGGTTGGAGCGCACCAGCAGCAGGCCCAGCACGAGCTCCCTCTTGGGGGCGCCGATCGCGAGGACGTGGTCGCCGTCCACCACGCGCAGCGGCCCCAGGATCTCGTATCTCATCTCCCGGCGCTCCCTTCCACCGACACCGCCGGAGCCTGCCCGTTCAAGGCTTCGACGACCGCTCCTGCCACCTCCGCGCGGCAAGCATCGAGGTAGAAGTGCCCCCCGGGAAAGACCTGCAGGTCGAGTCCCCCCGCCGTGTGCTCGCTCCACGCCTTGACATCCTCGACCGACGCCTCCGGGTCGCGGTCGCCGACGAAGGCGGTGATCGGGCACTCCAACGGTGGTCCTGACACGTGGCTGTAGGTCTCCACGGCCTTGTAGTCGCTACGGGCCACGGGCAGCGTCAGCTCCAGTAACTCCTGGTCCTGGAGGAAACGCTGGTCCGTTCCGCCGAGCCGGACCAGGTCCGCGACGAACCCGGGGTCGTCCCGCAGGTGAACGGTTCCGGGGCGGTGCAGGGAGGGCGCCCGCCGGCCCGATACGAACAGGCACCGCGGACCGGTCGGCGTACGCTCCTGGAAGCGCCGCGCGACCTCGTAGGCCACCAGGGCGCCCATGCTGTGCCCGAAGAACACGAAGGGCCGGCCGCTCCAGGAGCGCAGTGCCTCGAAGACACCGTCGGCAAGACCCCCGATGCTGTCGAGCAGGGGTTCGGACCGCCGGTCCTGGCGGCCCGGGTACTGCACGGCCAGGATCTCGACCTGCGGGGACAGCGACTTCGACATCGGGAAGTAGTAGCTGGCGGAACCACCCGCGTGCGGAAAGCAGATCATCCGCGGCGCGTCCTCGGGGGCGGGGTGGAACCGGCGGATCCATCTTGACGGCTCGTCCGGAGCTGAGCTCATGGCTTCCTCTCGTTATACTGGAAGGCCGCTCGTCCTTGTACGAGCGGCCTCCATCGCTGCGGCAGGGCCGGCACCGCTCAGACGTCGCTTGTCAGCAAGCGACTCGCGGTCATAGGGGTCAACGCGGCCCAGGTCAGACGCTAAACGGCACCGAATCTGCCGAGCCACCCCCTAGCCCCCCTGTTCACGGGCCGTCACCTTCAGGGGCGGCAGATCTCGCGAACCCGGACGCCCCCCGCGAGCAGGGCCCGGGAAGCACCACCGAACCGGTCTCTCGCGTCCGATGACGCGGACCCGTGCGCGGGCCCCGCCCGACTCGGGCCTTTCCCGCGGCCGGACCCGCGCCGGCGGCCGGGCGCAGCCTGCCGGCGCCCGCGCCGTCGCAGGCCCGCCGGCGGCCGGGGAAACGGGCCAGGCCACCGTCCTTGCACCGTCCTGCGCCTTCCACGGGATGCGGCTCTCTGCGCGGTGCTCGCCCGGGACGAGTCCCGATGACAGCCGACCGGGGCACGGAAGATCCCCACAACTGCCACAGGCGTTGCGCAACCCCTACCCGGGCTGAACACATGTGCCACCCGCTGGTGCCGGCCCATGTGCCGGGCAGGCCGGAGGCACGCCCGGACGTGCGCGTCGGCCTTGTTGCCGGGTCCGGGCGGGCGCAGCCGTCCACGATCCACAGCCGGCAGCGGGCCCGGGCACTGCACGACGCGGCACACCGTCGCCGTCGAGCAGCCCGGTGGCCTCGGCGACGCCGGAGACCACCTGGCAGGACAGCAGCCCGAGCACCGCCGGGCGGTCCGGCCGCCACACCAGCGCGACCGACCTGGCGGTCGGCTGCGGCAGTCCGGTCACCATCTGCCGGCAGGTCATCGACGCCAGGCGTGCCGAGTACGCGTCCGTCCCCTTCCTCGACCAGGCACAGCTCGTCGTCCCGCAAGAGATCCTCCTTCGCTCGGGCGGGGTGGGGCAGGGTGAGGTGGAGGTGAGGTGGGACGTCGCTACGGCGCTACCGGTCGCGCCTGTGCGCGGGCGGCGACCATCCGCACGTGCTCCTCGAAGAACCAACGGGGGTCCCCGCCCATCCGAACCAGCAGGACCAGCGCCGTCACCGCCACGTCGCACGCCTCCTTCCGCACGTCGTCCCAGTCATGGGAACGCCCCTTGCGCGGGTTCTCGCCGAGCGCCCCGATCGCCGCCTCGGCGACCTCGCCGACCTCCTCCTGGAGCTTCACGATCTGCACCAGCCAGCGCTGCTCGCCGACCAGCGCGGATTGCGAATCAAGGCCTTGGGCAAGGGAGTTGAGCGTCTTCCAGGTGTCGTCCATGGCGGTGGATCCTGCCGCTGTTCGAACCGCTCGTTCAACACGGGCGGTTCTCGGCGAGCCTGTGGCGAACGCGGCGTTTTCGAGCAGCAGTCCGCCCCGGCCCCGACCCGGCCCGCCGGGCGTTCCCACGGCCGAACCCGCCCGCGCCCGGTTCGACGTCCGCCCGGGAAGTTCACCTGACCGGGTGCAATCCGGGGCGCGGCCCGCATTCGAGCCCCGACCCCCGCACCGACCCCACGCAGACCCCGCACGGGCCCCCCGGTGCTGCCGGGTCCCGGTGCCCCACCCTAGGCTTGCCACCATGACCGGCGATCGAATGACTGTCCACACCGCCCTGGAGACCCTGCTGGCCGGCAACCGCCGCTTCACGGCGGGCGCCCCCGAGCACCCCAACCAGGACGCTGCCCGGCGGGCCGCCACCGCCCCCGCCCAGAGCCCGTTCGCGGTCCTGTTCGGCTGCTCCGACTCCCGCCTGGCCGCAGAGATCATCTTCGACCAGGGCCTGGGCGACCTGTTCGTGGTCCGCACCGCCGGGCACGTCGTCGGCGCGGAGGTGCTCGGCAGCATCGAGTACGGCATCAGCGTGCTCGGCAGCCCGCTGGTCGTCGTCCTCGGCCACGACTCCTGCGGCGCCGTCGCCGCCACGCGTGCCGCCGTCGAGGAGGGGGCGACCGCCACCGGCTACGTGCGCGACGTGATCGAGCGCGTGACGCCCAGCGTGCTGGCGGCCCGCGCGGCCGGCTACACGGAGAACTCCGACTTCATCGACACCCACATCGAGCACACCGTCGACCTGCTCCTGGAGCGCTCGCGGACCCTCGCCGAGGCCGTCGCCGCCGGCACCACCGCCGTGATCGGGATCTCCTACCGCCTGGCCGACGGCACCGCCCACCTGGTGACCTCCCACGGCCTGGAGAAGCCCGCCGACTCGCCCTCCTGACCAGCACGGCACAATCCGGCACAGCCCGAGAGCACCACGAGCGCCCCGCGATCCCGCAGGTCAGACGATCCGCGCCTCGATGTGGGCGAGGTGGGCGGCGAGGACGTCCTCGAGGACGGCCCGGCGGTCGGCGCCGAGGGGGCGGAGGTCGCGGGCGTAGTGGGCCGGCGCCGGGAAGCGTTCGGGGTCGGCGCCGAGCACCGCGACGCGGAACTGCTCCACGCCCTGTTCGTACTCCTCCGGGGTGATGGTGCTGATGCCCGCCTCGGAGGAGATCAGCGCGGCGAGGAGGGTCACGAGGCGGTGGTACCGCACCGGGACCTCCTCGTCGGGCAGGCCGGAGGCGCGTAGGGCCTGCAGCACCTCCTCCATCACCATCCGTGATCCAGTGCCGCCGGACCCGTAGCGTCCCCCGACAGTCCGATCGCGGACGCCGCCGACGACGGCCGGGAGGTACTGGACCACCTGCTGCGGCACGCCGCACAGTGGGGCATCGACCCGGTGCGCACGGCCGTCCTCGGTGAGAGCTGCGGCGGGCTCATCAGCGCCCTGACGGCCGTCCGGGCCCGGGAAGCCGGCGTGGAGCTCAAGGCGCAGGTCCTGGTCAACCCCGTGACCGACGTGACCGCGGTGATGTTGGAGCACGCCTCCGTCGCCGAGTACGCGTACAGCCCGAGCCGGGCCCTGCCGCTCCTGGAGTTCTTCCAGCGGCTCGCCGTCCCGCCGGGAACCGATGCCCGCGCGTTCTCGCCGCTGCACGCGGACGACCTCGGCGGACTGGCCCCGGCGCTGGTGGTGGTGCCCACCCGGGACGCGGTCGCCGACCACGGCCGCCGCTACGCCGAGCGGCTGGGCGCGGCCGGCACGCCCGTGCGGCTCTCCGAGTACCCGGGCGCGCAGCACGCGTTCCTCACCCTGCCCGGCATCGAGCCGCAGGCCGTCGCGGCCCGGGCCGAGATCCTCCGGTTCCTCCGCGAGGCGCTGCTGGCGGGGTGACCGACGGCGCGGCCGTTCCAGGGCAGCCCGAGGAGTCCCGGGCGGGGCGAGGCGCGGCGGGGCGAGGGCGGCACCGCCCGCGCCCGCGTCTCACCGCGCGCCGATCTGCGGTCTGAACGCGCGGATCGAATCGTGCCCTTCCCGCACGACGGCGTAGCTCGACTCGGGGACGGGGTTCCAGGCCCCGGGCAGGTCGCCCAGTGGCTCGGAGACGATGATGCGGGTCCCCTCGGAGGCCCGTTGCAGGACGGGGTTGTCCGGGTGCAGGGCGCGCAGCGCCTGGACGCTGGTGCTGAAGAACAGCGACCGCGAGGCGCGCCCGCTCGAATAGCGGAACGCCCACAGCTGCGTGCCCTCGGAAACGGCCACCGTCATCTGCAGGGGCTCGGTGACGCCGTGCCGGGCCGCGGTCGCCTCGACGAAGCCGGCCATGCGCTCGACGGCGCCGGGCACGTCGTCCCGCAGCCCGAAGGTGAGCGCCAGGTGGAACATCAGCTCAGAATCGGTCGAGCCCTCGATGGAGGGGTAGAGGGAAGGATCCACGGCGAGCACCAGGTCGCGCTTGAGCCTGGGGAAGTCGTGGATCGCCCCGTTGTGCATCCAGAGCCACTGCCCGTACCGGAAGGGGTGGCAGTTGGTCTGCTGCACGGCGGTGCCGGTGGAGGCACGGATGTGGGCGACGAACATCGGTGAGCGCACGCAGTGTGCCAGCTCGCGCAGGTTCCGGTCGCTCCAGGCGGGCCCGGTCCCCCGGACGACCGCCGGTTCCGCGACGCGGTCGGGCTCGCCGTGATCGGCGGGGTACCACCCGATGCCGAACCCGTCGCCGTTGGTCGTCTCCACGCCCATCCTGGCGTGCAGGCTCTGATCGATCAGCGAGTGTTCGGGCTTGTAGAGCAGTTCCTCCAGGATGATCGGGGAACCGGAATAGGCCAGCCAGCGACACATGCGGCTCACCTTCCTCACGGGATCGCGGTGCGCAGCCCTTCGGCCGGGTCCTTCCACGGTAGGCCGAGGAGCCGGGCCGGGCACGGGGAGCAGCTCGGCAACCCGGCCGGCACCACCGCCCTACCCGTCCCTACCCGTCCCTCCCCGTCCCTCCCCGGCCGGTCCCGCCGTCAGCCGGACTTGGCGGCGCGCAGGAAGTCGGCGATCAGCGCCGGGTCCTTGACCCCGCGCCGCGCCTCGACGCCACTGGAGACGTCCACGCCCCACGGCCTGGCGACCGCGATCGCGTCGGCGACGTTCGCCGGGCTCAGCCCGCCGGCCAGCAGCCACCGGCCGGCGGGCGGCTTCGCGCCCAGCGCGGACCAGTCCCACGGTTCCCCGGCGCCCGCCACCGGCGCGTCGAGCAGCAGCAGGTCCTCGCCGAAGTCCCCGGAATCGGCGCCGGCCGCCGCCGCGGCCGAGGTGGCCCGGATCAGCGGCAGGCCCAGGTCGGACAGCTCGGCGAAGGCGGCGGCCGGGTGGTTTCCGTGCAGCTGCACCGCTCGCACGCCGGTGGCGCGGACGGCGGCCCGCACGTACTCGGCCGGCTCCTCCCGGAACACGCCCACCGTCAGGACGCCCTCGGGCACCGCGTCCGCCAGTTCCCGCGCCAGCTCCGGCGACACCCGGCGCGGGCTCTCGGTGAGCACGAACCCGATCGCGTCGGCGCCGGCTTCCACCGCGGCGGCGACGTCCGCCGCGGTGCTGAGACCACAGATCTTCACGAACACGTTCCCGGACGCTCCCTACTGGACGGCGGCTGCCAGCGTACCGCCGGAAGGGCCGCCCGCCGGGGTCGGCGCAGGAACCGGTCCGCGTAGGGGCCGGGTTCGCCGGTGAAGGGGTCACGGCCGGCTTTCCAGCACCGCTCCTGCTCGCGCCGGTGGACGAAGACCGGCGAGGGGGCGCCCCGGAGGGAGGAGAGTCGCTCAGCTCCCCCACCTTCCGGTCCGGTGGATTCAACCCAGCGGCGGGGTCCGACAACACACGCTCGACCGTCCTCGTCCGGCGTCCCCCCTCCCTCGCCGATACCTTTCCGACCGCCCCCGCCCCCCTTCATCACTCTGACATTGCATCAAAATTGCCCCGAATGAAGCCCCTATGTCGGATTTTTCTGCAATCGAAGAGACTGCGGAGATCGCCTGAATACCTGGCGATCCGTCACCCGGTTCGTGTTCAGATCGATACAAACCTCATGAGTTTCTCATCTCCTCCTTATGAGATCTTTATTCTCCTGACCCCTCATCAGGTCGGATTCAAAGACGACGATCCCTTGGGAGTAGCGTTGCTACGGAAGTCCCAGGCCTCATCTGCATTCGCAGGTGGGGCCTTCACTACGCGCAGAGCCCGGCGAATAGCCGTGCTCGCCGCTCTCGGTCTCTTGGTGGAGACCGGGGTGGCGCTCAACGGGCTGACCGCGCCCCCGGCAGCCGCTGAGCCCGCGCCGCCCGCCCGGTCCACCGCCTCCTCGGTGACGGAGGCGCCCGACCAGGCGTCGGCGCTGCTGGCGGCGCGGATGAACAACCGGCGGATCGAGGTGACCGGGGCCCGGACCGAGACCCTCACCCTGTGGGCCAACCCGGACGGCACCCTCAGCCAGGAGCTGTCGACCGGCCCGATCCGGATGAAGGTCGGCGAGGCGTGGGTGCCCGTCGACACCACACTGGTGGAGACCCCCGACGGGAAGGTCGCGCCCAAGGCGCACCCGGAGGGCCTGGTGTTCTCCGGCGGCGACGCCTCGGTGAAGGTCGGCGACCCGCTGCCGCCGGCCGACGCGTCGCCGGCCGCGGGCGTGGCCGCGAGCGCGCGGGCCCCCCGCAGCGCCGCCGCCCCGCTCGCCGCCGCCCCGCTCGCCGCCCCGGCGGCCGACCCGCAGGCCCCGGCTCCGGCGCAGGCCCCGACTCCGGCCGAGCGGGACCTGGTGAAGGTCGGCTCCGGTGACCGGCAGGTCGAGCTGGGCTGGCTGGGCAAGCTGCCCAAGCCGACGCTCTCCGGCTCCACCGCCACCTACACGGACGCCCGCCCGGGCGTGGACCTGGTGCTGGAGGCCACCCGCACCGGCTTCGAGCAGTACCTGATCGTCAAGAACCGCGACGCGGTGTCCCAGGCCGGCACGCTGACGCTGCCGCTGGACACCACCGGCTACCGGGTGGAGCGCCAGGAGGACGGCTCGATCCACCTGACCGACACGGCGGGCGGCAAGCCCACCGTGCGGATCCCCGCCCCGGTGATGTGGGACGCCGCCGTGGACGAGAAGTCCGGCGAGCACCTGCACCGCGGCGCGGTGTCGATGGAGCTGCGCGGCGAGGGCGCGGACGCCGAACTCGTCTTCAGCGCGGACCCCGCGTTCCTGACCGACCCGGGCACGTCGTTCCCGGTGACCATCGACCCGGTGGTCGACGTCGGCACGAACTTCGACACCTTCGTCCAGACCGACTACAACACCGACCAGTCCTCGGCCACCGAGCTGAAGGTCGGCACGTACAACGGCGGCGCCGTCAAGGCCCGTTCGTTCCTGCACTTCCCGGGCGGCGGGTTCAACGGGAAGCAGATCATCAACGCCAAGCTGTACCTGGCCAACTTCCACTCCTTCTCCTGCAGCCCCCGGAAGTGGGAGGTCTGGGCGGCCCAGTACGCGAGCACCGGCAGCAGGTGGAGCAACCAGCCCGGCCTGATCTCCAAGTACGGGGAATCCAGCGAGACCTGGGACATCGCGGGCGACGGCGACTCGTACGACTGCTACAACTCCAGCGGCGGCTGGTGGGCGGGCGCGGACGTCACCGGCCTGGTCCAGGCCTGGGCCGGCATGGGCGCGAGCACCTACGCGCTCGGCCTGAAGGCCGCCGACGAGAACGACTCCTACGGCTGGAAGAAGTTCGAGTCGTCCGAGGGAGCCCACTCCCCGTTCCTGTCGATCACCTACAACACGGTGCCGCCGACCCCGTCGACGGTCGACGTGCTGCCCTCCCAGCAGGGCAACCCGCGCTACACCTCCTCCGCCACCCCGGTCTTCCAGGTGCTGGCCAACGACCCGGACGGCGGTGACGTCGGCGCCGACTTCGACCTGTACCGCGAAGGCGTCTTCGTCAAGCGCGCCTACAAGCAGGGCCCCAACGGCAGCTACCTGCAGGCCCGGCCGAGCGACTTCGGCCTGACCCGGCTCGACGAGGGCGTGTCCTACTCGATCGGCTCGCGGCTCTGGGACGGCCGGGTCAACTCCGGTTGGACGCCCAGCGTCACGGTGATCGCCGACACGGTGAAGCCCGGCGCACCGTTCGTCAGCTCCGCCTCCTACCCGTCGGACGGCCTGTGGCACGGCGCCGCCGGACAGGCCGGCACCTTCACCTTCACCCCGGCCGGCGGGGTCACCGACCAGATCGCCTTCGTCCACAGCCTCGACGGCGCCGCCGCGGTGACCGTCGACGCCACCGGCGCGGCGAACGCCACCATCACCCCGGCCACCGACGGCCACCACACCCTGAAGGTCCAGTCGAAGGACCGGGCGGGCAACCTGTCCGACCCGACCGTCTACTCCTTCTCGGTCGGCCAGGCCGGGCTGGTCTCCCCCATCGACGGCAGCCAGGCCGCCAAGCGCGTCAAGCTGCAGGTCGACGCCCAGACCCAGTACAAGCGGGTGGTCTACCAGTACCGGCGCGGCCCCGGCGCGACCGAGTACAACGTGCCGCTCGCCAATCTGGCCAAGGCCGACAACACCCCCGTCACCGACCCCAAGCCGCTGCTGGCCGATCTCGGCCCGCACGCCAACTGGACGGTCGTCGACACGCTCGGCAACGTCGGCGGCGTCGTCCAGATCCGCGCCCTGCTCTTCCCGCAGGACGGCTCCGGCAACGGCTACGCGACCGCCTGGAACACCATCACCGTCGACCGCAACGCCGACGGCGCGGCCGGCACCGGGATCGGCCCCGGCTCGGTCAACCTGCTGACCGGCGACTACTCGGTCGACGTCACCGACGCCGACGAGTTCGGCGTCTCGGTGAAGCGCTCCTCCTCCTCGCGCGACCTCGGGCGCGGCTGGCAGCCGCAGGGCGAGCGCCTGACGGCCAACCAGCGACAGGTCGGCTTCGACACCAACGGCTTCTCCGCCGGACAGGCCACCATCGAGCGCTCCACCGCCCGCGGCCACGACAACAGCACCGACTCGCTGCGCATCGTCGCCACCGGCCAGGACTCGTACGCCGCCATCGGTGACAACTCGATGGCCATGGGCATGAAGCCCGGCAAGACCTACCGGCTCACCGGCTGGATCTTCGTCCCGGCCGGCACCGGTCTGAACCCCGACTACGCGGACCGCGGCCTGCGTCTGGCCGGCTTCACCAGGACCTCGGCCGGCTACGCCCAGGTGACCTCCGCGAAGGCCGGGTTCACCGACGGCTGGCAGCAGCTGACGGTCGACATGGCCGTCCCGCAGGGTGCCACCGAGGCGTTCTTCCGCCTCTACAACGGGTTCTCCGGGGGCGGCAAGGAGGTCTTCTTCGACGATCTGTCGCTGAAGGAGATCGTCGCGCCGTTCGGTCCGCAGTGGTCCGGCGGCCCGGACGCGGGAACCGGTTCCGACTACCGCTCGCTGACCTTCCCCGAGTCCGACCTCGCGGAGATCAAGGGCAACGACGACACCTCGCTCACCTTCGCCAAGGGCTCCGACGGAACCTTCTTCCCGGAGCCGGGCGCGGAGTCGCTGACCCTGACCGCCCAGCCCGCCGTGGCCGGCCTGATCACCACGCCGACCACCGGACGCTGCCTGGACGTCAACGGCTCCAACACCGCCAACGGCACCGCCGTCCAGACCTGGGACTGCAACACCTCCGCCGCGCAGCAGTGGATCCTGGGTGACAAGGGCTCGGTCTCCGCGCTCGGCAAGTGCCTGGACGTCCCGAACTCCTCCACCGCGGACTACACCAAGATCCAGCTGTGGGAGTGCAACGGCACCGGCGCCCAGCAGTGGGAGGTCCGCCCGGACGGCAGTCTGATGAACGCCAACTCCGGCAAGTGCCTCGACGCCCCGGACTCCGGCGGTCAGGGCACCCAGGTCACCCTGCACTGGTGCCACGGCGGTCCCAACCAGAAGTGGACCCCGGCCAACTCCGGTACCACCTACAAGCTCGCCGACCTCGACGGCAGCGTCACGGTCTTCGCCCGCGGCCTCGGCACGAGCGAGTTCCAGGTCCAGAGCGAGACCGGTCCCGAAGCGGCCTCCACCACCCGCTACGTCTACGACGTCACCGACGGCCGGGTGCTGCCCAAGCGCGCTGTCCCGACGGTGGAGCCCGGCGTGGACGACGCGGGCGGCTGCCTGACCGGCACGCTGCCGCGCGGCTGCGAGGCGATGGACTACGACTACGCGGTCACCACGACGGCGGTGGCCGGGACTCCCGGTGACTTCACCGACCGGATCCGCTCGGTGAAGGCGTGGTCGTGGAACCCGGTCACGTCCAAGCAGGAGGCCGTCGAGGTCGCGCACTACGCGTACGACGAGCGCGGCCGACTGGTGCAGGTCTGGGACCCGCGTCTGGCCCAGCCGCTGAAGACCACGTACAGCTACGACGCCGACGGCCGGGTCACCCGGATCGGTGCCGCGGGTGAGCTGCCGTGGAACTTCGACTACGGCAAGGCCGCGGCCGACCAGGACCCGGGGCGCCTGCTGAAGGTCCGCCGGGCCTCGCTCGCCCAGGGCAGCAAGGACCAGATCAGCGGCGAGATCGCGACCAACGTCGTCTACGAGGTGCCGCTGACGGTCGGCGCGGGCGGTCCGTACGACCTCGCGGGCGCGGACGTCGCCAAGTGGGCGCAGCTGGACGCTCCCACCGACGCGACCGCGGTGTTCGGGCCGGAGGACGACCCGGGCACCAACACCGCCACGGCGGTCAAGCCGGGCAAGGACGGCTACAAGCCGGCCGCGGTGCACTACCTCAACGCCTCCGGCAACGAGGTCAACACGGCGAGCCCGTCGGTCACTCCCGGGGGTGACATCGACACCACCGAGTACGACCGCTACGGCCACGCCGTCCGTTCCCTGGAGGCCACCAACCGGGCGATCGCGCTGGGGACCCACCCGGAGACCGCGCGGTTCGTCGAGGAACTCGGCCTGCCCGCCGCGTCCGCGGACCGGGCCCGGCTGCTCGACTCCCGCACCACCTACACCGCCGACGGCCTCGACGTCCTGGAGACCCTCGGTCCGCTCTACCGCGCCAGCCTCGCCGAGGACATCGCCGCCGGCACCAACCCGGCGACCGTCACGGTCGAGGGCGAGAGCATGCCCCGCCTCGGTACGACCGCCCAGGTCATCACCCAGAACGGCGACGGCAGCTGGGTCGGCGGAGGCGGCTGGTCCGGCAACGCCCAGGTCATGCTCCTCGGCAAGAAGGCCGGCGACAGCGCCTCGTTCCGGGTGACCGTCCCGGAGGAGGGCAAGTACCTGCTCTCCGCCAAGATGACCAAGGCCATCGACTACGGCATCGTCAAGTTCGTTCTCGACGGCACCGACGTCACCGGCAGCTTCGACGGCTACAACAACGGCGTCACCACCACCCCGTGGTCCGCCGGTGCCCCGGTGCAGCTGGCCCGCGGCGACCACCAGCTCGACCTGGTCGTCACCGGCACCAACCCGGCGGCCGGCTCGCCGTACTTCCAGGCGGGCATCGACACCCTCACGCTCACCAAGACGACGGTCAACCCCTCGCTCGCCGCCGGCACGTCGGTGGTGGCGCGGGACCACAACACCAGCACCTACGACGAGGGGAAGCCGGACGGCAAGGCCTACCACCTGGTCACCACGGCCACGGACGGTGCCCGGATCGAGGGCTACGCCGACGACGTCGAGCTGCGGGTCACCAGGACCGGGTACGACACGCCGATCGGCGGGACGTCGGGCTGGGTCCTGAAGACCGCGACATCGGTAACCACCGACGCGTTGGGCGCGAAGCTGACGTCCACCGTCAAGTTCGACGCCTCGGGGCGTGCGGTGGAGTCGCGCAGGCCGGGCTCGAACGGCGCGGACGCCGGGACGGTGAAGTCGGTGTTCTACAGCGCCGGCGCCAACCCGGACGACGCCCTGTGCGCCAACCGTCCCGAGTGGGCGGGTCTGCCCTGTGTCACCGGGCCGGGCGGTGCGATCACCGGTGCGGACGCGACGCGGATGCCGACCACGCTGCCGGTGAAGCGGGTCACCCGCTACTCGCCGTTCGGCGAGCCGGAGGAGACCACCGAGACCAACGCGGGCAAGAGCCGCAAGACGGTCACCACCTACGACGGCGCGGACCGGATCACCTCGACCGAGATCACCTCGGACGAGGGCAAGCCGCTGCCGAAGGTCACCACCGAGTACGACCCGGCCACCGGCGACATCGTGAAGACGACGGCCGGCGGCAAGTCACTCGTGCGTGTGCTCGATTCACTGGGTCGGCTGATCTCCTACACGGACGCCGACGGCGGCACCACCACCTCGGAGTTCGACAAGTTCGGCAAGCCGGTGAAGGTTACCGACCCGACCGGGTTCAGCACCTACACCTACGACCGCGCGAAGGAGCCGCGCGGGCTGGTCACCTCGATCAACGACAGCGTCGCGGGTGAGTTCACCGCCAAGTACGGTCCGGACGGCCAGCTGGTCGAGCAGACCTACCCCGGCGGGATCGTCCGCAAGGACACCACCAACGCCGTCGGCGAGGCCACCAGCCGCACCTACACCCGCACCTCCGACAACAAGGTGATCTGGGCGCAGAGCGCCGACATCTCCACCCAGGGCCAGGTGGCCAAGGACACCAGCTCCACCGCCACCCGCTCCTACCAGTACGACCGGCTCGGCCGACTGGTGAAGGCCGAGCAGTCCACGGTCGCCACCGGCTGCGTCACCCGCCAGTACGCCTTCGACGCCCACTCCAACCGCCTGTCCAAGTCGACCGCCCCGCGCGGCGAAGCCGGCGAGTGCAGCACGGCCGGGGCGGTCGCCGAGAACCACACCTACGACAGCGCCGACCGCCTGACGGATGCGGGTTTCGTCTACGACGCCTTCGGGCGCACGGTGAAGACCGCGACCGGCGCGACCAACACCTACTGGGCCAACGACCGGGTCGCCGCCCAGGAGAAGGGGGACACCAAGCAGGAGTGGGCCGTCGACGCCGCCCACCGCCTGACCGCGTTCACCACGTCGAAGAAGCAGGCCGACGGTACCTGGGCCGGCGCCACGTCGAAGCTGAACCACTACGGCGACGACAGCGACGAGGTCCGCTGGACGATCGAGGACACCACCCAGGGCACCCTGACCCGCAACGTCTCGGGGCCCGACTCCGACCTGGTCGCCACGACCAGCAGGACGGGTGATGTCCAGCTCCAGCTCACCAACCTGTTCGGCTCCGTCGTCATCACCACCGACACCGCGCTGACCACACCCAAGGTGCTGGACTTCGACGAGTTCGGTATCCCGCAGGACGGCCAGGAAGCGGTTCGCTACGGCTGGCTGGGCGGCAAGCAGCGCTCGGCCGAGGCCCAGGACGGCGACATCCTCATGGGTGCCCGCCTCTACAGCCCGGCGCTGGGCCGCTTCCTGCAGATCGACCCGGTGCCCGGCGGCAACGCCGGCGCCTACGACTACTGCACCGGCGACCCCGTCAACTGCACCGACCTCGACGGCAACTGGGGCATGCCCAAGTGGCTGAAGAAGACGGTCGAGGTGGTCGCCAAGGTCGCCGAGGTCGCCTCCTACATCCCCGGCCCCATCGGCGCGGTTGCCGCAGCGGTGTCCTCTGTGTCCTACGCGGCCACCGGGAACTGGGGTAAGGCCGCCGAAATGGCCGTCACCGCGGTCGCCGGCCTGGTGGGCGCGAACACAGCGGTGAAGGCAGCGGTCACCACAGTCAAGGCCACCCGAGCAGCAGCCCGGGTCCAACGTGTGGCGACGAAGGCCAAAACCGTGTACCGGGCCACCGCCTCCAAGGTGAAGTCCATCACCAAGAAGTGCAGTTGCGGGTGCCCACGGAGGAACTCCTTCGCTCCGGACACCCTGGTGCGGATGGCCGACGGCGCTTACCGTCCGATCTCCGACATTCGGATCGGCGACCTCGTCGCGGCCACCGACCCGGTGACCGGCGAGACCTCCGCGCAGCCGGTACTCGACGTGGTGGTTGGCTTCGGGACGAAGCACATGGTCCAGCTCGACACCGACCTGGATCCCTCGACCGCGCCTCTTGAAGCCACCGCCAACCACCCAATGTGGGTGATCGGACGCGGCTGGGTCGAGGCGGCCGACGTGGCCGTCGGCGACGAACTCCTCTCGCCCGACGGCAGCACGACCGAGGTCACCTACACCCGCGACCTCGGCGACACGGCCGACGAACTCGTCTACAACCTCAACGTCGGAAACGTCCACACGTTCGTCGTCCTCACCGCCGGCGGCGACGAGGTCCTGACGCACAATGACAATCAGCTACCCGATGCCTGCAAGCTCGGACATAAGCTCAACGAGCAGGACGCCGGTCGTATCGCCAAGAAGATGGGGTTCACTGAGGACGGAGGATCCCAGTCGACTTCGAAGGTCAAGATCTACAAGAACAAGAAGGGAAATGTTTTCATCACCCGCGATCTCACCTCCCACAGGGGCGGCGCCTGGAAGCTGGGCCGCTCAGCGAAGGCTGTTCTCAAAAAGGAAACCCGGAGCGGAACCTACTGCAAGCACCTGTGCCACAAGGTAGGCGACTGACGCATGAATCGGTATCGTGTCGTCAAGTATTCAGAAGAAGAGAGAATCGGCACCAAGGACTCCTGGACGGCAATGTCCGACATCGGCCGAAGCTACGACGGGGTACCGCTGACCGAAGAGGAATACCTGCGGACCGAGCAGAAGTACCTGACTTTCATCCAGGACTTCCTGCAGGCCTCCGGGGTCGACAGGCTCAAAGTGGAAGGTCTGGAAATCTTCCCGGAAAGCTCGTGGTGGGGAAGAGTCCAGGAAGCCGAGGACCTGACTCCCGAGCAAGCTGTCGACCTGGCGCGGTCCATTCTTCGCGAGGACTACGTCTGGTGCTGTCTCGAAGGAGAGGGCGGCTTCTACGTTCACTTCGCCGGTGACTACTACATGTTTGTCGGTACCCCGGGCAATGCGGACGGCCCGATCACACGAGCCCGCTCGGCCGGTCTCTACGTGGACACGATGATCTCGCCGTTCCACGAGGACTAGGAAACAACCGTCACGACAGGCAGGGCCCGCCGAATCGGCGGGCCCTGCCTGCTTCTCAGTAGGCCGGGCGGCACAGGCCGAACGGCGGCCGTTGTCGAGGTGACGGCGTGGGCCGGGCAGCAGGACGGTCTTGGGATTTCTTCGGATGCGGACCGGGGCCGTCCTCCGAACGGGTGGGTCCGAACGTGTACAGCAGGGGCGGCGAGTCGCCGCACCCGCAGGTCCTCCGGCCAACGACACCGTCCCTCGACGAACTGCCCGAACCGAGTGCTCCGCGACCACGCACCTGATCGTCTCCATCGTGCAAGGAGTCCTGACCATGCGGACGTTCATCATCGACCTGACCGAGCGCACCCTCGCCACCTACGCCGCGACGTTCCTGGGCCTGCTGCTGGCCGACAACTTCGACCTGACCTCGATCGGTGCGCTCAGGGCGGCGGCGGTGGCCGCGCTGCCGGCCGCGCTGAGTGTGCTCAAGGGGGCGGCGGCGAAGCGCGTCGGCGATCCGAGTTCGGCCGCGCTGCTGGTCCGCGGGCGCGACTGACCGGCGCGGCTCGCGTGCGCCGTGCGGGGCGCGGTGCCGTTCGGCGCCCCGCAGATGGCCCCTGGCGGGTCCTGGGAGGATGGCGCGATGACATCCACTTCCGCCGCTCGTGACTCGCTGGAGGGTCTGGCCCTCGGGGACGGATTCGGGGAGCGCTGGTTCCCCCTCTTCCGTACGCCCCGGGAGGCGTTCGCCCAGATCAGGGCCCGCCGGATTCCCGAGGAGGCGCCCTGGCACTGGACCGACGACACCGCGATGGCGCTGTCGGTGTACGGGGTACTGACCGCGTTCGACGCGGTGCACCAGGAGAAGCTGGCCCTCGCCTTCGGCGCGACCTACCTGGCCGACCCCGGACGCGGCTACGGGCGCGGCATGCAGCGGCTGCTGCCCGCGCTCGCGGAGTCGCCGGGCAGCTGGCGGTCGGGTGCGCGCGAACTGTTCGGCGGCGAGGGGAGCTTCGGCAACGGCGCGGCGATGCGGGTGGCACCGCTCGGGGCCTGGTTCCCCGCGGACCCGGAGGAGGCGGCCGAGCAGGCGGTGCTGTCCGCCGAGGTGACGCACGCGCACCCGGAAGGGGTGGCCGGCGCGGTGGCGGTCGCCGTCGCGGCCTCGCTCGCCGCGGGCAGCCGTGCCCGGCCCGTGCCGCAGGCCCCGGCGCTGCTCGCCGAGGTCGCCGACCGCACGCCGCCGGGGGCCGTGCGTGAGGGCCTGCGCCGCGCCGCCGACCTGGACGCCGGAACCGAGCCGTGGCAGGCCGCCGACGTCCTGGGGAGCGGGCAGCGCGTCCAGGCGGGTGACACCGTCCCCTTCGCGCTGTGGTCCGCCGCCCACCACCTGGACAGTCTGACCGACGCGCTGTGGACCACCGCCGAGGGCCTCGGCGACGTCGACACCACCTGCGCCATCACCGCCGGGGTGGTCGCCGCCCGCACCGGCCTGGGCCGGGTGCCCCGGGAGTGGCTGACCCGTCGTGAGCCGTTGCCCGCCTGGGTCGCCGACGCCGAGGCCGACGCACCGGCGGGGTAGGGGGCGCCGGCCCGCTCGCCGCGGGCCGGTTCAGCGCCTGGACCGGCGCCCCTTCGCGGGGGAGGGCGGCTCGCCGGGGACGTCGGGGACGCGGGCGCCGTCCCGGTCGGCGTCGTCCCGGCCCGGGTCCCGGTCGCCGACCGTCACATGGGCGAGGCCCGGGCATTGGATCGCCCCGGTGTCCGTGAGCGGGATGCGTCCCGGGCCGCCACGTCCCCAGATCATCCCGCCGTCACCGCCTCGTGCGCCGCGCACGGGGCGCACGTCCACCCGGTCGCGGTCCGGGCCTGCCGGGCCCGGGCCGTCTGATCGCTGGTCATACTGGCGATCCTCCCCGCCCCGGGGCGCCGTTCGCCTGAGTACCGGTACTCAACTCCGCCCGGGGACTTCTCCGGAGCGGTACCGGGCCATCGACCCGCCGGGAAGGGGGTTTCGCGATCCGGCAGCCGCCGGTCCCCCGTCCGGCCGAGCGGCGCGGGCGGGTGGACGTACGCCGGTTGTCCGCCGCTCTCCGGTGCGCCTACCCTGCTGCTGTGTCCTCGTCAGCGCGGGGTTCCGCGACCACGACCTATGTGCACGGAAAGCTGCCCGGGGCGGTGCCGGTGCTCGGGCACCTGCCCGTGCTGGCCCGGGACCCGGCGCGGTTCCTGGGGCGGCTGCACGCGTACGGCGACCTGGTGGAGATCCGGCTGGGGACGTACCGGCTGGTGGTGCCCTGCCATCCGGAGCTGCTGCGGCAGGTGTACGCCGACGACCGCACGTTCGACAAGGGCGGGCCGATCTACGGCCGCTTCCGGGAGATCCTCGGCAACGGGCTGCCCACCTGCGCCCACGCCGACCACCGGCGCCAACGCCGGATGCTGCAACCGGAGTTCCGGCCCGAGCGGCTGGCCGCCTACGCCGAGGTGATGAGCCGGGAGGCGGCGCTGCTGGCCGGCTCCTGGCGGCACGGCGAGGTGGTGGACGTCTTCCCCGCCTGCTACCGCTTCACCCTGCGGGTGGTGACCCGCACGCTGCTCGGCACCGAGGTGCCGGACGCGCTCGCCGAGCGGCTGCAGCGCTCCTTCGAGACCGCCTTCGCCGGGGCGCTGCGGCGGCTCTGGATGCTGCCCGCGGGCCCCGGCTACCGGAGGGCGGTCCGTACGCTGCGGCAGACCGTCGCCGACCTGGTGCGCGACCACCGCGCGCACGGCCCGGGCCGCACCGACCTGCTGGCCGGGCTCGTCGCCGCCCGCGACGAGGACGGCTCGACGCTCTCCGATGCCGAGCTGCACGACCAGGTGGTCGCCATGCTGCTGGCCGGCACCGAGACCACCGCCTCGCAACTCTCCTGGACACTGCGGCTGTTGACGGCCCACCCGGAGGCCCTGGCTGCCGTACGGGCGGAGGTCGACGCCGTGCTGCCGGACGGTGGGCCCGCCGGGTGGGGCGACCTGCCGCGGCTGTCCGCCACCACCCGGGTGCTGACGGAGGCCCTGCGGCTCTACCCGCCCGGCTGGGTGCTGCTGCGCACCTGCGCCCGTGAGACCGAGCTGGGCGGGCGCGTCCTGCCGCGCGGCAGCCAGGTGCTGGTCAGCCCGTACGTCGCCCACCACAATCCGCGGATCTTCGCCGACCCGGCCCGGTTCGACCCGGACCGCTGGCTGCCCGAGCGGGCCGCCGCCCTGCCGCGCTGGGGGTTCGCCGGGTTCGCCAACGGCCCGCGGCAGTGCCTCGGCGCCGACTACGCCCGGGCCGAGGCGGCGATCGCGCTGGCAACCCTGCTCGCCCGCTGGCATCCGGCGCCGGCGCCGGGCCGACGCGCGGACGACCGCCCGATGCGGCTGACCACCGTCCTGCGGCCGCAGCGGCTGCACCTGCGGATGCTCGACCGGGAACGCTCCCGGCCGACGGCGGACGGCAACTGACGCACCGCCCGGAACCGGCCACCGTCGGGCGGGCCGTTGTCGGACGTCTCCCCTAGCGTCCTCGGCATGACTCCTGTGAGCGCAACGACACCGGTCACCGGCACCGCCCCTGCCTCCGCCCACCGGGACGGCGGCGGGCACCCCGCCCTGGACGGCGCGCCCGTCGCCCGTCTCACCGGCACCCTGCGCGAGGCGCTGCTCGGGCTGGCCGCCCGGCTCGACCCGGCGGGTGCGGCGGCCGATCCCGACTGGGCGGTCTGCGCGGCGCTGCGGCTGGTGGTGGCCGGGGCCTACGACACCGCCGAACCCGGCGAGGAGCCGGGGCTGCTGTACGTCACCCCGCCGGTGGCCGAGCTGGGCAGCCGGCCGGTGTGGCTGGAGCGGGCGCGGCCGGGTGGACCGGTGACCGCCAGATTTCCGGCCGACCGCTGCTGACGCACCACGGCCGGCGCGGCACCGGTGGCCGACCGCTGCCGGCCGGCCACCGCCGAGGGCCTCAGGCCTTCTTGACCACGCTGGACTTGAGCTGCATGGCGCCGAAGCCTTCGATCCGGCAGTCGATGTCGTGGCCGTCGACGCCGTCGACCAGCCGGATGTTGCGCACCTTGGTGCCGGCCTTGATGCCGGAGACGCTGCCCTTGACCTTGAGCGCCTTGACGACGGTCACGGTGTCGCCGTCGTTCAGGACGTTGCCGACCGAGTCCTTGATCACCCGCTCGCCGGACGCGGCCTCGCCGCCACCGGTGGCGGGCTCCCACTCGTGGCCGCACTCCGGGCAGACCATGAGGGCGTCCATCTCGTAGGTGTACTCGCCGGAGCACTTCGGGCAGGCGGGGAGGTTGTCGCTCATGTGATCAGACTATCCAGTCGTTCGAGTAGGGGTTACCGAGGTCAGCGAAGGCAGGCAGGGGCGGCGGAGGCCGGCGGCCCGGCGGCGGCGCCCCGCGCCCGCAGGTGGGTGCGGGCGTGGGCGATCGCCTCGGGGGTGGTCGCGAAGACGTGGCCGTCGGCGCGCAGCGCGTCGAGGGTGCCGAGGGCGTCGAGGGGGCGATGGTGCTCGTCCCGGACGCCGGAGACCAGGACGAGCGTGCCGCGGCGGCGCAGCCGGCCGATGGCGTCGCCGAGGACGGTGGCACCGCTGGCGTCGATCGCGCTGACCCGGGACATCCGCAGGATGACGACGTCGACCTCGGCGGCCTCGGTGAGTTCCAGCAGGAAGCGGTGCGCGGCGGCGAACACCAGCGGTCCGTCGATCCGGTAGGCGACGATGTGCTCGGCGAGCAGCGCCTGCTCCTCGTCGTGGTGGTCGGCCGGCGGCAGGTCGGCGTGCAGCGGGACCTGCTCGACCCTGGCCGCCCGTGCGACCGCGGCGAGCGCCAGCACGCCGGAGACGAGCAGGCCGGCCACGACCGCGGTGACCAGGTCGAAGGCCAGGGTGGCGGCGGCGGTGAGCAGCAGGACGGCGGCCTCGCCGCGCCCGGTCCGGGCGAGCGCCCGCAGCGAGCCGACCTCGACCATCCGCACGGCGGTGGCCAGCAGGACCCCGGCCAGGGCGGCGAGCGGGATCCCGGCGACCAGCGGGGCGGCGGCGAAGACGATCACCGTCAGGACCGCGGCGTGGACGAGCGCGGAGAGGCGCGACACCGCGCCGGAGCGCACGTTCACGGCGGTGCGGGCGATCGCGCCGGTGGCGGCGACGCCGCCGAACAGTGGCGCGGCCAGGTTGGCCAGGCCCTGGCCGAACAGTTCGCGGTCGCTGTCGTGCCGCTCCGAGACGCTCATGGCGTCCGCGGCGGTCGCGGACATCAGGGACTCCAGCGCGGCCAGTGCCGCGACGGCGGACGCGGAGGGCAGCAGGGCGGGGACGGCCGAGAGGTCGAGGAAGCCGAGCGAGGGCGCCGGGAGTCCGGCGGGCAGATGGCCGATGGTGGCGACCGGCAGGCCGGCGGCCGCCGCGGTGACGGTCGCCGCGACGACGGCGACCAGGGAGAAGGGCACGGCGGGTCGCAGCCGGGCGCCGATCAGCATCACCGCCGCCACCGCGAGGGTCAGGCCGAGCGCCGCCCAGTGCGGCGACGCGGCGAAGGCGCGCACGGCCCGCGCGGCGACGACGGCGGGGTTGTCGCCGTCCGGCTTGCTCACGCCGAGCGCTCCGGGCACCTGCTGGAGGGCGATGACACCGGCGATCCCGAGGGTGAAGCCCTCCACCACCGGCACCGGGACGTAGGCCATCCACCGGCCGGCCGGGGCCAGTGCGAGGGCGACGAGGATCACACCGGCGAGCAGCCCGACGGTCAGGACGCCGCCGGTCCCGTAGCGGGCGATGATCGGCACCAGGACGACGGTCATCGCCCCGGTCGGCCCGGACACCTGGAGGTTGGAGCCGCCGAAGAGCGCGGCGAGCGCGCCGGCGATCACGGCGGTGGCCAGCCCCGCCTCGGCGCCGGCGCCGGAGGAGATGCCGAACCCGAGTGCCAGCGGCAGCGCGACGATCGCGACCGTCACCCCGGCGAGCAGGTCCTTGCGGGGCGAGCGCCCCATGGTGGCGATGGTCTCCCGGTTCGGCAGTACGGCGCGCAGCCGGCCGGGAACGGAGGCGGTGATGTTCACCCTGCCTCCCTCTTGCTCGTCCTCACCGGTGTTCTTCCTCTTCCTCACCGGCCTGCGGCAGGTCGGTGCCGATCCAACGGCACGACAGCATGTATGAACATGAAGAATTTTTCAAGTCGCTGATTCGGCATGCGCCGGATCCGGACAGTAGCGACCGGACTGGCGGCCGACGCCGTGGCTCAGCGGCGGTGGCGGCCCCGGTGGCGCGCGGGCGGGACCGCGCCCGGCGCCGGGGCCGGGAGGAAGAGCCGGGCGGCCTCGCGGCCGAGGTTGACGCCGATGGCGAGTGCCATGGCCATGGCGCAGGCGTGGGCGACGCCCCGCAGGCCGGTCACCGCGTCCCCGCGGACGAAGGCGAGCAGGGCGAAGTAGAGCGCCGAGCCGGGCAGCAGCGGCCCGAGGGCCGCCGTCACGTGCGGGAGCGCGGAGCTGCCGCGGTGGCGGGCCATCACCTGGCCGGCCAGGCCGACCAGCCCGGCGGCCACGGCGGCGGCGGCGACCGGCTGCTGGCCCGCGCCGACCAGCACGCCGTAGGTCGTCCAGCCGGCCGTGCTGTTCAGCAGCACCGCGGGCAGCGCACCCGGTTCGGTGTTCAGCATCACCGCGAAGGCCAGGGTGACCAGCACGGCCGCCACCAGCTGC
The DNA here is from genome assembly GCF_042885845.1 of Kitasatospora sp. NPDC058032. NCBI lineage: Bacteria > Bacillati > Actinomycetota > Actinomycetes > Kitasatosporales > Streptomycetaceae > Kitasatospora > Kitasatospora sp. NPDC058032. The sequence goes on along the minus strand of NZ_JBHVRK010000013.1, from coordinate 202,960 downwards.
AGCGGTGGGTTCGAGGCTCCGACCGGAAGATCGCGGGCCGCGAGGTCCGCGCCGTGGTTGATGCCGACGTAGAGCACGGCCGTCACCCCGATCACCACGCCGGTCATCATGTACAGCGCTTCGAGCATGCGGGCGGCGGCCGTCAGGTAGCAGCCCGCGAGTCCCTCCTGCGCCGCGGCGACCAGCCGCCACCCCGGCAGCAGCGCGTAGAGCCCGCCGGTGATCACCGCCGAGCCGCGCAGGTGCAGGCCGTTGAAGGAGAGCAGGATGCCGATCAGCGCGGCCGGCGTCGCGGCCAGCACGAACTGGTAGAACTCCGGGAGGTCGTGACGGGCCACCAGTACGGCGAGCCGGTCGCCCACCAGGGCCGCGACGAAGGCGCTCGCGAACACCAGTCCGGCCCGGGCGTCGGTGCGGCCTCCGACCAGCACGGTGGCCGCCCCGGCGAGCAGCCCGCAGGACAGCGCGACCAGCCACCCCGGGTAGCGGTGGCCGGACCGGAGCCCGGCCGCGAGCCGGCGGTGGGCCTCCTCGACGTCGATCCCGCCCGCCGAGATCCTGGTGACCAGCCGGAAGAGCAGCGCGAGGCGCGCGTAGTCGCCGGACGGCCGGCGTACGGACCGCTCCACCGTCAGCGGCGGCTCGGCCGGGCCCGGCCGGTAGGAGACGGCGACCCGGGTGAACGTGACCTGCGGGTCGCACGGGTGGACGCCGTAGGCGCGCGCCACCGCGAGCATCGCCGCCTCGACGTCCTCCGCCGCCTCGCCGCTGGCCAGCAGCAGTTCCCCCACCAGCAGGGCGAGGTCGAGCACCGCCGCCACCTCGGCCGGATCCGGCCGGTCCTCGCCGGGGAGGTCGGGGAGCAGCGGGCGGGCGGCGGTGGGCATGCGGAGCAGCGGGAGCATCCGGTCCGGCCAGGAGGTCGCCCCCAGACCGGTGACGGCCGGGCCGTCCATCGGGGTGCGGGCCTGGAACGGCACCTTGTCCGGCCGCGCCGGCAGCCGGGACGGGCCGGCCGGACCGGCCGCGCCGGCGGGTCGGGAAGGGTCGACTGGTCCGCCGGGCTCGGCGCGTGGGCCCAGCTGTTCGTGTTCCGGCATTGCCGCTCCCTGGCCGTCACCCCCCATGGAGTCGCCCAGTGTATGCGAACGACTACCCGGTGCGACCGTCCGGTGAACGCGCCGCGCGTGCGCAGGCGCACCGGGGTGGAGTGAGGGCGGACCGTTCGCGCCGGTCAGGTCGGGACGCGCCACGGACACCGCCGTCACCACCCCGGACAGCGGCCTTCCGGCAGGCCTTCCGGAGGGCCGTCCGGCGGGCCTTTCAGACGAGCAGACGGCCGTCCCTGGCGACCACCCGGCCGGCCCGGACGACGAGGTCGCGCGGCGGGAGGTCGACGACGACCTGCGGGAGGCACTCGCCGTCCACCAGCAGGAAGTCGGCGGGTGAACCCGGCCGCAGGGTGACGCGCGGCAGGTCGAGCAGGTCCGCGCCACCGTCGGCGGCGAGCGCGAAGCAGTCGGCCAGCTCCCGGTCGGTGCGCGCGTCCGTGGTCCAGCCGAGCAGGTGGGCGCGGTGCAGCATGTCGGCGTTGCCGTAGGGGCTCCAGGAGTCGCGCACGCCGTCCGAGCCGAGACCCACCCGCACGCCGCGCGCCTGGAGCTCGCGGAACGGCAGCACCTGGTGCGCGGAGGGAGCGACGGTGGTGAGGCCGACGCCGGCCTCGGCCAGCCGGTCGGCGAGCTCGGCGAGCCGGTCGCCGGCCAGCTCCGGGACGCAGAAGGCGTGGCTGATCACCACCCGGCCGGCCAGGCCCGCGGCCCTGGTCCGGGCGATGATGTCGCGCAGCGGGTCGAGGCCGCGCCCGCCCCGGTCGTGCAGGTGGACGTCCAGCCGCAGGCCGTGACGTTCGGCCAGGTCGAAGACGAGGTCGAGCTGGGCGGGGCCCTCGCCGTCGGGCCCGCCGTCGAAGCCGGCCGGGTCGATGCCGCCGACCGCGTCGATCAGCCCGCTCGCCGCCGCCTCGGCCAGCAGTTCCCCCGCGCCGGGCGTCCGGCGCACGCCGTGCTGGGGGAAGGCGACCAGCTGGACGTCCAGCGCCCCGGCCAGCCGTTCGCGCGCCTCGGCCAGCCCGGTCACCCCGGCCAGCCCGTAGGCGGGGGCGACGTCGACGTGCGCCCGCACGGCCCGGGTGCCGGAGGCGACGGCGTGGGCCAGCAGCCGGTGGGCGCGCTCGGCGAGCGGGGTGCGCTGGTGGTGGTGGAGGTCGACGTCGCCCCGGACGTACTCGGGCAGCGAACCGGCCGGGCGCCGGCTGTACCAGGGCTCGCCCCAGGCGGTCTTGTCCGGGTGGATGTGCGCGTCCACCAGGGTGGGCAGCGCGATCCGGCCCCCGCCGTCGACGACGGTCGACTCGACGCCCTCCGGCAGGCGCTCGACCAGCACGCCGTCGACGGCGAACAGGTCGACGGACCGCTCGGCACCGTACGGTCGGACGTTGCGGAAGACGGTGGCGGCGGTTCCGGCCATGGGGAGTCAACCCTCTCTGCGTGCATGGTCGCTGCGGTGGTTCCGGGGTCGCCACGGAAGGCGGTCCGTCCACGGAGTGTCCGACGACCGTCCAACTGGCGAAACATCCCACCTTTTCTTGCAACAGTCTGTTTATCATCCCCGGGTCCCCCCGTTCCCCACCCGGAGCCACCCGCGCATGACCACGCCGCCCACCGCCCAGTCCTCCCGACCGCATCCGCTGCACGCGCTGCGGGCGTCCGCCTTCGCCATCGGGGCGCTGCTCCTGCTGGCCGGGATCGGTGTGCTGGTCCACCAGCCCCTGCTGATCCCGCCGGTCGCCGCCAGCGCGGCCCTGGTGCACGGCGCGCCCGGGCTGCCGATCTCCCAGCCGCGCAACGTGGTGGGCGGTCAGCTGCTCGCCGCGCTGATCGGCTACGGCACCCTCGCGCTCACCGGCAGCACCGCCTGGGGCGCGGCGATAGCCGCCGGACTCGCGCTGGGCGCGATGATGCTCTGCCACCTGTCGCACTCCCCGGCCGTCGCCAGCGCCGTGGTCGTGGTGCTCCAGGCCCCGCACGCCTGGCCGTTCCTGCCGCTGCTCGTGCTCTCCACCGTCCTGCTGGTGGCGATCGGCCTGCTGCCGGGCCGGATCGGCGGACATCCGGTCCGGTACCCGCTCTCCTGGTGACGGCGGAAACGGGGGGTCATCCGATCGGATGACCCGCTTGTCGACCGGCCGGCTCCCGCTGCCCGTCGCCGCCCTCCCGGCCCCTCCCGGCAGCTGAGGCGCCTGGCCGATTCCCGGGTCGTTGGGAGAGGATGCCGTCAACGGGAACAGGGGGGCGGTCGATGGAGTACGAGCGCGAACTGGTGCGGCGGGCAAGGGAAGCGGCCGTCGCGAACGGAGGGTCCGTGCTGGCGACGGCCCAGTGGCTGGGGAGGGAGCTGGGACTGCCCGGCGCCCCCGGGGAGGACGTCGCGGACCGGCTCGGGTCCCTGCGGTCCATCGTCTGGCAGGCGTTCCGGATCACCGGCGGGCAGGCCATCCTGATCATGGCCTGGTCCGGGCTGGGGAGGGACGGCCGGCTCGACGAGGACGGGCTGGAACGGGAGGTCGGGCGGCTGCTGCCGCGGACCGGGGACCTCGACCACGGCGCCGTCGACCGGGACCGGTTTGCGCACCGGATGCCCCGGCGGATGCTGCTCACGGCCACCCAGGACGACCTCCCCGTGCACCTGCCGGGCGAGTCCCGGCTCGTGTCCTACGGGCACTCCCGACTCCTGGTGCTGCGCGGCCGGGCCACGGGCCCGGACGGCGACGGCGCCCTGCTGGACGTCGAGTTCCAGGCCGTCCGGGGGATGCGGGTCCGGCCGCTGTACCGCGACCTGGTCATCGACCGCGCGCCCGGATCCCCCGCACCGGGGGCGGACGCCGAGGCGGTGGCCGCGATGGACGCGCTGCTGGGCCCGGATCCCGGCGGTCACGACCACCGGCTGCTGCTGGCCGACCGCGGCGGGCGGGACTTCGTGGTCTGCCACCGCCTCCGCGTGCACCGACTGGACCCCGCGGGGGCCACGGCATGACCCAGGACGGGAACACCCCGGAACCGCCGGCCCGCAGGCGCCGGCCCACCCTCGAGGAGATCTTCGAGGAGGACGACCGGAACGAACGCGCCACGGTCCGGGCGCTGCGGGAGTTCGCCGCGCGGCACGACGGCTCGGTCCACCGGACGCTGCGCGAGATGGCGGCCCGGCAGAACTGCGCGTGCGGCCCGGTGGAGAAGGCGGACGAGATCCTGATGCAGCTCGGGCTCGCCTTCGACCTGGACCCGGTCGACGCCGCGCACGCCGCCTGCTGGAGCGGCCTCGGGCTCGGCGGCACTGTCTCCGACGCCGAACTGGCGGAGGCGGTCGGAACGCGGTTCGTCGCCCGCCCCGAGCACCTCCGGTTCGGTTCCTCGGACTTCTGGAGGACGGCCGGGCGGCAGGCCCGGACCAGGACGCCGCTCGGCGGCGAGGACGGCGCGAGCGGTCCGCCGGGCGAACCGCTCATCGTGCTGGACCGCAGCACCCGGCTGCGCTCGTACACGGCCGAGGACCGCCGGCTCGTGCTGCAGAGCGGGGACGGCCGGCCCGGGTTCGGCCGGCTGGAGGTCGAGTTCCGGGACGTCCGGGAGATGACGGTCCTGCCGGAGTACGACGACTCGCTCACGGTCACCGAGGAGCCGGGGCCCGGGCCGTACCGGCGCTTCCTGCTGGCGGGCGGCCGAGGAGGCCGAGGAGCCGTCCACTGCGCGTCCGTGCACCTCTACCACTCCGAGCCCGCGGGGGCCGGCCGCGAGGGGGACGAGCCACCGGACCCCTGGGGGACCTGACCGGCGCACCCGCGTGCGGGCCGGGACGCGCACCCGGCCCGCACGGCGACGGTCCCCGGTGATCGTGGGAGCGAGGCGGAGTACTTCGCTGAGGGCGATGGGACGTACGTCATCGAAC
>NZ_JBHVRK010000013.1:137613-197947 GCF_042885845.1 Kitasatospora sp. NPDC058032 | reverse complement strand
CGCCGCGCGGGGGGGGGCGGGCGGGGGGGGGCCCCCCCCCCCCCCCCGGGGGGGCCCCCCCCCCCCCCCCCCGGGGGGGGGGGGCCCCCCCCCCCCCCCCCCCACGGCGACGGTCCCCGGTGATCGTGGGAGCGAGGCGGAGTACTACGCTGACGGCGATGGGACGTACGTCAACGAACGTCCTCGACAAGGGGGGCTGGGGATGACTCCGCTCGGGCTCGATGTGGCCGTCTGGTGGTGGGTCGCGCTGCTGGCGACGGGGGTGTACCTGTGCGTCATGGTGCCGCACATGCCGACTCCCGGGTACCGCGTGCGGACCGCGCTGGCACCCGTCGCCATGGTGCTGTTCGGGCTGGCGAGCTACGCGGCGAAGCAGATGGAGCCGGCCACCGTGCTGGCGATGTACACCTCGGCGGTGCTGGTCTTCCCGCTGGGGGCCGTCGGGCACCGCAGGAAGCTGGCGCAACGCCTGATGGCGGCCGAGGAGGCGGGCGAGTCCGAGGACGGGACCTGGCCGGTGGCCATGGTCGCGCAGACCTTCCTGGCCTGCGTGGTGATGATCACGGCCTACTTCCTGGTCAAGCCGTAGGCGCTCTCTTTCGGCTCATGCCGGGCGGCGGAGGGACGCGGCGGCGGGCAGAGTGGACCGCGTGCGCGATCATGCTCCACTGATGCGGCGGCGGGCCGTCCTGGTCGGCGGGCTCGGCGTGGCGCTCGGCGCCGCCTGCGGCTGCTCGAACGGCGGCTCGAACGGTGCCGGCTCCCGGGAAGGCGCCACGGCGACCACCTCGCCGGCTCCCCCGGGCCCGGCCGGCGCGCCCACGACCACACCCCTGCCGACGGCCTCCGCCACCCTGCCGACGGCCACGCCCTGGCGCCCCGGGCCCGGCGAGGTGCAGCCGGACGTCAAGCTGCGCGCGGTCGAGCTGATCGAGGCGCTGGGCACCTGGGGCCCGGGCGGGCAGGGACCGGCCGCGGCCCGGGAACGGGTGGCGGCCCTCGGACTCCCGCCGCAGCTCGCCGACCAGGCGGGACCGCTGCTGCCCGCCGACGCCGAGGCGGTGGTGGAGGTGATCGACGCCCAGTACGGCGGCATCCTCGCGGACTCGGCGAGCGTCCTGGTGGTGTGCCGCCAGTGGTCCGCCACCGGTTCCGCCGTCACCGCCGGCGGGACGACGGTGGACGTCCGGCTGAGTGCGGCGAGCCCCCGCTGGACGGTCACCGCGCTCCATCCCGCCGATCCGGGGCCCGCCGCGCCGCAGCTGCCGGCGCTCGCCGGCCGGGTGCTCGCCGAACCCCGGATCGTCCTGCCGCCGGCGGCCGTCGCGGACCTGCGCAGCGGCTCGGTCCACGACAGCGTGCTGCAGGCCATGCTCACCCTGGCCGGCCCCTACTCCTTCCAGGTCAGCGTGGTCCGCTCGGGTCACCCGCTGAACGTGTTCGGGACCGACCGGCCCAGCGACCACCCGGCCGGCCGGGCCTTCGACACCTGGCAGATCGACGGCCACGCCGTGGTCGACCCGGCCACTCCGCGCGACCTGGTCGAGGGTTTCATGCGGGCCGCCGCCGCGGCCGGCTCCTACAACGTCGGCGGGCCGCTGCTCCCGGCGGGCGGTGCGACGGCCAACCAGTTCTTCACCGACGACACCCACCACGACCACGTGCACGCGGGCTTCCTGAGCTGATCCACGGGCGCCCGGACGGTCCGTGAGGCCCCGGACGCCCCGGACGCCCCGGACGCCCCGTCAGACCTCGGCCGGACCGTCGGCGGACGGCGGCGCCGCAACACGCGCGGCGGACGGCGCGGACCCGGGCGCCAGGGCACGGGCCAGCCGGCGCAGCCTCCGCTCGGAGCCGGATCCCGGGGCGGCGGTGTACACGGCCATCACCTTGTCCGGATGTCCCGCGAGGTGCAGCGCCTCGGCGGAGAGGCTGAGCAGGCCCACCGCCGGGCAGGCGATCAGGACGTTCGCGTGATCGTTCTCCTGCACCACCTGCTCCGCCCAGAGCCGGCGGAACACCGCGCTGCACGCCCGCAGTTCGCCGATCTCCCGGGCGAGGCCGGGGTCGTGCGGCCACGTGCCGACCTCGCCCCGGAGGTAGGACACGGTCTCGCGGGCCTTCTCCTCCCAGTTGACGAACACCCGGCGGGCGCGCGGGTCGGTGAAGACCAGCCGCCCGACGGTGCGGCGGTCCGGGTGGACGCGGGCGAAGTCGATGAACACGGCCGCCGCCAGCCCGTTCCAGGCCAGCACCGAGCCGCCCCGGCCCACCAGGTAGGCAGGCGTGAGGAGCATCGAGTCCAGCACCCGCTGGATGCCCGACCGCCGGTCCGGGGGAAGGCCGGCCTCCTCGCGGTCGGTCGGGCGGGCGAGGCCGCGCAGGTAGCGGCGCTCCCCCGGGCTGAGCCGCAGGGCGTCGGCCACCGCGTCGAGGACGGCGTCCGAGACCCGCGACGCCTGCCCCCGTTCCAGCCGGGTGTAGTGCTCCACGCTCAGGGCCGCCAGTGCGGCGACCTCCTCGCGGCGCAGGCCGGTCACTCTGCGGATGCCGTGGGCGGGCAGCCCGACCTCGTCGGGGCGAAGCCTCGCCCGCCGGGAGACCAAGAAGTCACGGAGAGCTTCAGCGATATCCACAGCAGTGATTGTCACACCGCCCCCGCTGTCCACCCATCCACCGCGAGACGTACACCGGCGGACGGAACTCCGACCGTGGCGGTACCCGAACGTCCGCGGCGGGAGCCGTCGTTGCGCACAGGGAAGGCCGTTGCGCCAGGGCACGCTCTGCCCTCCCTCGGGTGGGGACCGGGGCGCATCCTCGTTCCACCGGCGCCGTCTCCCGGCGGGTCGGCTCACAGGAGGAGGACCAGCCTTGGCCACCAGGACCACCACCCGGACCACCACCCCCCGGACCGGTCGGCGGCGCGCGGTCACCGCGCTCGCCGCGCTCGTCGCCGTGTGCGGCATGACCGTCGGCACGGCCGCCACCGCCTCGGCGACGGCCGCGCCGCCCAAGAAGTGCAAGATCGAGGTCTGGTACCAGGACCACTGGGTGACCGTCTCGACCAGCTGCTGACACCCTTCCGGCCCCTCGGCCCCGCCGTCCCGCGACGGCGGGGCCGAGGCGTTCTGCTTCATTGACGTTAATAATGCCCAGTATTAATCTGGTCGTATGGCAAGAACGTCGGCGGGCCATGAGACCCGCGAGAGGCTGCTGCGGGCCGCGGAGGAACTCTTCGCGACCCGGGGCGTCGAGGCCTCGCTGACCAAGGACATCGTCCGGCTGGCCGGGCAGAGCAACCCGTCCGCCGTGCAGTACCACTTCGGCTCCCGCGAGGGCCTGCTCGACGCGATCATGGCCGCCCGCCAGGAGCGCACCGAGCGGGCGCTCGCACCGGACCTGCCGGCGCTCGCGGACGCGGACCTGCCCGGACTGCTCGGCGCGCTGGTCACCGCCGAGGCCACCGAACTGCGTACCGAGCAGGGCCGGCGCTGCCTGCGGATCTCCGCGCAGATCAGCCACAACAGCGGCGTCCGCACCCGGACCCCGCACCCCACCCTGGCGGGCGGCGGCTACTGGCGGCTGATCGAGCTGACCGAGGAGCGGATCTCCGCGCTGCCGGAGCCGATCCGGCTGGAGCGGCTCGACCTGGTCCTCACCCTGATCGGCGCGGCGCTCGCCGACCGCGCGCAGCAGTACCTCGCCGGATCCGCGCCGCTGACGGACGAGGAGACCTTCCTCGCCGACCTGGTGACGGTGTCCGCCGCCATGCTCGCCGCCCCCGCCCCCCGAAGGAGCACGTCATGAACGACCTGACCGGCAAGACCGTCATCATCACCGGAGGCGCCCGCGGCCTCGGCGCCGAGGCCGCCCGGCTGGCCGTCGCGGCCGGCGGCAACGTGGTGATCACCGACGTCCTGGAGGACGACGGCCGGACCACCGCCGCCGAGCTCGGCGAGCGGGCCCGGTTCGTCCGGCACGACGTGACCTCCGAGGAGGAGTGGCAGCGCGTGGTGGACTTCGCGGTGGCGGAGTTCGGCGCGGTGCACGGCCTGGTCAACAACGCGGGCATCTCCACCGGCACGCTGCTGGCGGACGAGAGCGTCGAGCACTTCCGCCGGGTGCTGGACGTCAACCTGACCGGTGTGTTCATCGGGATGAAGACCGTCGTCCCGGCGCTGCGCGCGGCCGGCGGCGGCTCGATCGTCAACATCTCCTCGGCAGCCGGCCTGATGGGCCTGGCGCTGACGGCCGGCTACGGCGCCTCCAAGTGGGGCGTGCGCGGCCTCAGCAAGATCGGCGCGGTCGAGCTGGGCACCGAGCGGATCCGGGTCAACTCGGTGCACCCGGGCATGACGTACACGCCGATGACGGCCTCGGTCGGCATCCAGCGGGGCGAGGGCAACTACCCCAACACCCCGATGGGCCGGGTCGGCGAGGCCCCGGAGATCGCCACCGCCGTGGTCTTCCTGCTCTCCGACGACTCCTCCTACGTCACCGGCGCCGAGCTGGCGGTGGACGGCGGCTGGACCACCGGACCGACCGTCAAGTACGTCATGGGCCAGTGAGCCCCGCGCGGCCGCGCCGTCCCGGAGGGTGCCCGGGGCGGCGCGGCCGCGTTCCCGCCGTCAGGCCCGCGGGCCGTGCAGCAGCACGGGGAGCGTGCGGTGGCCGTTGGAGATCAGCGACTCCACCGGCCGCAGCTCGGCGTCCGGGGCGAGCACGAGGTCCGGGAAGCGCTCGAAGAGCCTGCTCAGGGCGGTGCGGCCCTCCAGCCGGCCGAGCGGGGCGCCGAGGCAGAAGTGCACGCCGTGACCGAAGGCGAGGTGGTCCTTGTCCGCCCGGGTCAGGTCGAAGACGGCGCCGTCGGTGTGCCGGGAGGGGTGGCGACCGGCGGCGGCGTAGGAGGCGAGGATCGCCTCGCCGCGGCGGACGGTCACCCCGCCCGGCAGCTCGATGTCCTCCACCGCGTAGCGCAGCGGCAGGTGGGCGACGGGCGCGTCGCGGCGCAGCGTCTCCTCGACCACGTCCTCCCAGCCGACCTTGCCCTCGCGGACCAGGGCGAGCTGGTCGGGGTGGGTGAGCAGGTTGGCGATGCCGTTGTCGATCAGGTTCACGGTGGTCTCGTAGCCGGCCGAGACCACCAGCAGCAGGGTGTCGAGCAGTTCCTGTTCGCTCAGCCCGGCGTCGCCGCCGTCGGCACCGCTGTCGACCCCGTCCCCGGCCCCGCTCTCGCAGGCGGCGATCAGCGCGGAGGTCAGGTCGTCGCCGGGCTCGCGGCGCTTGGCGGCGATCAGCTCGCCGACCATCCCGTAGAAGGCCACCGCGTTGGCCTCCGACTCCGCCGGGGTGAGCGTGGTGTCGAAGGCGCCGTCCACATGGGCCCTGAAACGATCCGTCAACTCGGGCGGCAGACCGAGGAGTTGGGCGATGACCTGGATCGGCAACGGGTAGGCCAGGCGCTCGCGGAGGTCGACCGGCGTACCGGGCGGCGTCGCGGCGAGGTCGTCCAGCAGGGCCTCCGTCAGCTCCTCCACGCGCCCGGCGAGCTCGTTGATCCGGCGGGCCGTGAAGGCCGTGCCGACCAGCCGGCGCAGTCGCCGGTGGTCCGCGCCGTGGGCGGTGAACATGCTGCGCACGGTCACCCAGAGGGCCAGCGGCCAGCCGGAGGAGATCTCGGGGAGCTCGGGCCAGTGCCGGCGGCCGTCCTTGGAGACCCGGGGGTCCTTGAGCAACTCCTCCAGCAGGTCCGGGTCGGCCACCGCCCAGGCCTTCACCCCCAGGATGTCGACGGGCGTGGCCGGTCCGCGCGCGTGCAGCTCGGCGGTCTCGGCGTCGCGGTCACGGCCGGTCGGGTCCAGCACGAGACGGTCCACAGGGGCTCCTTCGGTCGTACGGCGCAGGGACGCGGCACGGTCCGGACCGTGCACGGGGACGAGCATGCCGCCGCGCGTCCGCCGCGTCGAGAGGGCCTTCGCGGTGCGGATGACACCCTTCCGGGGCACCACCCGAACAGCCGTCCCACCGTCAATCGGCCGATGCGCGCGGTCGCTTCACCGCCGACAGTGGCTGGTACCGGCCGATCCGGCCGCACCACGGAGGGAACGAGCATGATCGACAGGCGCACCTTCACCAAGGCGCTCGGACTCGGCGGGGGCACCACCGCGCTGTCCCTGGCCGCCCGGTCCGGGCCGGCGCAGGCGGCGGACGGCGGCCCCGGACCGCGCACGGCGCCGACGGCGCACACCGGCTTCGCCCGGCTGGCGCAGGTCCGGGCCGGGCTGCTGGACATCGGCTACGCCGAGGACGGCCCGGCCGACGGCCCGGTGGTCCTCTGCCTGCACGGCTGGCCGTACGGCATCCACAGCTACGTCGACGTCGCCCCGCTGCTCGCCGCGCACGGCTACCGCGTCGTCGTCCCCTACCTGCGCGGGCACGGCAGCACCCGCTTCCTGTCCGACCGCACCGTCCGCAACGCCCAGCAGTCGGCGATCGCGCTGGACGTCCTGGCGCTGCTGGACGCGCTGGGCGTCGAGCGCGCCGTGCTGGCCGGCTTCGACTGGGGCTCGCGCACCGCCGACATCCTGGCCGCACTGTGGCCGGAGCGGGTGAAGGCGCTGGTCTCGGTCAGCGGGTACCTCATCACCGATGTGAAGGCGCAGCAGGAACCGCTGGCAGCCGCCGCCGAGCACACCTGGTGGTACCAGTTCTACTTCGCCACCGAGCGCGGCCGGCGCGCCATGGAGGATCCGCGCAGGCGCGACGACCTGTGCCGGCTCGTCTGGGACACCGTGTCCCCCAGCCGGCCGTTCGACGACGCGGTCTTCGCCCGCACCGCCGCCGCCTTCGACAATCCCGACTACGCCGCGATCGTGGTGCACAACTACCGCTGGCGGCTGGGCCTGGCGGACGGCGAGCGCCGCTACGACCGCCTGGAGGAGCGGCTCGCGGCGCGCCCGCGGATCGCCGTGCCGACCGTCACCCTCGACGCCGGGCGCGACCCGTTCACCGCGCCGGGCGACGGCGCCGGCTACCGGCAGTACTTCACCGGGCCCTATCTGCACCGCACCCTGCCGGAGGTCGGCCACAACGTGCCGCAGGAGGCGCCCGCCGCCTTCGCGCGGGCCGTCCTGGACGCCGACCGGCTCTGAAGCTCCGCCGGCCGGCGGCACGGGCCTCCGCTGTCCCCCTGCGGATCCATCCACCTGCGGCGCGGGGCCCGTGCTGCTACAGTGGCGAGAACGTTGATCTTTCGTCGAGGAGACCGGACATGGTGGTGGACGACGACATCTCCGGGTGATACCCGGACCGACAGGCCGCTCGCCGGTGCGCTGAAGCACCGCTGCCGCGGCCCGGCTGTCGTCCCCTCCTCCCCCTCGTCCACTCAGGGGACAGGTGTGTCCTTCCCTGCCCCTGAAGCCGTCACCCCGTGAGGTCGTCTTCATGTCCGGCGCTTCCGTCGTCTGCTCCACCCTGTCCTTCTCCTGGCCCGACGACACCCCCGTCTTCCAGGACCTCTCCTTCGCCGTCGGCGCGGGCCGCACCGGCCTGGTCGCGCCCAACGGCAGCGGCAAGAGCACGCTGCTGCGGCTGATCGCCGGCGAGCTGCGGCCCACCGCCGGGTCGATCACCGTGGACGGCACCCTCGGGTACCTGCCGCAGACCCTCCCGCTGACCGCCGGGCTGACCGTCGCGGAGGTGCTGGGCGTCGCGGAGATCATCCGGGCCATCGACGCGGTGGAGTCCGGGGACGTCGACGAACGGCACTTCACCGCCATCGGCGACGACTGGGACATCGAGGAGCGCACCCGCGCCCAGCTGGACCGCCTGGGCCTGGGCTCGCTCACCCTGGACCGCACGCTGCGCACCCTCAGCGGCGGCCAGATCGTCTCGCTGGGCCTGGCGGGCCAGTTGCTGAAGCGGCCCGACGTACTGCTGCTCGACGAGCCCACCAACAACCTCGACCTGGACGCCCGGCACCGGCTCTACGACACCCTGGAGGACTACCACGGCTGCCTGCTGCTGGTCAGCCACGACCGGGCACTGCTCGACCGGATGGAGCGGATCGCCGAACTCGACCGGGGCGAACTGCGCCTGTTCGGCGGCAACTTCACCGCCTACGAGGAGGCCGTACGGGCCGAGCAGGAGGTCGCCGAGAAGAACGTCCGCAACGCCGAGCAGGAGCTGAAGCGGGAGAAGCGGGAGATGCAGCTGGCCCGCGAGCGGGCCGACCGCCGGCAGAGCAACGCCGCCCGCAACCTCAAGAACGCGGGCCTGCCGAAGATCTTCGCCGGGAACATGAAGCGCGGCGCGCAGGAGGCCGCCGGACGGGCCGGCCAGGTGCACGCCGGCCGGGTCGGCGAGGCGAAGGCGCGCCTGGACGAGGCCGGGCGGGCGCTGCGCGAGGAGCAGCGGATCGTGCTGGACCTGCCGGACACCCAGGTGCCCGCCGGGCGCACCCTGTTCCTCGGCGAGGGGCTGCGCGTGCGGCTCGGCGAGCGGGAGGTCTTCACCGGCGCCGGCGTCGACCTGACCGTCCGCGGCCCGGAGCGGATCGCGCTGACCGGCCCCAACGGCGCGGGCAAGAGCACGCTGCTGCGCCTGCTCACCGGCGACCTCGCCCCCGGGGGCGGCGAGCTGCGGCAGGCCGACGGGCGCGTCGCCTACCTCTCGCAGCGCCTGGACCTGCTCGACCCGGACCGCACCGTCGCGGAAAACTTCGCCGCGTACGCCCCGGAGCGGCCGGAGGCGGAGCGGATGAACCTGCTCGCCCGCTTCCTGTTCCGCGGGGCCCGGGCCCATCTGCCGGTCGGGGTGCTGTCGGGCGGCGAGCGGCTGCGCGCCACGCTGGCCTGTCTGCTCTGCGCCGATCCGGCCCCGCACCTGCTGCTGCTGGACGAGCCGACCAACAACCTCGACCTGGTCAGCACCGGGCAGTTGGAGAACGCCCTGAACGCCTACCGGGGCGCGTTCGTGGTGGTGAGCCACGACGAGCGCTTCCTGAGCGGGATCGGCATCACCCGCTGGCTGCGGCTGGCCGACGGCGAACTGCGGGAGACGGCGGCTCCGGTGCGCTGACGGCCGCCGATGCCCGGGCAGGGGCCGGCCGGACGGCGGTCGGCCCCTGCCCGGGCGTCCGGCCGCACACCGCCGCCGGGGCGACTACCCGCCGGTACCGGTGCGCGGCGCGGCCCGCCGGGGAACGCTGCGCCGGATCGGCGCGCAGCCGCGCCGGAGACCCCGGGAGCCGTCCATGCCGCCGTCCGACCGCCGCTCCGCACCGGCCGCCACGCCCGCGGCCAAGCGTGCGGGCCTGCGCCGCCTGGGCGAGTGGTGCGCGCGTCACTCGCTGCTGGTCATCGTGCTGTGGATCGTGGCGCTGGCCGCCGTCCAGGCCGCCAACCGGACGGTCGGCGGCACCTACTCCGACGACTTCTCACTGCCCGGCACCCAGGCGGCGCAGGGCAAGGAGGTCCTCCAGGCGCACGAGCCGGCCGCCGCGGGCACCAGCTCCCAGGTGGTGCTGCACGACGCCGCGCCGCTGACCGGCTTCCAGACGCAGATCGGCCAGGCCGTCTCCGCGCTCCAGGCGCTGCCGCACGTGCTCGGTGCGCAGAGCCCGCTGCCGCCGCCCGGGCAGCCCGCGCCGCCCGGCGGACCGCTGTCGGCCGACGGGCTGACCGGCTACATCACCGTCCGGTTCGACACCAACCCCACCCTGCTCGGCGACGACTACCTGATCGGCGTGGACGCCGCCGTCGCCCCGCTGCGGGCCGCCGGGGTGCAGGTGGAGTACGGCGGGCCGCTCGGCGAGCTGGCCCGGCCGGCGCCGGACGACCGCTCCAGCGAGGCGATCGGCTTCGCGGTGGCGATCGTGGTGCTGCTGGTCGGCTTCGGCAGCCTGCTCGCGGCCGGGCTGCCGCTGCTGACGGCGCTGTTCGCGGCGGTGGTCGGCCTCGGCGTGCTGGGGCTGATCGCCGCGCTGTCCACCTTCGCGACGGTGGCGCCCACCCTGGCGACCATGATCGGCATCGGCGTCGGCATCGACTACGCGCTGTTCCTGCTCACCCGGCACCGGCAGAACCTGATGGACGGCGTGGACCCGGTCGCCTCCGCCGGGCAGGCGGTGGCCACCAGCGGGCGCGCGGTGCTGGTCTCCGGTTGCACGGTGATCATCGCACTGTCCGGGCTGTCGGTGTCCGGCATCTCCTTCATCGCCAAGCTCGGGGCCGCCGCCGGGGTCACCGTGGTCACGGCTGTGCTCGGCGCGCTCACCCTGCTGCCCGCGCTGATGGGGCTCATCGGCCGCCACATGGACCGGATCTCGATGCGCCGGCCGATCGCCGAGAGCGGCGGTGCCCGCGGCGAGGAGGCCACCGGCGCCTGGCACCGCTACGCCCGGCGGGTGGAGGCGCACCCCTGGCGCTACCTGGTCGCCGGCGTGGTCGCGCTCGGGGTGCTGTCGATCCCGCTGTTCTCCATCCAACTCGGCCACATCGACGACGGCGCCGACTCCACCGACTTCACCGACCGGCGCGCCTACGACCTGATGTCCCAGGCCTTCGGCCCCGGCTCCAACGGGCCACTCACCCTGGTCGTCGACCAGGGCGCGGTGCCGGCCGGCAACCGCCCCGCCGTCCAGGCCTCGGTGCAGCAGGCCCTCACCGGCCTGCCCGGCGCGGCGAGCGTCGGCCCGCTGCAGACCAGCCCCGACGGCGTGGTGCTGTTCAACACCGTCGTCCCGGCCACCGCGCCGCAGGACCGCGCCACCACCGACCTGGTGAACCGGCTGTCGGACACCGTACTGCCGGACGCCGTGGCCGGCACCGGCGCGAAGACCTACGTGACCGGCAACACCGCGGCCCAGGTGGACTTCCTGGACATCGTGTCCAGCCGGCTGGTGCTGATCATCGCGGTGGTCGTCGGGCTCGCCTTCCTGATCATCCTGGCCGTCTTCCGCGGCCTGCTGGTCGCCGTCAAGGCCGCCGTGCTCAACCTGCTGTCGATCGCGGCCTCGTACGGGGTGGTGGTGGCGGTCTTCCAGTGGGGCTGGGGCGGGCCGGCGCTCGGGGTGGCCGGGAAGGTGCCGATCGAGAGCTACGTGCCGATGATGATGTTCGCCATCGTCTTCGGACTGAGCATGGACTACGAGATCTTCCTGCTCTCCCGTGTGCACGAGGCGTGGGTGCGCACCGGCCGCCCGCACGACGCCGTCGCGCACGCCCTGGAGATCACCGCCCGGGTGATCACCTGCGCCGCGCTGATCATGGTCAGCGTGTTCGCCGCGTTCATCGTCAGCGACAACATCGTGATCAAGATGATGGGCCTCGGTCTGGCCGTCAGCGTGCTGGTCGACGCCACGATCGTGCGCCTGCTGCTGGTGCCCGCCGTGATGACCCTGCTGGGCGCCGCCGCCTGGTGGACGCCGCGCTTCCTCGACCGGATCCTGCCCCACATCGACACCGAGGGCGAGGGCGAGCAGGTGCAGACCCTTGGGTGACGGAGGGCGTGGGACAGGCGGTCGCGGGTAGCGGAGGGGCCATGCTGACACTCGGAGTCGAGGAAGAGTACCTGTTGGTCGACCCGCGGGACGGCACCCCGCTCCCCCGGGCGGCCGAGGTGCTCGCCGCCGCCGATCTTGCACCGGCGCTGCGGCCGAGCGAGGCCCAGCACGAGTTGCTCCAGGTCCAGGTCGAGACGGCCACCCCGGTCTGCGAGGACCTCGCGGCGGTGGTCCGCCATCTGTCACGCGTGCGCGCCGGGCTGAACGCGGCCGCCGCGCAGCACGGCTGCCGGGTCGTCCCGGTCGGCTCGGCGCCGTTCGGGCTGGACGATCCGGTGCCCGTCACGGACGGCACCCGCTACCGGCTGGCCCGCCGGCAGGCGCCCGCGCTGGTCGACGACCTGATGCTGAACGGCATGCACGTGCACGTCGGCGTCGAGGACGAGGAGGTGCGCCTGGGCGCGCTGGTGCGGCTGCGGCCCTGGCTGCCGGTGCTGATCGCGCTCTCCGGCAACTCGCCGTACTTCCGTGGCCGGGACACCCACTTCGCCAGCTGGCGGACGGTCCGCTTCGACCAGTGGGCCGTCGGCGGCCCGCCGCCCGCCTTCGTCGATGCCGCGGACCACCGACGGCGGGTGGCCGCGCTGCTGAGGAGCGGAGCGATCGCGGACGCGGGCCAGCTCCACTGGCACGCCCGGCTCTCCAGCCGCTACCCGACGGTCGAGGTGCGCGCCGCCGACGTCCAGCTGACGGTCACCGACGCCGAACTGTTCGCCGGCCTGATCCGGGGCCTGGTGGTCCGCGCCGTCCTGGACGAGCGGGCCGGGGAGCCGCGCCCGGCGGTGCCCGGGGAACTGCTGCGCGCGGCGACCTGGCACGCCGCCCGGACCGGCCCGCGCGGCCGGCTGGTCTCCCCGGTCAGCGGCACCGCCCGGCCCGGCGCCGAGGTGGTCCGGGAGTTCCGTTCCCACGTCGCCCCCGGACTGCTGGCCACGGGGGACAGCGGGCGGATCGCGGAACTGTGGGAGCGCTACGAGCGCGAGGGCAGCGGCGCCGACCGCCAGCGCCGCTGGTACGCCGAGGGCGGGCGGGAGGGCCTGACCGAGCACCTGGTGGGCTCCACCGTCTGCCCGGAGCAATGAGGCGGCGAGGCGGTCTCGGCGGTTGGGAGGGCGCGCGTCCAGGTGTCCCGTCGCGCGGCTGGGGCAGACGCGCGGGCGTGAATCCGATCGAACGCGCCCTGCGCGCGGTGGACCGCTTCCAGCAGCGCCACCGCCCGCCCGCCTTCGTCTTCGGGGTGATCAAGAAGTACGGGGACGACCGCGGCGGTCTGCTCTGCGCGCTGCTCACCTACTACGGCTTCGTCGCCCTGATCCCGCTGCTGCTCCTGCTCAGCACCGTGCTCGGCTTCGTCCTGCACGGTCACCCCGGGGCGCAGCAGGCGGTCGTCAACTCCGCGCTCGCCGACTTCCCGATCATCGGCGACCAGCTGCGCCAGAGCACCCACTCGCTCCAGGGCAGCGGACTGGCGCTGGTCATCGGTGTGCTCGGCCTGCTCTACGGCGCGCTCGGCGTCACCCAGGTGCTCCAGCACGCGATGGCCGAGATCTGGAACGTGCCCGGTGTGCGGCGGCCCGGCTACTTCCCCCGGCTGGCGCGGGGACTGCTGCTGTTCGCCGTCCTGGGCACCGGGCTGGTGCTGACCACGGCCGGCGCCACGCTCGTCGGCACCGCGCTGGGCGGGCTGCCCGCGCGGATCGGGGCGCTCGTCGTCTCGGCGCTGCTGAACACGGCGCTGTGCCTGGCCTGCTTCCGGGTGCTCACCCCGCGCGACGTGCCGACCCGGTCGCTGTGGCCGGGCTGTCTGCCGGCCGGGCCGTTGTTCACCGCGCTGCAGGCGTTCGGCTCGCTGCTGGTCGCGCACGAGCTGCGGCACGCCGGGCAGGTCTACGGCTTCTTCGCCACCGTGATCGGCCTGCTCTTCTGGCTCTACCTGACCGCGCAGGTCACCGTGTACGCGGCGGAGACCGACGTGGTGCTCGCCCGCCGGCTCTGGCCGCGCAGCCTGCTCCAGCCGCCGCTGACCGCCGCCGACCTGGACGTGCTCGCCTTCGTCGCCCGGCAGGAGGAGCGCCGGCCCGAACAGCGGGTGGACGTCTCGTTCCACGACACGGGCGCTACGGAGCCGGAGGGCCCGGAGCGGAGCGGCGGGGAGCCGGAGGGCCCGGCGCCGGACCACGGGGAGGCCGACGGCCGGGCCGGGTGAGCGGGGCGCCCACCGGTCGACGGGTTCGGCGGGACGGCCGCCCCCCGGCGATGTCAGTGCGGTCTGCTTCGATGAGCGGGACAGACACCGGGACGGACAGCGGGACCCTTCGAAGGAGACCTTGTGGGCACGTGGGGCAGCGGGAACTTCGAGAGCGACACGGCCCTGGACCACCTGTCGCTCGTCATCGACCGGCTCGTCGACGAGGTCGCCCAGGCGATGGCGGGCGACCCCGTCGAGCTCGAACCCGACGAGTACTGGGGCGTCGCCGTGCCGTGCAACCTGGAGCTGCTGTTCTCCCTCGCCCGGGCCGGCCACGGCGCCGGCGACCTGCCGGAGGCCCGCGTGATCATGCAGTGGAAGACGACGTTCATGGCCGTCTGGGAGCGGAGCATCGACGGCCTGGAGCCCTCCCCGGGGTTCAAGGAGGCACGCCGGTCGGTACTGAACCGCACGTTCGACCAGTTGGCCGAGGCCATCGCCCGGAACGCGGCGGCCGATCCGAGCGGGCCCGGCTCCCCGGAATAGGGGACCGCGGCTCCCTCGTTCCCAACAGTCGATCAGAAACACGGCGGACCGCGCTCTGTCGGCCCCGTGCCGCAGACCGAGGCCGAACACTCGGCAGACCTAAGGATGAGCCCCCATGACCGACCGGCCCCTGACCCTGATGGCCGTGCACGCCCACCCCGACGACGAGGCCACCGGCACGGGCGGTGTGCTCGCCCGCTACGCGGCCGAGGGCATCCGGACGGTGCTCGTCACCTGTACCGACGGCGCCTGCGGAGACGGCCCGGGAGGAGTCAAGCCCGGCGAGGCCGGACACGACCCGGCGGCCGTCGCCGCGATGCGCCGTCAGGAGCTGGAGGCCAGCTGCGAGGTCCTCAAGGTCGACCACCTCGAAATGCTCGACTACGCGGACTCCGGGATGATGGGCTGGGCCGCCAACGACGCGCCCGGCTCGTTCTGGACCACGCCGGTGGACGAGGCGGCCGCCCGCCTCGCCGAACTGATGCGGCGCTACCGGCCCGACGTCGTCGTGACCTACGACGAGAACGGCTTCTACGGCCACCCCGACCACATCCAGGCCAACCGCATCACGTCGCGGGCGCTGGAGCTGGCCGGCACGACGCCGAAGGTGTACTGGACGACGGCCCCCCGCTCGATGATGGCGCGGTTCGGGGAGGTCATGCGCGAGCTCGGCGCGGACTGGGAGGAGCCGGGTTCCGAGGAGCCGGGCTCCGGGGAGTCGGAGATGCCCGAGATCGGCCTCCCCGACGAGGAGATCACCACCTGGGTGGACACCACCGCGTTCGGCGGCCAGAAGTTCGACGCGCTGGCCGCGCACGCCAGCCAGGGCGAGAACATCTTCTTCCTGAAGATGGGCAAGGAGAAGTTCACCCAGCTGATGGGCGTGGAGACCTTCGTCCGGGTCCACGACACCACCGATGCGGAGCTCCCCGAGAACGACCTCTTCGCCGGCCTGCGCTGAGCAGCCCCCACCCGGCGGCGCGCCCCGCGCCGCAGACCGTGATGAGCCGTCGCCCGGCCGGGCGACGGCTCATCGGTCATCAACGGGGACCGGCCGGAGGAAGGATCGCTCCAGGTCAGAACCACCCCCTCGACCGTGCGGACCCGCCCTGTTGCGACGGGCACGCAACTGCACAGCCTTGTCGGCAGGAGGGCCCAGCCCCTACGGTGTTCCCCGCCGTGGTGCTCGGGAAGACCGGTGGCGGCCCGTCAGGGCCCAATCCGGCGCGGCCCTCGCCACTGTGAAGGGAAGTACCCCCGACGTGCCCGCGACCGACGCGGGCAGTCACCGGTGCCGTACGGCACACGGGAAGACGAGTCAGGGGTGCGCTCCGCCCTGCCCGGACGCGGGTGCGGCGGTACACCCGAAGCCAGGAGACCGGCCACGGCGCGCGCAGTACCCCCCGGCCCCGCCCGGGGGTGCCCCCCATCGAGGAGCTGGAGAGGCCGCCCGTCATGACCCTCACCGACGACACGTCGTCATCGACCCTGCCCAGGGCCCCGCGCTGGCAGCGCGGGGACACCGTCCGCACCGGCGGCCTGCTGGCCGTCATCGCCGCCATGCACGTCGTCGCCTTCGGCACGCTGTTCCTGCTGGTCGCCCCGGAGAAGTACGAGGTCGGCACCCAGGTGTTCGGCGTCGGCCTGGGCATCACCGCCTACACCCTCGGCATGCGGCACGCCTTCGACGCCGACCACATCGCCGCCATCGACAACACCACCCGCAAGCTGATGGCCGACGGCCAGCGCCCGATCTCGGTCGGCTTCTGGTTCGCGCTCGGCCACTCCAGCATCGTCCTGGCGATGGCCGCCCTGGTCGCCGGCGGTGCCCGGTTCGCCGGCACGCTGGTCGACGACCAGTCCACCGTCCGCGGCGTCCTGGGCGTCATCGGCACCGGTGTCTCCGGCACCTTCCTGTACCTGATCGCCGCCCTCAACCTGTTCGCCCTGGCCGGGATCCACAAGGTCTACAAGGCCATGCGGGCCGGGCAGTTCGACGAGCGCCAGCTGGAGAAGCACCTCGACGAGCGCGGCTTCATGAACCGCTTCCTCGGCCGCCTCACCAAGTCCATCACCCGCCCCGGCCAGATGTACCCGCTCGGTGTGCTCTTCGGCCTCGGCTTCGACACCGCCACCGAGGTCACCCTGATGGTGATGGCCGGCTCCGGCGCCGCCTCGGGGCTGCCCTGGTACGCGATCCTCTGCCTGCCGCTGCTCTTCGCCTGCGGCATGAGCCTGTTCGACACCCTCGACGGCACCTTCATGAACTTCGCCTACCACTGGGCGTTCTCCAACCCGGTCCGCAAGGTCTACTACAACCTCACGATCACCGGCCTGTCGATCGCCGTCGCCTTCCTGATCGGCACCATCGAGCTCGTCGGCGTGCTGCACGAGAAGCTCGACCTCACCGACCCCGTCACCACCTGGATCGCCGACATCAGTCTCGACAACGTCGGCTACGTCATCGTCGGCCTGTTCGTCGTCGTCTGGGCCTGCGCCCTCGGCTACTGGCGGCTCGGCAACGTCGAGCAGCGCTGGAGCGCCCGGGTGGAGAAGACCGGCTGACGCCCCTCCGGACCGCGCCGCCGCGCCGGCGCGCGCCGCATCCCGACCGGGGCCCGGCACGGCCCCGGTCGGAGCGGACCCGATCAGAACCTGCGCGCCTCGGTGACCTGGTTCAGATGGATGAGGACGTCGTAGGCCCGGCCGATCGCGAGCCGCGGCAGGGGGTCCTTGACGAAGATCGTGCCGGCGTCGTAGGTGGGCCGGCTGACGTCCAGCCAGTCCCGGGCCGCCCGGGGAGCGGTGCGCAGGTCGACGTAGTAGTCCCGGTAGCGGACCCGGTCGAGGGTGTACTCGTTCATGTCCGGAGTGGCCGCCGGGACGGTGACGGACTTCCAGCCGCCGGTCAGGACCGCGTCGGTGGTGAGGAAGGAGCCGCTGTCGAAGGTGAAGCCGATGGCCACGTAGTCGCGGCCGTAGGTGTCGCGCAGCTGGGAGCCCTGCGGCTCGGGGTACAGGAAGGTGTCGGTGGACAGGTAGCCGGCGTGGCCGTTGTGCGCCGACATCAGCACCTTGCCGCCGGTGCGGCGCTGCCACCAGGCGGTGTTCTCGGCCATCGCCCGGTCGCGCAGCTGCTCCGAGGCCGCGACGGAGGCCGGGTCGCCGAGGTCGAAGGTGGCGAAGGCGAAGGTCTGGGCGATGTTGCGGGCGTGCTGCACGGCCCACTCGTACGCGTCGTCGCCGGGGGTGCCGCTCGCGGTGACCAGGTCGAGCGCCTGCCGGGCCGTGGCGGCGTTCGCCCGGCGCTCGGCGACCGGCCTGCCGATGTAGGCGAAGAGGTCGTCCAGGGGCCGCAGGCCGGCGTAGAGCCCGTCGAGCTGCGGGAGAGCGGCAGGCCTGGCCTGCCGCACGTAGGAGGTGACCCGGTCGAAGGCCGGGTCGCCGAGCCTCGGGAGGCCGAGGTCGTCACCCACGAAGTGGACCGGGTTCTTCGGGTGGCTCCGGTTGTGGGCCCGCATCCAGGCGATCAGGTCGGCGAACTCCTCGCGCTCCCACGGGCTGCCGCCCAGGACCTCCTTGACGAGCTGCCGGGCGTCTCCCGGCCCGCCCTGGACGTACTCGTCGATCTGCAGACCGCTGGTCCAGCTGGTCTCCAGGGCGAAGCTGGTGAAGCCCTTCTCCTCGACCAGGTAGCGGAAGAGCCGCTGCTTCATCGCGAAGAACTCGTGCGAGCCGTGGGTGGCCTCGCCGAGGCCGACCACCTTGGCGTCGCCGATCATCGCGCCCAGCGCGTTCAGGTCGGCGGTGCGGCCGCCGGCTTCCGTGGTGCGCAGCGGCTGGGCGACGCTCTCCAGAGCGCGCACGACCTCGGCCCGGCGGGCGTACTCGGCGTTCACCTCCGCCGTGGCCGCCGGTCCCACCGGGGCGGCGACCGCCGCCACCGGGGCCGGCACGGCCACTGCCGCCACTACCGCCACTGCCGCCACCGCCGTCGCCGCCGCCGCCAGCAGTCCGCGCCGCCCGATCCGCTTGCTGTCCGTCATCGTTCCGGTTCACTCCTCGACTCGGCCTGAACGCCGTCGACCTCGGCGTTTCGGTGAGTCGATCCTGACTTCGGCGGCGACGGCGGCGCACTGGGGACGGCCTCCGGCCTTCCTGGGGGCAACCCCCCGGCGGAATTCGGTGGGCGTCCCCCCGCCCGCCGGGGGGCCGCCGTCCGTTACCGGGTGCGCAGGGCCCGCTCGCACTCGCGGCAGCGCTGCTCGGCGAGGGTCGGCGGGTACCAGGGTTCGCCCAGGCCGGGCCGGAAGTGGGCGTGCTCCATGTCCCCGGTGTCCCGGCCGCACAGGGTGCGGGGCAGCGGGTCCTCGGGCACGTCCGGGTCGGAGCCGGCGGCGTGCACGGCCGCGACGGCGGGCTCGACCCCGTCGGGGCCGAGGACCCGGGCGGGTTCCAGCTCGTAGAGGACGACGATCGAGGCCATGGCACGAGGATCGGCCGCCCGGGCCGCCGGGACACCCCGGGGTGGGCTGTTCGGGGGCCGGGGACCGTTCGAGGGCGCGCCCAGCGGGGTCGGAAGCGGCGCGAAGGGCGCGAAACGGGACCAATGGCACGATCCGTCCGGGACCTCCGGACCGGGATCAGGTCCCGGTGGACCGATCCGCGGCCGTGCCGGACGGGGCAGTGTGGTGATCACGGCGCAGGGCGTGCCGGGCCGACGGGGTGTCACCCGTTCGGACCAGCCGCGTTGCCGCCGGAAGCGCCGTTGGCCAGCGTGGGCGAGGTCTGCCGGCGCGCCGACGGCTGATCCACCGATCGAAGGAGTGCACGTGTACTGGAGCAGCGGGAACTACGAGGCGTTCGCCAAGCCGCGCAAGCCCGAGCGGGCCGACCGGGCGAGCGCCTGGTTCGTCGGTTCGGGCCTGGCGTCGCTCGCGGGGGCGGCGTTCCTGGTACGCGATGCGCAGGTGCCCGGCGAGCGGATCACCGTCCTGGAGCGGCTGCGGCTGCCTGGCGGTGCGCTGGACGGCATCAAGGAGCCGGAGAAGGGCTTCGTGGTGCGCGGCGGCCGCGAGCTGGAGGACCACATGGAGTGTCTGTGGGACCTCTTCCGCTCGGTGCCCTCGCTGGAGGTCGAGGGCGCCTCGGTGCTCGACGAGTTCTACTGGCTGAACAAGGACGACCCGAACTTCTCGCTCCAGCGGGTCACCGAGCAGCGCGGCCGGGACGCCCGCACCGACGGCCTGTTCGCGCTGAACGACCGGGCGCAGAAGGACCTGGTGCGGATCTTCCTGGCCACCCGCGAGGAGCTGGAGGGCAAGCGGATCGACGAGGTCTTCGGCCGTGACTTCCTGGACAGCAACTTCTGGCTGTACTGGCGGACCATGTTCGCCTTCGAGGAGTGGCACGGCGCCCTGGAGATGAAGCTCTACCTGCACCGCTTCGTCCACCACGTCGGCGGCCTGCCGGACCTCTCGGCGCTGAAGTTCACCAAGTACAACCAGTACGAGTCGATGGTGCTGCCGCTGACCCGCTGGCTGATGGACCAGGGCGTGACCTTCCGCTTCGACACCGAGGTCACCGACATCGACTTCGACCTCACGCCCGGCCGCAAGCGGGCCACCCGGATCCACTGGACCGAGGCCGGGAAGCCCGGCGGCGTCGAACTCGGCGAGGACGACCTGGTGTTCACCACCATCGGCTCGCTCACCGAGAACTCGGACAACGGCGACCAGCACACCCCGGCCCGGCTGGACGACGGCCCGGCACCGGCCTGGGACCTGTGGCGGCGGATCGCCGCCAAGGACCCGGAGTTCGGCCGCCCCGAGGTGTTCTGCGGCAACATCGCGCAGAGCAAGTGGGAGTCGGCCACCGTCACCACCCTGGACCCGCGCATCCCCCGGTACATCCAGCAGGTCGCCAAGCGCGACCCGTTCAGCGGCGGCGTGGTCACCGGCGGCATCGTCACCGCCCGTGACTCCTCCTGGCTGCTGAGCTGGACGGTCAACCGGCAGCCGCACTTCAAGCAGCAGCCGGCCGACCAGATCGTGGTCTGGCTGTACTCGCTCTTCGTCGACCGGCCGGGCGACTACGTCCGCAAGCCGATGGCGGAGTGCACCGGCGAGGAGATCACCCAGGAGTGGCTGTACCACCTGGGCGTCCCGGAGGCGGAGATCCCCGAGCTGGCCGCCGAGGCCGCCCGCTGCGTGCCGGTGATGATGCCGTACGTCACCTCGTTCTTCCTGCCGCGCAAGGCCGGCGACCGGCCGCAGGTGGTGCCGGAGGGGGCGGTGAACTTCGCGTTCATCGGCCAGTTCGCGGAGACCGGGCGGGACTGCATCTTCACCACCGAGTACTCGGTGCGCACCGGCATGGAGGCGGCCTACCGGCTGATGGACGTCGAGCGCGGGGTGCCCGAGGTCTTCAACTCCACCTATGACGTGCGCAAGCTGCTCGCCGCGACCAGCAGGCTGCGGGACGGCGCCGAACTGAACCTGCCCGGCCCGGAGTTCCTGCGCAAGCGGCTGCTGCACCGGCTGGAGGCGACCGAGGTGGGCGCCCTGATGGAGGAGTTCGGGCTGATCGACGAAGGGCGGTAGCGGCACGCGCCGGCGGGTCCGCGGACCGGGAACGGTCCGCGGACCCGCTACGCGATCCGCCGGTCCGGCGCCGAGGCGTCGGTGAACAGCACGCGCCGCTCCTCCTCGGTGAGTCCGCCCCACACCCCGTAGGGCTCCCGGGTGGCGAGCGCGTACCGGCGGCACGGCACCCGCACCGGGCAGCGGGCGCAGACCGACTTCGCGTTCTGCTCGCGCTCCTTCGCGGCGGCGCCGCGCTCGTTGACCGGATGGAAGAAGATGCCGCTGTCGACGGTGCGGCAGGCTCCCTCCAGCTGCCAGTTCCGGTGCTGCTCGGCGGCTCCGGGGAGGCGGGGGATGTCGGTCACGGCGGCCCTTTCCTGACGCGGGACGGTGGTCGGTTTCGCCCGCCCGTCTAACCCCGATCCGGCCCTTCATGCCTGCCGGACCGCGGACCCGCCGGTCCGCCGGAGAGCAGGGCGCCGATGCAGCGGTCCCAGTCGATGCGCCCCGACTCGGCCCCGACCGGGACCGCCCGCCCGGTGGCCCGCAGGAAGCGGGCGAGCGGGCGCACCGGGGTGTTCAGGAGCGCCACGCCGTCCGGGCCGCCGAGCGCGACGAAGACGTGCTCGCCGGTGCCGCCGGGCTCGATGTGGATGTCGCCCTCGCCCGCCGGCCCGCGCAGCCCCGCCGCCAGCAGGTCGCGGGACAGCACCCAGACCGCGCCCTCGTCGGCGCCGAAGTCCAGCCGCACGGCGTACGGGTCTCCGCTGTCGTAACGGCACTCGACGTCCAGGTACCGCCCCTGCCCCTCACCGGTGATCAGACACATCCTCAGCTGTGCCACGACCACTTCCGACATCGGCCTCGCCCTCCCTCGACTCGTGCTGCCCGACCCTGTGGGCACCGTCTGCCCCGGCCGACCCGGCTCATGCACGGAATCGACGGGCGTGCCACCCGGAGGACAAAGGGTCGTCGGTACCCGTACGAAACGTCGCGATCACTGATGGTTCGCCCCGGTATCGAACGGTTCGCCCGCCGCGCAGCGGGCAAGCAAGGCGTATGGATGACACGCGCAACCGCGAGGTGGACGCCGTGGCCGACCGGGCCGACGCGCGGCAGCTGACCGACGAGCTCCGCGCGGCGGTGACGGAGCCCCGCACCGCCGCGCTGGTACTGACCCGGCGGGTGCGCGCCGCGCACCGGAGCCGGGCGTGGACGGCGCTGGGCCACCCCTCCTGGGACGCCTACGCCATGGCCGAGCTCGGACTCCCCCGGCCCACGGCCTACCGGCTGCTGGACCTGGCGGACACCGCCGGGATGATCGAGGACACCGTGGCCCGCGAGGCCGGGCCCTCGCTCGCCCACGTCTGGGACAGCTGGGCCGTGCTGGACGTCCGGGCGGTCGTGGACCTGCGCGGCCGGCTGGCCGAGCTGTCCGACCTGCTCGCCGACCGGCTGGGCCAGGTCCGCGCGGACGCCGGCGACCAGCCCCAGGAGCCCGCCCGGGTCGCCGCCGCCGTGGCCGACGCCGTCGCGGAGCTGTGCGAGCGCCCGGACGTGCCGCCCGCCGATCTGCACAGCGTCCCCGGGCCCGACGGCATGGACGTCGAGGCCTGGCGCACGGCCGTCGGCGAGGGGCTGGAGGTGCAGAAACGGCTGCGGGGCGGCTTCCGCGAGCTGGGCCTGCTCGCGCTGCGCGTGGCGCCGGGCTACGTGTCGGACCACGACGCCGAGGCGGTCCTGCACCTGCTCGGCGAGGAGATCGGCAGCACCTGCGACGAGCTGCTGGCCTGCCGCCGCTACGCGCTGACCGGCGACGCCCGCGCCGTCGAAGGGATCTGAGCGGCGGGGAACCCGGCGGTCGGCGCCCACCGCCCGCCCAGCGCCCGCCCACCGCCGGGGCGGCGGCTGCGGCCGGTCAGTCGCCGCGCAGGAAGCGCGCGGTGTCGACCTCGGCCCAGATCGTCTTGCCCTGGCTGTGCGGCTCGGCGCCCCAGCGGTCGGCCGTGCGCTCCACGATGAACAGGCCGTGACCGCCGGGCAGCGCCGGGTTGTGGGGCCGGCGCAGGGTGGGCATGACCGGGCTGCGGTCGCTGACCTCGACCCGCAGCCGGGCCCCGGTGACCTCCAGCACCATCTCCAGCGGGCCGTCCCCGTGCAGCATCGCGTTGGCGACCAGCTCCGCGATCAGCAGCACGACGTCCTCGGCGGTCCCGTCGCCGGCGCCGGGCGCGGCGTGGGCCGGGTACCAGTCGGTGAGGGCCTGGGCGGTGAAGGTCCTGGCGTGGGTGACCGGCTTGGAGAGTCCGGCCAGGGTCAGCCGCCGGCGCTGGCCGCCCGGGGGTGCCGCGGGTCCGGCCTGCGGGGATTCTCCGTCCAGGGTTCCCCGGCTCAGCGTCATAGGAGGGCACCCTTTCGGATCGACGGCGGTGGTCCGCATGGTCGGTTTCCCGGCGGTTCCGGAATTATGCCTGCCGCCGGACCGGTCTGCGCGCACCGCGGCTCACCGGGCTCAGACCGCGGCTCACCGGGCTCAGCCGGCCAGGGCCGCGTCCACCGTGTCGTGGATGGCGAGCACCGTCCGCGCCCCGGTCAGGTCGAGCACCCGCATGACGGTGGCCGGGACGGCGGCGAGCCGCAGCTCCAGTCCCGCCCGCTCGGCGCCGAGCCGGGTGCGGAGCAGGACGTTCAGGCCCGAGGAGTCGCAGAAGCCGACCCCGCGCAGATCGAGCACCAGGACCCTGGGCCGTTGCGCGACCAGGTCCGCGAGCGTCTCGGCGGCCGGTGCCAGCGTCTCGACGTCGAGGTCGCCGGCCAGCACGCAGACCGCCGCCCCGTCGGGCCCGGAGCGGGTCCGCACCACCAGCTCCGGTCGGGGCTGGGAGGCCGCGAGCACGGTGTCTCCCCGGTCGTTGTCGGATGGCGTCATCGTCGTCCCCTCCATGTGCGTGCCTTCCGACCATACGGAGATCGCGCCCGCCGGCCAAGCGAGGGGTGGCGGTCCGGGGCACCCGCGGCCCCGGGAGCCGCGCCGCGCGGCACCGTCAGGCGGCCTCCAGTCCCTCGCGCAGATGTCGCAGCGTGCGACTGAGGAGGCGGGAGACGTGCATCTGGGACAGGCCGAGCCGGGCACCGATCTGGGACTGGGTCAGGTCCTCGCAGAAGCGCATGGACAGGATCAGCCGCTCGCGTTCCGGCAGCGCGCCGACCAGCGGCTTGAGCGCGACCAGGTCCTCGACCAGGGCGAGTTCGCGGTCGTCCTCGCCGAGGTGGTCGCCCAGCGGGCCGGGGCCGTCGCCGTCCTCGCCGCTTCCGCCGTCCAGGGAGCCCGCGGTGTGGCCGTTGGCGGCGGTCAGGCCCTCGACCACCTCCTCCGGGCCGATCCCGACGTGCGCGGCCAGTTCGGCCACGGTCGGGGCCCGGTCGAGGCGCTGTGCGAGGCCTTCCTGGGCCCTGGCCAGGGTGATCCGCAGCTCCTGCAGGCGGCGCGGCACGTGGACGGCCCAGGTGGTGTCGCGGAAGTGGCGGCGTATCTCGCCGAGCACGGTCGGCAGCGCGAAGGTGGTGAACTCCACACCGAGCTCGGGGTCGAAGCGGTCGATGGCCTTGATCAGGCCCATCGCGCCGACCTGGAGGAGGTCCTCCTTCGGTTCGCGGTGCGAGTCGAAGCGGCGGACCGCGAACCGTACCAGGGAGAGGTTCATCTCCACCAGCGTGGAGCGGACGTAGGAGTACTCCCGGGTCCCCTCCTCCAGGGTCGCCAGCCGGCGCAGGAGGACCCGGGTGAGCGCGCGGGCGTCCGCCGGAGCGACCTCGCGCGGGTCCTCCACGGCCGCCAGTTCGGGCGGCAGCAGCTCCCGCAGCCCGGTCGCGGTCGACGCGGCGGCGGGAACGAGCAGTTCACCGGTGGGGGCCACCATGGGAGTCCTTCCGTCTTGTCGGCACGGTCCTGCGCCCGCTACCCCGGATGCGGAAAAGGATGCAGTGGCCGTCCGTGAAGGTTTCGCGCAGACGGCCCGGGTCGGCGCCGGGGCGGCGGGACCCTTGGAAGGTTGCCTCAGGCACCCAATTGTTTTCAACCGCCGTAAGGGCTGGGGTAGCCTCCGGGGCGGTACACACCACGCCCGGGGACCGGTCGGCCGACCCGTGCTCGCGGCGCCAGGATCGGAGGCGAGCGTTCGATGGCCGGCCCCACGACCTCTCAAGGCCCGCAGCAGGACCCGGCGTACGACCCGCGGCGCGACCCCGGGCAGGGACCCGACACCGCGCGGGTGGGCGAGCCCGAACTGCGGCTGCTCCTGGCCGGGCTGACGGCGGTCCGGGACGGCGACTTCGGCACCGAGCTGCCGGACGACGCGGACGGGCTGCTCGGCGAGATCGCCACCGTGTTCAACGGCATGGTCGACCAGCTGTCCCGGTTCACCTCCGAGGTGACCCGGGTCGCCCGCGAGGTCGGCACCGAGGGCCGGCTCGGCGGCCAGGCCCAGGTCCCGGGTGTGTCCGGCTCCTGGGCGGACCTCACCGACTCGGTGAACGCGATGGCGGGCAACCTCACCACCCAGGTCCGCGACATCGCCCAGGTCGCCACCGCGGTCGCCAAGGGCGACCTCTCGCAGAAGATCACCGTCGACGCCCGCGGCGAGATCCTGGAACTGAAGAACACCGTCAACACGATGGTCGACCAGCTCAGTTCCTTCGCCGGCGAGGTGACCCGGGTCGCCCGCGAGGTCGGCACCGAGGGCATCCTCGGCGGCCAGGCCGACGTGAAGGGTGTCTCCGGCACCTGGCGCGACCTGACCGACTCGGTGAACTTCATGGCCGGCAACCTCACCGGCCAGGTACGGGCGATCGCCCAGGTCGCCACCGCGGTGGCCGGCGGCGACCTCTCGCAGAAGATCACCGTCAACGCGCGCGGCGAGATCCTCGAACTGAAGGAGACCATCAACACGATGGTCGACCAGCTCAGTTCCTTCGCCGACGAGGTGACCCGGGTCGCCCGCGAGGTCGGCTCCGAGGGGCGGCTCGGCGGCCAGGCCCAGGTGGACGGCGTCTCCGGCACCTGGAAGCGGCTGACCGAGAACGTCAACCGTCTCGCCGGCAACCTCACCCGGCAGGTGCGCTCGATCGCCGAGGTCACCAGCGCCGTCGCGGCCGGCGACCTGACCCGCTCGATCACCGTGGACGCGTCCGGCGAGGTCGCCGACCTCAAGGACAACGTCAACTTCATGGTGCAGTCGCTGCGCGAGACCACCCGCGCCAACGAGGAGCAGGACTGGCTGAAGACCAACCTCGCCCGATTCTCGGCGCTGATGCAGGGCCGGCGCGACCTCGTGGTCGTCGCCGAATCGGTGATGGACGAGCTCGCCCCGCTGGTCACCGCGCAGTGCGGTGCCTTCTACCTCGCCGAGGAGGGCCCGGAGGGGACGGTGCTGCAGCTCGTCGGCTCCTACGCGTTCCCCGACGGCGAGCGCCCGACCCGCTTCCGGCTGGGCGAGTCGTTCGTCGGCCAGGCCGCGCGCGGCCGGCGCACCATCACCGTCGACTCGCTGCCGCCCGACTACCTGGCCGCCTCCTCCGGCCTCGGACGCACCGGCTCGCTGTCCCTGGTGGTGCTGCCGATCGTGGTCGAGGAGCAGGTCCTCGGCGTCATCGAACTGGCCTCCGTCCAGCCGTTCACCCAGGTGCACCGGGACTTCCTGGAGCAGCTGATGGAGACCATCGGCGTCAACGTCAACACCATCATCGCCAACGCCCGGACCGACGAACTGCTCGGCGAGTCCCAGCGGCTCACCGCCGAACTCCGGACCCGGTCCCAGGAGTTGCAGGCGCGCCAGGAGGAACTCCAGGCATCCAACGCGGAGTTGGAGGAGAAGGCCGAGCTGCTCGCCGCACAGAACCGCGACATCGAGGCCAAGAACCTGCAGATCGAGCAGGCCCGCCAGGAGCTGGAGGACCGCGCCCACCAGGTCTCGCTCGCCTCGACGTACAAGTCCGAGTTCCTGGCCAACATGAGCCACGAGCTGCGCACCCCGCTCAACAGCCTGCTCATCCTGGCCCAGCTGCTCGCCCAGAACCCCACCCGGAACCTGACCGCCAAGCAGGTCGAGTACGCCGGCATCATCCACTCGGCCGGCTCCGACCTGCTCCAGCTCATCAACGACATCCTCGACCTGTCCAAGGTCGAGGCGGGCAAGATGGACGTCAACGTCGAGGCCGTTCCGCTGCGCGCGCTGCTCGACTACGTCGAGGCCACCTTCCGCCCGATGACCGGCCAGAAGAACCTCGCCTTCGCCGTCCAGACGGTCGACGGCGTGCCCGCCGAACTCGCAACCGACGACTACCGGTTGCGCCAGGTGCTGCGCAACCTGCTCTCCAACGCGGTCAAGTTCACCGAGCAGGGCCGGATCGAGCTGCGGATCGAGCCGGCGGCCGCGGCCGAACTCCCGGACGGCGTGCGGCGCGACGGCGGCCCGGTGCTCGCCTTCCGGGTCGGCGACACCGGCATCGGCATCGCGCCCCAGCACCTGGAGACCGTCTTCGGCGCCTTCCAGCAGGCCGACGGCACCACCAGCCGCAAGTACGGCGGCACCGGTCTCGGCCTGTCGATCAGCCGCGAGATCGCCTACCTGCTGGGCGGCGCGATCACCGTCGAGAGCACCCTCGGCCGGGGCAGCACCTTCACCCTCTACCTCCCGGCCGCCCGGCCCGGGGCGGTCCTCCGCACCGACGGCGCGCCGCGCCGGGCGTCGGCCGGCGCGGCGGAGCCGCGCGGGGACGGGGACCAGGACCCCGGGGGCCGGCCGGCCGCCGCCGGTCCGCGCCGTCTGCTCGTGGTGGAGGGCCGCCCGAACGGCCTGCTCTCCCTGGTGGCGGAGAACGCCGTGGCGGACCTCGCCCGCTACGCCGGCGCGCAGCGCCAGGTGGAGATCGTCACCGCGGTCGGCGCCCAGGAGGCCGCGACCGCGCTGGCCACCTCCGCGTGCCACTGCGTCGTCCTGGAACTCGACCTGCCCGACCGCACCGCGGCGACCCTCCTGGCGGAGATGGAGCGCGACCCGGCGCTGCACGCCGTCCCGGTGCTGGCGCACCACAACCGGGGCGTCGGCGCGGAGGACGAGCACGCCGTGCACCGGGAGGCCGGCCGGCCGCTGGAGTTCC
This sequence comes from Kitasatospora sp. NPDC058032, assembly GCF_042885845.1. NCBI lineage: Bacteria > Bacillati > Actinomycetota > Actinomycetes > Kitasatosporales > Streptomycetaceae > Kitasatospora > Kitasatospora sp. NPDC058032. The sequence goes on along the minus strand of NZ_JBHVRK010000013.1, from coordinate 169,908 downwards.
TGTCCAGCCTGGACGAGCTGCGCGAACGCGTCGCGCTGCACATGAGTGCCGACCGTCCCGGGGGCGTGCTGCCGCTGGTGCGCGGCACCGAGCGCGACCCCGGCTGGAGCCCGGAGGCGGACCCGGCCCTGGCTGGCCGCACCGCGCTGGTGGTCGACGACGACGACCGCAACCTCTACGCGCTCACCAGCATCCTGGAGCTGCACGGCCTGCGGGTGCTCCAGGCGGAGAACGGCCGGGCGGCGCTGGAGGCACTGGCCGCGCACCCCGGGATCGACGTCATCCTGATGGACGTGATGATGCCGGAGATGGACGGGTACACGGCCACCGCGGCGATCCGCGCGATGCCCGAGCACGAGGGGCTGCCGATCATCGCCGTGACCGCGAAGGCGATGATCGGCGACCGGGAGAAGAGCCTGGCCTCGGGCGCCAGCGACTACATCACCAAACCGGTCGAGGCGGCCGAGGTGGTCGCCCGCATCAAGCACCACCTGGCCCGGTAACGCCCGCCCGCCGCGGCCACCGGCCCCGCGCCCTGAGCCCCGACCCCAGGAGTCATCACCGTGCAGCAGCCGCAGGACCCCCCGACCACGGGCCCTCCCGCACCGTTCGAGGGCGCGCCACGGGTCGGCCCCCGGCCCGGCCCGGCCCCGATCGGCGGGCCGGGAGCCGCGGCCGCCGGCGGTGAGGCCACCGCGGTCGGTCGGCTCGCCGGCACCGTGGAGCGGCTGCGGCTGGAGCTGGACCGGGCACAGGCCCATTCGGCGGGCCGCGCCGTGGTCGAGATGGGCGTCGGCGTACTGGTCGAGCGCCTGCGCTGCGGGCCCACCGAGGCGGCCGGGCAGCTGGAGAGCCTCGCCGAGCAGGCCGGGGTGTCGGCCCTGGCGCTCGCCGCCGACCTGGTCAACCAGGCCGCCGCGGACCAGATATCGGCACTCGCGCGCGCCTTCGTCGAGGAGGCGGCCGTCCCCCCGGACGAGCCGGACGAGCCGGTGGCGGTCCGGCTGCGCAGCACCGAGGCGGACGCCCTGGCGGGCGGCGACGCCGCGGCGGCGGCCCGGGCCATGCTGGACCACGCGCTGCGCCCGCTCGGCGTGGCGGCCGTCGCGGTCTGGGCGGCCCACCCGGACCTCTCGCTGTCGCTGGCCGGCAGCGCCGGCTTCCACGAGGAGGAGGCCCGCCGCTGGCGCCACGTGCCGCCGGGCGTGCCGACCCCGGCCCGCCGCGCCCTGGACGAGCGGGCGGCCGTCGGCTATCCGACCCTCGCCGAGGCCTCGCTGCCCTCGATCGGCCAGCACGAGATCCGCGGCGGCCGGCTGGCCGTCCCGGCGGGCAAGGGCGGGCGGCTGATCGGCGTCCTGGAGCTCTGCTGGCACGAGCGGCTGCCGGAGCGGTCCCAGCCGCTGCAGCGGCAGTTCGAGGCGCTCGCCGAGGTGGCCGCCGCCACCCTGGAGTCCGGCGGCGGACGGGGACCGCACCCGCCGGACGCCGCCGACGCGCAGTTCGAGGAGCTGCGGCGGCTGACCGACGGCCTGCTCGACCCGTGCCTGGTGCTGCGGGTCGCGCCCGACGGCGAGGACGTGCCACCTCCGTTCGTGATCCGGCACGTCAACCCGGCCTTCGTCGACTTCGCCGGCCGGCCCACCGCCGCGATCACCGGCGCCCGGCTGCTGGAGGCGTACCCGCTGGCGGCCGAACCGGGCGGCCTGGCCGAGAAGGTCGAGCACGTGTTCGCCACCGGGGAGCCGTTCCGCACCCCGGACCTGCGGCTCGCCGCGCTGGTCGACGGGGTGCCGCTGGTCACCCGGGCGCAGGTGAGCATCAGCCGGCACGGCAGCCACCTGGCGGTGGTCTGGCGCCTGGACGACGGCACCCCCCGGGTGGCCCGGCTGCTGCAGCACGCGCAGCGGCTGGGCCGGATCGGCGGCTTCGAGGAGGACCTGCACACCCGCCGGATCGCCTGGAACGACACCCTGTTCGAGCTGCACGGCCTGCCCTCCACCGCGCCGCCGATCGCCCTCGACCAGTTGCCCGAGCACGCCCACCCGGACGACCGGCAGGCCATCGGGCGGTTCCTGTGCACCCTGCTGCACCACCACCGCCCGGCGTCCACCGCCTTCCGGCTGCAGCGCGCCGACGGCGTCACCCGTCACATCCGGGTGGTCGCGGAGCCGGTGCGCGAGGCCGGCAGCGGGCTGCGCACGGTGCGCGGCGCCTACCAGGACATCTCCGCCCAGCACTGGACGGAGGTCGCGCTGGCCGCCACCCGCGACCAGCTCGCCCAGAGCGAGCAGCAGGCCGCCGAGCGCAGCCGCCTGGCCCTCCAGCTGCAGCACGCGATCATGCCGCCCGCGCGCGGCCCGCTGGACCTGCCCGACCTGCGGGTCGGCGTGCGCTACCGGCCGGCCGAGAAGGGCCACCTGGTCGGCGGCGACTGGTACGACGCCCTGCCGCTGCCCTCGGGGGACGTCCTGCTCTGCGTGGGCGACGTCGCCGGCCACGGCATCGAGGCGGCCACCGGGATGGTCGCGCTGCGCAACGCGCTGCGCGGCCTGGCCGCCACCGGGGCCGGGCCGGCCCAGCTGCTGGGCTGGCTGAACAGCGTCACCCACCACCTGACCGACAACGTCACCGCGACCGCCGTCTGCGGCCTCTACCGGCCCGGGTCGCGCCGGCTGCGCTGGGCACGAGCGGGCCACCCGCCGCCGGTGCTGCTGCGCGGGGAGCGGGCGACCATGCTCCCGCAGCTGGGCGGCATCCTGCTCGGCGCGGTCGACCGGGCCGTGTACCAGGAGGGTGAGCTGGTCCTGGAGCCGGGCGACAGGCTCGTGATGTACACCGACGGGCTGATCGAGCGGCGCGACGAGTCCCTCCAGGCGTCGCTGGCGGGTCTGACGGCCCTCGCCGAGCAGGCCCGCGCCGCCTCGTCCGGCGGCGGAGCGGGCCACGGCGGGGCGGCCGGTGGCGCCGACGGCCTGGAGGAGCACCTGGATCACCTGCTGCGCTACAGCAACGCCGACACGGACGACGACACCTGCCTGGTCGGGATCGCCGTCCGGTAGGCCCGGCCCCCTCCCCGGTCCGCCGGCGGACGCACGCCGCTGGAGGTGGTCACCGGGCCGCCGTCGGCCGTCGCGATCCGTACGACGTAGCCGGGCCGGTCGGCTCCGCCGACCCGGGAGGCGACGGAGAACACCTCGGCCGGTCCGGTGGCGTCCAGCAGCTCGATGCCGGGGAAGGCGACGATCACGACGTGGTGCGGTCGGGGCATGCCCCGGTCCTGCCGCCGGACCGGGCACGGCCACAACGACCAGGATCCGTCACATCGGGCCGTCGGGGCCCGACGGCCGTCAGTAGCGCAGCACGGCGGCGATCCGGCCGGCGTCGGACAGCGTGCCGTCGGGCACGAAGCTGACCTGGCCGCCGGTGTCGAGGGTGCGCTCGACGACCTCGTCGACGATGTCCTCGCGGGCGCCGGACTCCTCGGCCGCGGCCGGCACCAGGTGCTCGCCGTCGTCGCGGACGGTGGTGCGGAAGTTCTCCTCGACCACCAGCCGGCCGAGCCGGCCGTCACCGGCGGCCCGCCAGACCTCGTCCAGGCCGGCGGCGAAGGTCTGACGGCCGCGGGCGGCGTCGAGCTGGGCGAGCGCCTCGGTGGTCTCGCGCGCGGCGTGCGCGCGCACGGCGGGCTCGACCACCTTGCGGACCGTCTCGGCGTCCGCCTGGGCGAGGCCGCCGTGCGGGATCTGCTCGGTGGCCTCCTTGGCGATCGGGCCGACGGCGTCCAGCAGGGCGAGCGCGGCGGCCTCGCCGGTCACGTAGAGCGGGCGGCGGTCGGCCGCGAGCAGCTTGCCGACCTCGGTGTCGGCCTGCCGCAGGAAGGTCTTGGTCTCCTCGTCGCGGAAGGTGCTGGGTGTGTCTCCGATGCGCTCCTGCCGCTCGGGGTCGGGGTTGTCGAAGACCCGCACCAGCGGGAAGCCGTGGCCCCGGTCCTCGGTGACCCGCTCCTCGTCGCCGCCCCACAGCACCACCCGGTCGGCGGCGACCGCGAGCACCCAGTAGGGGCGCTCGGCGGCCTGGGAGGCGACCAGGTTGCGGGTCAGGAAGGTGTCCGACAGCACCACCCGGGCGGGCGCGGTGCGCCCGAGCGACCAGACCTGGTGCTCCCCGGGGGCGGCGAGGATCGCCAGGCCGTCCTCGGCGTGCACCAGGTCCACCTCGGCGAGGGCCCGGTCGAGCTGCTCCAGCACGTCGATCCGGTCCGCGCGGGAGACCTCGGGGTCGGCCTGGACCCGCTCCTTGGCCTCGGCCAGCAGGTTGCGCAGCCGGACCGGGTCCTGCGCGTTGTCCGGCTCCCGGCGGTGCGTGGGCATCAGGACGGACACCGCCGGATACGGCCTCGGCCGGCGCAGCTCGGCGAGGACGGCGGGGCTGAGGGCACGCTGCATGGGGACCCTTTCCGAAGGCGGCTCGGCCTTCTCTGCCTGGACACGCGGAGCCCGGAACCGCCCACGCCTGTCCGTCATGTCCTCAATGTACCGACATGCCACTCGGCCCGCCGCCCGCCGTCCACCGCTCCCCCGGGGCACCTGCCGTCACTCGATCCGGGCCAGCACCCCCGGCGCCGAGCCGGAGGTAACGCCCGATCATGCCCATGGCCCGCGGCCCAGGCCGGGCCGCCGGCACTCCCCCGGGCCTCCGCGGGGCGGCCGGCCCCGGCCTCGTCGACGTCGCGGTGGGACAGGACCGCGGCGGCTCCGGCGGACGGGGCCTCGACGGCCACCGGGGCCAGCAGCAGGCCGGTGTGGTCGCCCCAGTCGACGCACTCCAGCACCCGCCCGACGAACCACGCGGGCGCCTGGGCCAGCACCGGCACGCCGTACGGGCCGTGGTACCACTCGACGCCCGCGAACCGGTCGGTGTCGTCGCCGTCGCGCCCGTCGAACAGCGCGGCCGGCCCGTGCCCGTACGGCAGCAGGTGGACGCCCAGCGCGTCGGCCGCGAGGGCCGCGTCGTGGGCGCGGTCGGCCTTGGGGATCCACACCACGAACCGCACCGGGTCGATCGAGCACTGACCCGCGAAGGCGACCAGGCAGCCCGCCGGCGGCGGCCCGGGCGCGGTGACCATGTACACCGGCTGGACCAGCAGGGCTGCGAACGTCTCGAAGTCGCCCATGCCCCCAGCCTAGGAAGCCGTCCGGGGCTTCGCACCCGCCCCGGGACGAACCTCTCGCCCGCCGGGCGGACGTCCGCCGCCCGCACGCCCGCGCTGCGCGCCTCCTGCCCGGAGACCGGCACGGAGTACAGCGCGACGGGCCCGGTCGACGCCGTCCGGGAGACCCTGCGGGATCGGCGGGCCGTCGGCCGGTCCGGGCCCGCGCGGGCGGCCCGGTGAGCGGGGTGCTGCCGGGCCGCCGGACCGGCCGGGGCGCCGTGCAGGAGCGGCCGGCCGTCGTCGCCGAGGCGGTGCGCGCCCCGATCACCGGGACGGACGGGCCGCCGGGGCGCCGGAACCGTCCCGGACCGTACGGCGCTTGACTGACGGTGCACAGGAGGCCCGGAAGGCTGCCGCCGGACAAACCGGCCGGTCATGCTGGGAACCGGCCGAGTGGAACACCGGGTTCCCGCACCGGCCGATCATCTCCCCTGCTCGGCACCGCTCGACGAGCACGACCGAAAGGCCGTCATGCCCTTCATCACCCTCTCCGACGGTTCCCAGAAGTTCTACAAGGACTGGGGCAGCGGACGGCCCGTCGTCCTGTCGCACGGCTGGCCGCTGAACGCCGACGCCTGGGAGGGCCAGGCCGTGGCCCTCGCCTCGGCCGGTTTCCGGGTCGTCGCCCACGACCGGCGCGGCCACGGCCGCTCCACCCAGACGTGGGACGGCAACCACATGGACCAGTACGCCGACGACCTGGCCGAGTTGATGGACCAGCTCGACCTGACCGACGCGGTGCTGGTCGGCCACTCCACCGGTGGCGGCGAGGTCGCCCGCTACCTCGGCCGGCACGGCAGCGCCCGGGTGCGCAAGGCCGTCCTGCTGGGCGCCGTCCCGCCGCTGATGCTGCGCACCGACGCCAACCCCGAGGGCACCCCGATGTCGGTCTTCGACGGCATCCGCGCGGGTGTGGCCGCCGACCGCTCGCAGTTCTACTACGACCTGAGCGAGGCCTTCTACGGCTTCAACCGCCCGGGCTCGGAGCCCTCCGAGGGCAAGCGCCGCGAGTTCTGGCTGCAGGGCATGCAGGCCGGTCTGAAGGGCGCCCTGGACTGCATCGCGGCGTTCTCGGAGACCGACTTCACCGAGGACCTCAAGAAGATCGACGTCCCGGTGCTGGTCGCGCACGGTGACGACGACCAGATCGTCCCGATCGCCGCCTCCGCGAAGAAGGCCGTCGAGCTGCTCCCCCGGGGCATCCTGAAGGTCTACCCGGGCGCGCCGCACGGCCTGGTCGGCGCCTACGAGGCCGCGTTCACCAAGGACCTGGTCGAGTTCGCCGCCTCCTGACCGTCCGTCCCGGTTCGGCCCGGCCCCGGCTCTCGTGCGGGCGTCGGCTGTTCTTCCACCGGCCACCCCCAGGGGCCCCTCGGGCGGTGGCCGACGGGCGGCCGTCGGACGTCCTGCGGAAGAACGGCCGGGGCCGGGCGGGCGGCCTGGCGGGGGTGGCCTGCGGCGCGACGGCGGACCCCGCCGGGTTCCCGGTGGAGGGGGCTTCCGGCCATCGGGCCGGACCCCGAGGATACCGCCGGGAATTCGACGGACCCCCTCCGGAGAGTAGGTCAGTTCATGCTCCGCTTCGCCGCCCGGGCCGCCTCGGCCCTCGCCCTCGCCAGCGCGCTGGTCCTCGCCGCCACCGCCCCCGCTCCCGCCGACCCGACCGTCACCCCCAACGCCCAGGACCTCGTCGGCCTCGGCGCGCAGGCGACGGAGGGCCTGTTCACCCAGCTCTCCGGCGAGTACGACGCCTCCCTCGCCGCCGCCGGTGACACCACCTCCTCCCGCCTCTACAGCTGGGACTCCAGCGGGACGAGCAACGTGATCGTCACCAAGTACGGGGCGACGACCATCTACCGGCCGTGGAGCACGGACACCGGCCTCAAGGCCCTGACCTACAACACCAAGGAGACGGTCGACTTCGTCCGCGCCACCCGCCCGCCGAAGCCCACCGACCCGGTCGACGGGCCCACCGGCCTCCCGCTGACCTTCGTCGCCGTGGCCAAGGACGCCGTCAGCTGGGCCGCCCCGGCCGGTGGGAACGCGCCGACCACGCTGACCCCCGCCCAGCTGACCGCGATCTACTCCTGCAAGACCACCAGGTGGAGCCAGATCAGCCTGTCGCTCCCCAACACCCTCATCCGGCCGGTCGTCAGCGGCGACGTCACGGTGGACTACTACGGCGTGCACGGCACCGGACTCGACGCCACCAGCTTCTTCCTGGAGAAGATCGGTTACGCCCAGGCGGTCCAGGACCTCTCCTTCGACCACTCCTGCGTCAGCGTGGTGGCCCGCGAGAACCAGGGCACCGACCCGATCCTGCAGAACCCCGACGCCCTCGTGCCGTACTCCGTCGGCCGCTACGTCGGCCAGGCGTACGGCGGCCACAGCACCCCCGGCGACCAGCCCGGCGTCCTGACCCCGCGGGCGATCAACGGGGTCGTCCCGGTCACCACCGCCCACGTCATCAACCCCGCTTTCACGGCGACGCCGTTCGGCCGGATGCTGTCCGCCGTCGTCCGCCCGACCGAGTGGACCGCGCAGAACGCCCACGGCACCGCCCTGCACGCCGTCTTCGGACCCAGCGGGTGGATCTGCCAGCAGGGCCAGGCCGCCATCAGCGGCTACGGGTTCCAGAGCCTTCCCTCCCCCGTCTGCGGCACGATCGTGCACTGACCCGCCGCCGGCGCGACCGCCCCGGACGCCCGCAGGCGGCGTCCGGGGCCGGTCCGTCCCCGGCCCGCGGGGGCGGCTGACAGTGGCGCGTGGGACAGTGCCGTCCATGAACATCACGACCACACTGCACAGTTGGGACGATTCCGTCGCACTCTTCGAGCAGCGCGGGCTGCCCGAGGACTCCTACGAGAACCTGTACGAGGAGGAGTACGACGTCCATGCCGGGGATCTGGCGGTGGAGGGGAACTTCGACCTCGACGCCGCCGAGCCGGACGGCACCGGCTACATCGTCGACGGCGCTCTCACCGTCGGCGGCGCGGTCATCAACACCGACGACGGCTGCCCCGCGCTGATCGTCCTCGGCGACCTCACGGCCGCCGCCGTCTACCTGGAGGGCGACGCCAAGCTCCTGGTCCGGGGGGACGTCCGGGTCGGCGCCTTCGTCGGCCACATGACCGACAAGCTGGTGATGATCAACGGTGACCTGCGGGCCCAGGTCACCGTGCTGTCCTCCGAGTTCAGCCCCGACCTCATCGGCGGCACCCTGCACGGCCCGGTGCTCGCGCCCCCGTACCTCGCGCCCGACCCGCAGGCGCCGGTCGCCCCGGAGAGCGTGCTGGTGCCCGAGGTCCTGCGCGCCGAGGGCGAGGACGACCCCGACGAGCTGCGCAACTTCGACGCCCCCGGCGTCCACGGGGGCCGCCTGCTGCAGCGCATCGAGGCCGGCCTTCCCGTCGCCCTGACCGGCCCGGACGCGGCCGGACGGTAGGGCGGACGGTAGGGCGGACGGCCCGTAACCCGTGCGGACGGCCCGCCCGGACCGTCCGCACGGGGCGGGCGGGCCGAGCCGGTGGGAGGATGTCCGGCATGACGGACAAGGAGACCCTCGGCGAGGGCGTGGTCCTGGACGAACTGCTGCGCGAGGCCGCCTCCGACGAGGCCGGGGCGCTGTGGCGGCTGACCGGGGCGGAGCGCCAACTGGACGCCAACGTGGTGCGGCTGCGACCGGAGGCGACCGTCGCCGAGCACGTCGAACCGGACCTGGACGTGCTGGTGCTGGGGATCGCCGGGGGCGGCACGCTGCGCTGCGGCGGCGTCGCGCACACGCTGGAGCCGGGCGTGCTGCGGCTGCTGCCGCGCGGCGCCGCGCGCGGTGTGTCGGCGGGACCGGAGGGCGTCGTCTATCTGACGGTCCACCGGCGGCGGCCGGGCATGACCGTCCGCCCCCGCCCCTGAGGCCCGTCAGCGCCCCGTCTCCCGCCCCCGCGGCCTGACCGGACCGGAGTCGTAGGCCGCCACGGCCGCCCGCTTGGGCCCGAGGAACCCGGTGACCCGGCCCGGCCGGACGCGGAAGTCCAGTTCGGGCGCGCGGTGCCCGCCTACCGGGCGCCGAGCCCCGCCAGGTAGCCGAGCACCGCGTCGTGGGCGCCCGACAGGGCGGTGAGGGCGATGTGGTTGTCCGGCCGGACCAGCACCAGGGCGTCGCCGGCGACCCCGTACGCCCGGCGGACCGCGCCGTCGGGGTCGTCCAGCGCCACCGGGCGCACCTGGGCGGGCAGTCCGGCCAGGCCGGGCCGGGCGCCCGGCCCGAGGCCGAGCAGGGTGAAGTGGTCGCCGGCGAAGTGCTCGAAGAGGCGGGCCGGTCCGCCCCCGGGCCCGGCACAGGGACTGTCGGGCGCCCGGTCCCCGGCCCGGACGGCGCCGGGGAGGCGGTCGGCGGCCAGGCTGCTCCACCGGTAGCCGAGCGCGAGACCGGTGAGGTCGCCCACCCGGCCCGCCTCGACCCCCACGCCGGGCGTTTCCGCCCCCGCCATGACGGCCGCCATCCCGGCGCTGGTGACGTCGAGCGTCCAGGCGGCGATCGGCAGCCGCTCCTCCTGGTAGGTGTCCAGCAGGGCCGGCCCGGCGAGGCCGCGCAGCACGTACCCGAGCTTCCAGGCGAGGTTCCAGGCGTCCTGGATCCCGGTGTTCATGCCGAGCCCGCCCGCCGTCGGGTGGACGTGCGCGCAGTCGCCGGCCAGGAAGACCCGCCCCTCGCGGTAGCGCTCGGCCATCCGGACGTTGACCCGCCAGGTGGAGAGCCAGGTGGCGTTGGCCAGCCGGAGGTCGGTGCGCCCGGTGTGCAGGGCGGCCAGCCGCTGGAAGCTCTCCAGCGAGGGGGCGACCGGCCGGCCGTCGGCGTCCGTCTCCGGGCTCGCCTGCAGCTGCCAGCGGCGGGTGCCGGGGAACGGGCAGAGCATGAACGCGCCCCGCGGCCCGAACCACTGGTGCCAGGCGGCCGGGTCCAGCCCCGCCACCTCCACGTCGCCGCAGACCATCACCGGCTCCGGGTCGCCGTCGCCGACGAACGGGATGCCGAGCAGCCTGCGCACCGTGGAGCGCCCGCCGTCGCAGGCGACCAGGTAATCGGCGGCGATCCGCCCGCCGTCGACCAGCGAGACCTCCACCCCGGCGCCGTCCTGCCGCAGGTCCACCAGTTCGGTGGCGAGCTCGACCCGCACGCCGTACTCGGCCAGCCGCTCGCGCAGCAGCCGCTCCACCCGGGTCTGCGGCACCCACAGGCTCGCCGCGTACGGGGTGGTGGCGGTGGGCTCGGCGCCGGCGAACGGCTCGGTCTCGTTGACGAACTCGCCGTCGAAGTACTTGCGGAACGGCAGGTGGGTGCGGCCCGCGGCCGCCAGCCGCTCGCCCAGGCCGAGGTCGGCGAAGATCTCCAGGCTGCGCGGGTTGACCGTCTTGCCGCGCGAGCCGGTGGGGAACTCCGGCGCCCGGTCGATCACCCGGACCGCCACGCCCTGGCGGGCCAGCCCGCACGCCAGGGTCAGTCCGGTCGGCCCCGCCCCCGCGATCACCACGGTCGTCATGTGTCTCGCCCCTTCCGGTTGTCGATGCACCTCATGAAACTGCAACTCAGTAATGAAAGCAACCCGGTAACGAATATTCCTGAGTTATGCTTCCGTCATGGACGCACACGACACGGACGCGGGTCTGCGGACCCTGAAGAAGCAGCGCACCCGCCAGACCCTCGCCGACACCGCCATCGCCCTCTTCCTCGCCCGGGGCTTCGACCAGGTCTCGGTGGCCGAGATCGCCACCGCCGCCGAGGTCTCCAAGCCCACCCTGTTCCGGTACTTCGCCAGCAAGGAGGAGCTGGTCCTGCACCGCTTCGCCGACCACCTCGGCGAGGCCGGACGGGTGGTGCGGGACCGGCCCGCCGGGCTCACCCCGCTGGACGCGCTGGAACGCCACCGCCTGGAGGGGCTGGCGGCCCACGACCCCAGCACCGGGATGACCTCCAACCCCGGGGCGCTCGCCTTCCTCCGGCTGGTCTACGAGACCCCCAGCCTCACCGCCCACCTGGTGGACTACCTCGACACCGACACCCGGGAGCTCGCCGCGGCCCTGGACCCGGACGGCGGCCTGGCCGCCCGCCTGCTCGCCGCCCAGTACGTGGCCGTCCGCCAGGTGCTCGCCCGCGCCGTCTGGACCCGGCTCGCCGCCGGGGAGGACGCCGAGGAGGTCGGCCGGACCGCCGCCGCCGAGACCGCCACCGCCTTCGCCCTGCTGCGCGACGGGGCCGCCGCCCTGGGATTCTGAGCTCTGCCCGGCTCCGCCCCCGCGGCCCCGATTCCACTCCACGACCTCCCCGACCCGCCCGACCTGCCGGACCTGATCCGGTGAAGCCCGTCACGGCCACGCCCCGTCGCCTCACGGGGCCGTGACGGGTAGGTTCCTGCCTCCAAGGGCGCGAGACTCCCCGCAACAGGCGGATCCCGCCGTCGGCGGTTCCTCCGATCAGAGAGGCACGAGTGATGACTGCACAGGGCTCCACGCACCACCCACCCCAGCGCGTCGGCGTGGTCGCCGAGTCGACCACCGGGGAGACCCGGGTCGCCGCGACACCGTCGACGGTCCGGGGCATCCTGGCCCTCGGCTACCGGGTCGTGGTCGAGTCCGGGGCGGGGACGGCCTCCGGGTTCACCGACGAGGCCTACACCGAGGCCGGCGCGGAGACCGGCGACGCCTGGGCGGCCGACGTCGTCCTCAAGGTCAACGCCCCCTCGACCGCCGAGCTCGCCCGGCTGCGCGACGGCGCGACCCTGATCGGCCTGCTCGCCCCGGCGCAGCGGCCCGAGCTGCTGGCGGAGCTGGCGGCACGCCCGGTCACCGCGCTCGCGCTGGACGCGGTGCCGCGGATCTCGCGCGCCCAGTCGATGGACGTGCTCAGCTCGATGGCGAACATCGCCGGGTACCGGGCGGTGATCGAGGCCGCCCATGTGTTCGGACGGTTCTTCACCGGCCAGGTGACGGCCGCCGGCAAGGTCCCCCCGGCCAAGGTGCTGGTGGCGGGAGCCGGCGTGGCCGGACTCGCGGCGATCGGCGCCGCCTCCAGTCTGGGCGCCGTCGTCCGGGCGACCGACCCGCGGCCCGAGGTCGCCGACCAGGTCAGGTCACTCGGCGGCGAGTACCTCGCGGTGGACGTCGCCCAGGAGGCGAGCACCGACGGCTACGCCAGGGCGACCTCGGCCGACTACGACCGCGCGGCGGCCGAGCTCTACCACGCGCAGGCACGGGACGTGGACATCGTGGTCACCACCGCGCTGATCCCCGGCCGGCCGGCGCCGCGGCTGCTCACGGCGGCGGACGTGGCGGCGATGAAGCCGGGCAGCGTCATCGTCGACATGGCCGCCGCCCAGGGCGGCAACGTCGAGGGCACGGTGGCCGGCCGGACGGTGGTCACCGGCAACGGCGTCACCATCGTCGGCTACACCGACCTCGCCTCCCGGCTGCCGGCCCAGGCCTCGCAGCTGTTCGGCACCAACCTGGCGAACCTGCTGAAGCTGCTGACCCCCGGCAAGGACGGGCGGCTGGTGCTGGACTTCGAGGACGTCGTGCAGCGGGCCGTGACGGTGGCCCGGGCGGGCGAGGTCACCTGGCCGCCGCCGCCCGTCGCCGTCTCCGCCGCCCCCTCCCCCGCGGCGGTTCCCGCCGACCCGGCCGGGGCCTCGGCCGAGCCGCAGCGGCCCCGGCTCACCCCGGCCGCCCGGTTCGGCCTGATCGGCGCCGGAATGCTGGCGATGTTCCTGCTGGTCGGCTTCGCCCCGGCCCAACTCGCCGAGAACTTCACGGTGTTCGCTCTCGCCGTGGTGATCGGCTACTACGTGATCGGCAAGGTGCACCACGCCCTGCACACCCCCCTGATGTCGGTGACCAACGCGATCTCCGGGATCGTGGTGATCGGCGCCCTGCTGCAGATCGGGCACGAGCGCACGCTGGTCACCGTGCTGTCCTTCATCGCGATCCTGCTGACCAGCGTCAACATCTTCGGCGGCTTCGCCGTCACCCGCCGCATGCTGAGCATGTTCTCGACCTCCCCCGAAAGGCGCTGAGCCCCGATGACCACCACAACGGCGGCCCACGCCGCGGACCTGGTCGCCGCCCTGCTGTTCATCCTCAGCCTGGCCGGGCTCTCCCAGCACCGCACCTCCCGGGCCGGGGTCGTCTACGGCATCGCCGGGATGGCCCTCGCCCTGGTCGCCACCATCGTGGTGGCGGCGCAGAGCATCACCGCCGGCGCCGTCGCCCTGATCGTCATCGCGATGGCGCTGGGCGGCGCGATCGGCCTGTGGCGGGCCCGGCAGGTCGAGATGACCCAGATGCCGGAGCTGATCGCGGTGCTGCACAGCTTCGTCGGCCTCGCGGCGGTGCTGGTCGGCTGGAACAGCTACCTGGAGGTGGAGGCGAACGGCGCGGCCCAGAGCGCCGTCTCCGGCGACCTGCTGGGCATCCACCACGCCGAGGTGTTCATCGGCATCTTCATCGGCGCGGTCACCTTCACCGGCTCGATCGTCGCCTTCCTCAAGCTGTCCGCCCGGATCGCCTCGCGCCCGCTGACACTGCCCGGCAAGAACGCGCTGAACCTGGGCGCGCTGGCCGGTTTCGTGGCGCTGACGGTCTGGTTCACGGTCAGCCCGGGCCTCGGCCTGATGATCGCGGTGACGGTGCTCGCCCTCGCGCTGGGCTGGCACCTGGTCGCCTCGATCGGCGGCGGCGACATGCCCGTGGTCGTCTCCATGCTGAACAGCTACTCCGGCTGGGCCGCCGCGGCCGCCGGCTTCCTGCTCGACACCAACCTGCTGATCGTCACCGGCGCGCTGGTCGGCTCCTCGGGTGCCTACCTGTCGTACATCATGTGCCGGGCGATGAACCGTTCCTTCCTGTCGGTGATCGCGGGCGGCTTCGGCATCGAGGCCCCGTCCGGCGGCGGCGAGGAGCAGGGCGAGCACCGGGAGGTCCGCGCCGAGGAGGTGGCCAGGGAGCTGGCGCTGGCCAAGTCGGTCGTGATCACCCCCGGCTACGGCATGGCGGTCGCCCAGGCGCAGCACCCGGTCGCGGAGCTGACCCGGCGGCTGCGCGAGCGCGGCGTGGAGGTGCGGTTCGGCGTCCACCCGGTCGCCGGGCGGCTGCCCGGCCACATGAACGTGCTGCTGGCCGAGGCGAAGGTGCCCTACGACATCGTCCTGGAGATGGACGAGATCAACGACGACTTCGCCGCCACCGGCGTGGTCCTCGTCATCGGCGCCAACGACACCGTCAACCCGGCCGCGATGGACGACCCGGCCAGTCCGATCGCGGGCATGCCGGTGCTGCGGGTCTGGGAGGCGGAGCAGGTGGTCGTGTTCAAGCGGTCGATGGCCTCCGGCTACGCGGGGGTGCAGAACCCGCTGTTCTTCCGGGAGAACAGCGGGATGCTCTTCGGCGACGCCAAGCAGAGCGTGGAGGACATCCTGCGCGCCCTGGACGCCGAGCTGCCGCAGGGCACGGCCCAGGCCGCCCACCGGGCCGGGGTGTAGGAGGCGGCGGACGGTCCGCCGGGCGGGGAGCCGGCCCGGCGGGCCGCCGCGGCGGTCACGGCCGGGGCGCGGCGGCCGTCACGGCTGGGGCGCGGCCGGCGGGAGCTGCGGACCGGTGAGCAGGGTGCCGTCCTCGGCGTACGGCCGGCCGTTCGGCACGCAGCCGTGCAGTCCCTTGATCTGCTGCATCATCACCGGTGCGGGCGCCCCCGCGCCGGGGCAGTCGACGTGGCCCTGGCCGAGGATGTGCCCGACCTCGTGGTTGACGGCGAGGGCGTGGTACTCCTCGGGCTGTCCGACGTAGAACTCCGAAAGCTCGTTCCAGCGCTTGAGGTTGATGACGACCTGGCGGTTGGCCGCGCAGTTCACCCAGCCGCCGGTGTCCAGCCCGTACTGGCCGCAGATCCGGTCGGTGGACGCCGGGGTGGCCAGGTAGACGGTGAAGTCCACCGGGTCGGCGGCCACCCGCTGGAACGACCAGGTGCCGCCCGCCGACCAGCCGCGCCGCACGTCGCCGAGGACCTGGTCCACCTCGGCGGCGAATCGGTCCGGGCTGATCCTGAGCCCGTCCTCCGCCCGCACCTTGTAGCGGTACAGCTTCTCGCCGGTCCCGAAGCGGGCGGAGCCGCCGGCGGCCGTGGTGAACGCCAGGGGCTTCGGTCCGTCGTCGGCCCACGGCTGCCACCAGAGCAGGCCCGCCGTCACGGCGGCCACCACCGCGAGCGCCACTGCCGCGTACCCCGTGCGCCCGCCGGGGACGCCGAGGCCGGGGGCCCTCACCCGGACCGCCGGGCGAGGGCGCCGGCTATCGCGGCGCGGTCGGGCGGCGCGGCGGTGCGAACCGGTGGGACGGGCAGCAGAACGGTCATGTCAGGAGAGACGTCTCCCGGCCCCCGCCCGGTTCACCTGCCTCGGTTCACTGGGCACCGCTCACCGGACCGCTCAGGACGGCCGGGCGCCGTCCGGGGCGAGCGCCGCCCAGTGCGCGGGCAGCTCGATCCGCTCACCGGTGGAGGTGAACTCCGTGGTGGACAGCGGGAGTTCGCCGGAGGCCAGGACGCTCAGCCCGGCCGTGCGGAGCAGGTCACCGAAGGCCGCGTCGGCGACCTCGGCGGGCGCCAGGCCGTGGGCGAACACCGGGCGCAGCTTCGGCGGCGGGCCCGCCGGGTCGCGGGCGAGATCGCCCAGGACGTGCTTGGCCGCCTCGGACAGCTCGACCACGAAGGCCCGGCCGTGCGCGCCGAGCAGTGCGGCGACGGCCTCGGCGACCGGACCGCGGTCGGCCGGCTCACTCTGGTGGATCACGCCGCGCAGGTACACGTTGGCGTCGCCGAGGCGTTGGTGCAGCTCCCGGACGGCAGCCCGGTCGGTGGCGTCCAGCTGGACGTACGCCGCCCGCTCCGCCGGGTCCGAGCGCCGGGCGAGTTCCACGGCGGCGGCGGACAGGTCGGCGCCGACGGCGCGGGTGAAGCGGCCCGCGAGGAAGCGGGTCTGGGTGCCGTTGCCGCAGCCCAGGTCGACCACCGGCAGCGCCGGGTCGGCCAGGAACGGCTCGAACAGCGCGAGGTGGCGTTCGGCGGTGAGGGCCGGGTCCGCGTCCCAGATCACCGACCCCTGTTCCGCGGGCGCGGCGCGCCAGAAGCCGTCCCAGGAGTCCCGGTACCGGTTGGTCACGCTCATCAGGGCCTCCCGAAGGTCACGCGGAGTACCCCCAGTGTACCGCTCGGTGGCCGGCCCGGATGCGGACTCCGGGCCGGCGCGGGGCGGGGCCGTCAGATGTCGACGGCGACGCCGCAGTCCGGGATCGGCGAGAAGCCGCGGGCCTCGATCGAGGCCGGGCGCAGACAGATCCAGCCCTTCGGACCGAAAACGCCGACCAGTGCCTCGGCGTGGGCGTCGGAACCGTTGAACTCGGCGGTGCGGACGATGTGCCACAGCTGCCGGCCGTACGGCGAGGTGAGCAGCGACGGGTTGATGACCTGCCGCCCGGGCGAGAGCACGACGGGTGGAATCCCGTCCACGCTGCGCACTCTCAGCGGCCCGGGCGACACCTCGGGTGTGCGGTGGCCCTTGTACGCCTGGTCGATGTAGATGCCGACCGAGTAGGGGATCACCACGTTGACGTCGTCGAGCAACGGGTCGGTGCCGCGGTTCTCGAACTGGATGTCACTGAAATTGACACAGAGACCCGGCGTCACCGCCACACCTCCTCCCAACACCTTCAGGAGGGCGATGCTGACGTCAGCGCCCCGCTGCGGCAGGAAGGGCTTGATGACGGCGTTCACCCCACCGATCTGGGCCCAGTTCGTGATGGTGCACTCGTAGATGCCCTTGAGCTGGGCGGTCGTCAGGTTGTTGGGCGCGTTGCCGCCGGACTTGGCTGCCCAGGTGACGGCGTCCTTGGCGAACGGCAGGAAGCTGTACCCCGTGGGGTCGCCGGGCAGCGGGGTGCGTGCGGAGCGGGCGTAGTCCACCGTCGCACTGGTGGACTCGGCCAGTGCGCGGAATCCGTAGCCGGAGCCGTTGGGCCGGACGATGGACGTCGCACCGTCCTTGGGCACGATCGGGCTCGAACCCTTGGCGTCCCAGCCGTAGAGCCGCGGCTGCCCTGCCGGTGCGGCCGCGTTGTACTCGGCGGAGGTCTGGTTCATGAACCCTTCGGTGAGGACCGCCCCGACCCCCACCAGATCGGTGGCGGCCGGCACGACACCCGGCGGCGGGTCGGCCACGGCGGCGGGCGCCACCGCCCCGGCCACGCAGACGGCGGCGACCGCACACGTCGCCACGCGGGCAGCGAAAGAGCGCATCGAGGATCCCTCCCGGTGTGGACCCGTCCGGCCCGACCGGCCGGCGGTGCGCCCATGATGTCCACCGCCCTCGGGCCGGACAATCCTCGATCGTCGCCAACTGCATTGCACAAGAGGCCAGTTGGGTGCCTCCATCAGCCCGGATCGCCGATCGGCCGACGGGCGGGCGCCAACTGTTCTTCCCCCGGCCACCCGCCGCGACCGCGGACCGGCGGGACAGCGGGGTCACAGCGTGGCGGTGTCGATCACGAAGCGGAAGCGGACGTCGCCGGCGACGACCCGGTCGTAGGCCTCGTTGATCCGGCCCACGCCGATCAGCTCGACCTCGGCCGCCACCCCGTGTGCGGCGCAGAAGTCCAGCATCTCCTGCGTCTCGGCGATGCCGCCGATGCTGGAGGTGCTCAGGCTGCGGCGCCCGCCGTTCAGCGCGCGGAGGTCGAGGAGCACCGGCTCCTCGGGAAGGCCGACGCTGACCAGCGCGCCGTCGGTGCGCAGCAGCCCGAGGTGGGCGGCGAAGTCGAGCGGGGCGGAGACGGTGTTCAGGACGAGGTCGAAGCGGCCCGCGAGCTCCTCGAAGGTCGCCGGGTCCGCGGTGGCGCGGTAGTCGACGGCGCCGAGCCGCAGGCCGTCGTCCTTCTTGCGCAGGGACCGGGACAGCACGGTGACCTCGGCGCCGAGCGCGTGCCCGATCCGCACCGCCACGTGGCCGAGCCCGCCGAGGCCGACAACGGCGACCCTCCGGCCCGGCCCGGTGTTCCAGTGCCGCAGCGGCGAGTAGGTGGTGATGCCCGCGCACAGCAGCGGCGCGGCCGTCTCCAGCGGCAGGGCGTCCGGGATGCGCACGACGAAGTGCTCGTCGACGACGATCTCCTGCGCATAGCCGCCGTAGGTGCGCTGCCCGTCCCGGCCGACGGCGTTGTACGTCCAGACGGGGCCCTCGGCGCAGTACTGCTCCAGGCCGGCCCGGCAGTTCTCGCAGACCCGGCAGCTTTCGACCATGCAGCCGACGCCCACCCGGTCCCCGGGGCGGTGGGCCGTCACGCCGGGGCCGGTCTCGGTGACGATGCCGGTGATCTCGTGGCCGGGGACCATCGGGAACAGCGCCGTGCCCCAGCCCTCGCGCGCCTGGTGGACGTCGGAGTGGCAGATGCCGACGAACGTGATGGCGATCCGCACGTCGAACTCGCGCACGTCGCGGCGTTCGACGGTCGCGGGCCCCAGTGGGGCCTTGGCGGCGGGCGCGGCGTAGGCGGAGACGGTGGTGGTCACGGCGGTTCGCTCCCTTCCCTTCTCGGTCCGGCGGACACGGCGACGCCGCCCGGGGCGGCGGGGCGGGTGGGCCGCGCCGACACGCCGAAGGAACCCCGCCCTTCCATGGTCGCGGAGCGCGCCGGGGTGAACCACTTCAGCGGGTGCTCCCGACGGCACGAGGGCTCGGGCGGCGGGCGGCGGGCGGCGGGCGTCAGGCGGCGGCGGCTCAGCCGGCGCCGAGGCGGCGGCCGGTCACCTCGTCCGGGGTGATCCGCACCCAGAGCGGGCGGTCGCCGCCCGCCCAGGGCGTCGCGCCGGGCAGCCGGGACAGCCGCTGCTCCTCCTCGGGGTCGTCGACGTGGTGCGCCGAGCCGAGCATCAGCACGCTCCAGCCCTCGCTCAGCCGGTCGTCGATGTGGTCGACCTGGAAGGAGAGCGGCGAACCGTCCTCCGCCGCCGCGGAGCCGTGCGGCGTGGTGTGGTAGACGATCGTCCGGCCGTCGACGGCGTAGTTCACCGGGTAGACGGTCGGCGCCGGGGAGCCGGGAAGGCCCACCCGGCCGACCCCGTGGGTGCCCACCAGGAACCAGCACTCCGGCTCGGAGAGGTGCAGCAGCAGCGGCCGCGGCGTCCCCGGTACCGGCTGCGACTGCCCCGGCGGAGCGTCCGACCGGCCCTCCAGCAGCTCCGCCCAGGTCATCCTGAGCGCGGCCGCGATCCGGACGAACCCGGCCGGGTCGAAGGCCGGGCCCGCCGCCAGCAGGTACCGGAGGTAGGCGGGCGACATCGCCGCCTGGTGGGCCAGGGTCAGGTCGTCGATGCACAGCTCGTCGCGGCGCTCGACGATCCGGCGGGCCACGTCGGTGGGGTCGGCCCGCCGGACGGCTTCGAGGTCGGGGGCGCGGTTCACAGGTCGGCTCCTCGGCTCACGGTCTCCTCGTTCCGCTCTCCCGTCCGGCACTCCCCCCTGGCAGGATCCCCGGCCCGGGCCCGGACGGCGCGGGGCGTGGGCCGTTCGGCCCTGCCCCGGCACCGACCGGCACCCCACCGGTGCCCACCCGGTCACGACCGTCCGGGCCCGCCGAGCCTCGGGACCGGGACGGGGGCGGCGGCCCCCACCAGGACGACGAGCTCATGGCCGCCGGGGTTGCTCTGCACGGGGACGGTGCGCCAGTTGTTGGCCAGCCAGACGTTGCCCGAGGGGTCGATCTGCAGGCCGGTGTTCCGCTCCAGCCCGTCGCTCGGGTAGCCCGTGTCGGGCGGGGAGATCGGCTGGCCGGTGCGGAAGCCGGGCGGGCAGGCGGTGAGGTCGGTGCCGCACAGCCGGGCGACCCGGTGGCCGCCGAAGTTCGCCACCCAGACCGTGTCCTCCCCGTCGACGGCGACGCCCCACGGCAGGAACAGCCCGCCGTTGCTGAAGGGCTCCGGGGCCGGGGTGCCGTCGGCCCCGATCAGGGTGACCGAGGCACCCGGGCGCGGGCCGCTGTCGCCGCCGACGGCGGCGGCGGCCAGCTCGTCCGCCGTGCTGCCCCCGCACGGGACCGGCAGGATGCCGCTGTTGCTGACCCAGGCGTTGCCCCGGCTGTCGGTGGCCACGGCGAGCGGACGGCGCAGACCGCCGCCGGTGACGGTCAGCTCCGGGGCGCCGTCGGGGGCCAGCACCTGGACGCTGTCGCTGCCGTTGCCGGTGACCCAGAGCCGTCCGGCGGGGTCGGTGGCGGCGCCGAAGGGCTTGTGCAGCCCGGGGGTGGGAACCTCCTCGGCGCGGGTGGCGTCGCCGTCCGGGATCCTGGTCACGCTGTCGCCGCCGCAGTTGGCGACCCAGACGGTGCCGGCCCGGTCGGCGGCCATGCCCTGCGGCTGGACGATGCCGCCCCGCCGCCAGCCGTCGGGCGGCGACAGCGGGGTGCCGTCCGGGGCGAACCGGGAGACGCTGCGCTCCAGCGGGGTCGGATCGATCGGGCAGCCCGACCCCTGGAAGCCGAAGTTGCCGACCCAGGCGCTGCCCCGGGCGTCGACGGTGATGCCGAAGCCGGCGCCGTAGAGGCCGCCGCCGTGGAAGGGCGCACCGGGTGCGTCCCGGCCGGTGGGGGTGAACTTGAGCACCGTGCGCCCGCCGCAGACCGGGACGGCGGGGTCGGCGCCGTAGCGGTAGTTGTTGCTGACCCAGGCGTTGCCCTCCCGGTCGAAGGCGAGGTTGCCGGGGCCGTCGAGTTCCTGGCCGTTGCCCGCGTAGCGCAGGGCCACGGTCCAGGCAGCCGGGGCGGCGGACAGCGCGGGGAGGTAGCTCGGGGTGGTGGCGGCCAGGTCGTAGAGGGCGGCGGCGTTGTGGCCGGGGTCGTGGGCGATGTCCACGGCGGCCCGCAGGGTGTCGCGGGGCCGTTCCCGGCCGGGGCGGCGGGCCAGGTCGAACAGCTGGTCGCAGGCGCCGCCGGTGACGCAGGCGGCGAGCAGGTTGGCGAGGGTGTTGAACTCGGCCAGGGTGGAGGTCCGGTCGCCGTTGGGCGGGTCGGCGAGCGTCGCCGCGATCCCGCCGGTCCCGGTGTCGGCCAGGTTGTGCGCGACGCCGGCCGCGTTCCCCAGACCGGGCTCGGTGCCGGCGATGCCGGCCGGGCCGGTGAAGCGGGCCAGCGCGTAGGCGACGGCGACGGTGGTGCGCTCGTTGACGACGAGTTCGGGCGGGGCCTCGGCTCCGCTCAGCGCGGCGGCGAGCACCACCGGGCCGTCCTGCCCGTGGTCCGCGCCCCGCTCCCGGGCGCGCGGCAGGTCGGCGAGGACGTAGAGCACGGCGCGCGGGTCGTCCGGGCGGCGGTAGTCGAGGTCGAACCGCCCGTCCTCCCCGCTGCGGGCCCGGGCCAGTACCGTCGGCGCGGCACCTTCCCCCTCCCCCGCCCGGTAGAGCGTCACCTCGGCTCCCCCGAGCGGGGTGTCGCCGCTGCGCACCACCCCGCACTGCTCGGCCGGCTCCCCCGCGCGGGGCACGGAGCTCACCGCGTGGGACGGCCCGGCGGCGAGCTGGGCCAGGAGGGCGGCGGTCAGCAGGACGCCACGGCGTCGGCGCATGGCAGGGCTCCGTTCGGTCGCAGGAGGTCACTCGGGAAGCGGCCGGCCGCTCCGCCCCCGCGACGAGCACGGGTGTGGGGCCGCCGCCCTCCTGCCTGCCACATCCCCGGCCCGCCCGCGCGCGACCGGCCGCAGGACCCGACCGAAATTGCCCGGGACGGCCGAGGCGCCGTCAGCCCAGGTCCAGATCGAGCGCGTGCTCCTCCACGGCGAGATAGGTGTCGCGCGTCGCCGCCTCCAGGAATCCCTCCGCCGCGGGCACCACCACCCGGGGGGACACGTCCGCGAGCTGCGCCCAGGACTCCGCGCGGCCCCGGGAGAACCCGCGGCGGACCGCGCCGCGACGGATTCCCCCCTCCCGGTCCCGGCCCTCCTGGAGGGCCTCCGCCCGTTCGCGGGTCCGGCGCTCGCTCTGCGCCTCCGTGCCCCACCCGGCCGCCTGCCGAACGGTCGGCAGCACGTCGTCGACGGCGGAGGCCAGCCGCCGGTCCTCCCGGGCGAGCTCCCGGCAGGCCCCGAAGAGGCGGCGGGACATGCCGAGCATCAGATCGGTGCCGGGCAGCCGCCCCACCAGCATGTCCACCCCCTGGCGCCGCCCGATCGCGTCCACCGTGGCACCGCCGCCCAGCTCCCGACGCAGGGCCGCCGTCCCCTCGTCGCCCTCCAGCAGCGTGACCAGTCCGCTCCGCCGACGCGCGGGGCCGGGCTGCGGGCTGCCGACCGCCACCGCCCGCAGACCGTCCCGGGGTATCGACACCAGGGCGAGGTAGGTCAGCATCCTCGCCTGGGCGAGGCCGAGGAGCGCCTCGTCGTCGTCCTGCACCAGGTCCTCGTCGAGGTCCGCCGCCGCACCACCGGTGGGCGGGCCGTCAGGGACGGACGGCTCGTCCTCGACGTCGATCATCATGAAGAGGCGCTTCTCCAGGCTGGTGCCGCAGAGGACCTTCCGGTGGGGCGCGGTCATCAGGGCGCCGACGTCCAGCTGGCGGGCGCCCTTCCGCCGGCTCCGGTCGGGGAGCCACCTGCCGCCCTTCGCCTCGACCAGCCACAGCTCCGCGGACGACGGGTGCGTGCCGAACAGGTCGGGCAGGCTCCTGGTGGTCCTCCACTGCGGCGCGGCCCCGGGCGGGGCGGCGCTCTCCGCGTGCGTCGTGGGGCCGAGACCCATCAGGCTCCGGCAGGCCCACTCCGCCATCGTCATGCCCACGTGGTACCCGAAGGCCGACCGCATGGAGCCCTCGGTGCCGTGCGTGTAGACCACGCTGGGCACGATCTCCGTACCGGCGCCGCCGGGCGCCGGAGACGTCGTCCGCTGCCGGGCCAGATAGGCCCCCAGCGGGTGGCGCCGCGCCATGATCTCCCGGCGCGCCAGGCGGGGCACCGCCACCAGCCACGGCGCGATGTCCCGGCCGACGGTGGTCGCCGCGTCCAGCAGGTCCCGCCAGGTCGTGGTCACCAGGTAGGCGCCGTCCGGCGGCACGGCTCCCGGCGACGGCCACGGCTCCTTCACCTGCGCCACGACGACGGGCTTCGGGCGCTTGACCGGCTCCAACGGCGCACTGCGGCGCACGAAGACGGGGACGTCGAAGGAATCGGGCGCCGACACCACCGCGTCGACGGCCCCGGCAGGAGGCAGCATGGCGTCACTCTGTCACGGGCCTGCGACAGCCTCGACGACGGCCCTTGGGCTCACCGGCTCTTCGCGGTGGCGGCGATGGCGGGGAGGACGGCGAGCGCGAGCAGGCCGCCGGCCAGGGAGAGGACGGCGTAGCCGCCGGTGGAGACCACGAGGCCGGAGGCCAGGCCGCCGGTCGCGCCCGCGACGGCGATGGCGACGTCCACCGTGCCCTGGGTCCTGGCGCGGGTGGCCAGCGGTGCGGCGTCGGTGATCATCGCGGTGCCGGAGACCAGGCCGAGGTTCCAGCCGAGGCCGAGCAGGGCGAGCGCGAGGGCCAGCAGGCCGACGGAGTCGGCGGGGGCGGCGGCGGCGAAGAGGCCGGCGGTGAGCAGGGTGAGGCCGGAGGCGGCGGCGACGGCGGTCGGGCCGTGCCGGTCGACCAGCCGGCCGGTCAGCGGGGAGGGCAGGTACATGGAGCCGACGTGGACGGCGATGACGAGGCCGGAGGCGCCGGTCCCGTGGCCGTGGTCGTGCATGTGGACGGGCGTCATCGTCATGATCGCGACCATGACGAGCTGGGTGAGGATCATCGTCAGCGCGCCCAGCAGCAGCACCGGACGGCGCGCCTGCTCCGGCCCGGAAGCGGCGACCACCCCGGATGCTTGCGCGCGCTCCTCGCGCTGCAGCGCACGGGCGAGCAGCAGCGGGTCGGGGCGCAGCCAGCCGGCGAGGACGAGGGCCGCCAGGGCGTAGGCGGCGCCGGCGAGGAGGAACGGTCCGGCGAGGGCGGGGAGGCCGAGGTGGCCGGCGAGGGTTCCGGTGGGGGCGGCGAGGTTGGGGCCGACGACGCCGCCGAGCGTGGTGGCGACCAGGACGGTGGAGACGGCGCGGGCGCGGTGGGCGGGCGCGGCCAGGTCGGCGCCCGCGTAGCGGGCCTGGAGGTTGGTGGCCGTGCCGGCGCCGTAGACGAACAGGGCGATGAACAGCAGGACGGGGTTGTCGAGCGCGGCGGCGGCGATGACACCGGCGCTGCCGACGGCGCCGGTCAGGTAGCCCGCGGCCAGGCCCGGGCGGCGGCCCCTGGCCTGGGAGACGCGGCCGACCGCGACCGCGGCGAGGGCCGATCCGGCGGTGAACAGCGCGCTGGGCAGCCCGGCGAGGTCGGTGGAGCCGAGCATGTCCTGGGCGAGCAGGGCGCCGACGGTGATGCCGGCGGCCAGGCCGGCGCCGCTGAGGATCTGGCTGGTGACCAGGACGGTGAGGACGCGGCGCTGCGCCTCGGAGCGGGTGGGTATGCCGGTGGGGGCGGCCGGGCCGGTGCTGGTCACGGGGTGGTTCTGCCTTCGGGTGCGACGGTGGGGCTGCCGCCCGGCGTGGGCGGGGTCGCCGCCGGGCAGCCCCCACCGTAGGCCGCCCGCCGCGGAGCGCGGTAGAGGATCATGGCCAAGGGAGCCATAAGCAACGGCTATGGCCCGACCCGCCCCACAACGCGCCCGCGGCCCGGTACCACGCGTCCGTGGGACCGGGCCGTCGGGTGCGGGACGGGGGCCGCTCAGTCGCGGACGGGGGTGATCAGCCCGTAGTGGCCGTCGTAGCGGTGGTAGAGGACGTTCCCGCGCCCGGTGGCCGTGTCGGTGAAGAAGACGAACGGCAGGCCGGACAGGTCGAGGCGCTCCGCCGCGCCGTCCGTCGTCAACTCCGGTACGGCGGCCGGGCTGACCGTCAGTCCGGGGACGGGCTCGGCGGTGGCGCCGGCCGAGGCGAGCCGGTGGGTGCCGGTGCGGGCGTCGCGGTAGACCACGCTGTCGGCGCCGCTCCCGGCGTCCGTGAACAGATGGAAGGCGTAGTCCATCGCCTCCAGGTCGAGCACGGCGGCCCAGGCGCTCTGCCGGGCCAGGCCGTAGGTCTTGTGCCGGACGATCCGCCGGTCCTCGGCCGCCCGTTCGACGTGCTGCGGGCTGTGCTCCTCGCCGCCGCGGCCGACCCAGGCGCCGGTGTGGTGGCGCTGGCGCACCTTTGCGAGCTTGGTGCCCAGGCGGTCCTGGAGCCGGTCGACGGCCTCCTGCATGGTGGCGGCCGCGACCTGGGCCCGGACCGGCCGGCCGTTCAGGTCCACGACGGCCTGGGCGACGGACGGACGGACCACCGAGTGGTGCGGCTCCTGGATCAACTTCACCCGTACCGCGAGGACCGGCTCGTGGATCCGGCGGAGCACGGCCTCGACCTTCGCCCGGGCGTAGTCGGGCGCGGCCAGCGAGACGGCGCCACGGGTGGCCACGGTGATCTCGACGGCGGGCGGGCTCTGGAGCTGGGTCATCGGAACGTCCTTTCCTGAAGGAGCCGGGACGTGAACACACCGACCGTGTCGCCGTGTTCACGGAACCGATCCTCCGGGGGCGGGCGCCGGGGAGGCAGGGCCGGAGGACCCCCTCGTGGCCGCCACCGGTCCCGGTGCGGACAGCCCGAGGGTCCCGGGTGGCCCGTGCGGGTCGGTCGCCGCCCCGTGACCACGGGTGGGACGGCCCGAACGGCGCACCCGCCCCGGGACCTTCGGCGGCCGGATGGGGCTGCTCGGGCCCTGGGGCCGGGCACCCGGCGGGCGGGACGCTGGTGGTCGGACGGGGCCGCGCACACCGGTGACGCGGACCGCCGAGGACCGGGGAGGTCGCGGACATGACGCACAACGTGACGGTGGGCATCGACGGTTCGGCGCCGAGCGCGGCCGCGGCCGAGTGGGCCGCCCGGGAGGCCGGCCGGCTCGGGCTCCCGCTGCGGATGATCCACGTGGCGGGGACCGAGGCCGACGCCCTGGAACGCGACCTGGGCGGCGGGGCCGCGCTGCCCGGGCGGGTGGCCGACATCTGCGACAGGGTCGCCGCCGAGCTGCCCGAACTGGACGTCACCTGCGAGGTGCAGCCCGGGCATCCGGCGTTCACCCTCGCCGCCGCGAGCGGGCGGGCCGAACTGCTGGTGCTGGGGTCGCGCGGCCTCGGCGGCTTCACCGGGCTGCTGATCGGCTCGGTCGGGCTGCGGACGGCCGGCCGCTCCCTGTGCCCGGTCGTCCTGGTCCGCAGCGAGGCGGACGGGCACGACGCGCTGGACGGCGACGCGGCCGGCGACGTCGTGGTGGGCGTGGAGAGCGACCGGCCGGCCGACGCCGTCCTGGAGTTCGCCTTCCGGTACGCCGCCGACCACGGCGTCGGCCTGCGGGCGGTGGAGAGCCGGACCACCTCCCACGACACCTACACGACCCGGGCCCCGGTCGAGCAGGCGGAGATCCGGGAGGCGATGGCCGCCGCCGAGCAGCTGCGGCTGGAGGACGCGCTGGCCGTCCGGCGGGAGAAGTACCCGCAGGTCCGGACGGCGGCCGAGGTGTGCCCCTGGAGCGCGGGCCGGGCGCTGGTGGAGGCCTCCCGCGGCGCCTCCCTGGTGGTGCTCGGCCGGCGGACGGCCAAGCACCCGCTGACCGGCCCTCACCTCGGCCCGGTCGCCCAGTCGGTGCTGCACCACGCGCACGCCCCGGTCGCGGTGGTCCCGCACGACTGAGTCCCGCTGTCCCGGCGGGACCAACCACCCGCCACCGCAGGGACCTTCGGACCCCGAACGGGGTCCCGTTGGACGGATGTCCGCCGGACCCCGCGCAGGGAACCTGGAATCGAAGGCGCCCACGGCGCCGATGTCGGACGATGACCTGAAAGGCAGTCCAGCATGTCGACCCGCCCGAAGCACGACGTGAAGCCGTCGCCCACGAGCGAGCTCCCCGCCCCACCCGTCAGCGTCGACGGGCTGGTCGCCGCCGCCCTCATCGCCCTGGAGGAGTACGCCTCCTTCACCCAGGAGCAGATCGACCACATCGTCAAGAAGGCCTCGCTGGCCGCCCTGGCCCGGCACACCGGACTCGCCGCCCTGGCGGTGGAGGAGACCGGCCGGGGCCTGTTCGAGGACAAGGCCGTCAAGAACGTCTTCGCCTGCGAGAACGTCACCCATGTGATGGCCCGCACCAAGACCGTCGGGGTGGTGCGCCGGGACGAGATCGACGGCATCGTGGAGATCGCCGAACCGGTCGGCGTGGTCGCGGGCATCACCCCGGTCACCAACCCCACCTCCACCACGATCTTCAAGGCGCTGCTCGCGCTGAAGACCCGCAACCCGATCGTCTTCTCCTTCCACCCGGCGGCGCAGCGCTGCTCCGCCGAGGCGGCCCGGATCGTCCGCGACGCGGCGGTGGCGGCCGGGGCGCCGGCGCACTGCGTGCAGTGGATCGAGGAGCCGTCGATGGCGGCCACCGACGCGCTGATGCGCCACCCGGGGGTCGCGACGATCCTCGCCACCGGCGGCAACGGCATGGTGCGGGCCGCGTACAGCTGCGGCAAGCCCGCGCTGGGCGTGGGCGCGGGCAACGTGCCGGCGTACGTCGAGCGCAGCGCGGACCTGCGGCGGGCGGTGAACGACATCGTGCTGTCGAAGACCTTCGACAACGGCATGATCTGCGCCTCCGAGCAGGCGGTGATCCTGGACGCGGAGATCCGCGACGCCGCACTGGCGGAGTTCCGCAAGCTGAAGGCGCACCACGCGAGCGCCGAGGAGAAGGCGCTGCTGGAGCGGTACCTGTTCGGCGTCGGTGACGGGGTGTCCTGCGCGGGCGCCAAGCTGAACGCCGAGGTGGTGGGCCGCACCGCCGCCGAGATCGCGACGGCGGCCGGCTTCGAGGTGCCGGCCGACACCTCGGTGATCCTGGCCGACTGCGAGCGGGTCGGCCCGGACGAGCCGCTGACCCGGGAGAAGCTCTGCCCGGTGCTCGCCGTGCTGACCGCCGCCTCCCGCCGGGAGGGTGTCGAACTGGCGGCCGCCATGGTGGAGTTCGACGGGCTCGGGCACTCGGCCGCGGTGCACACCGAGGACGCGGCGTTCACCGAGGAGTTCGGGCACGCGGTCAAGGCCTGCCGGATCATCTGGAACGCGCCCAGTTCGCAGGGCGGCATCGGCGACGTCTACAACGCGTTCACGCCCTCGCTGACGCTGGGCTGCGGCAGCTACGGGCACAACTCGGTGGCGGGCAACGTCTCGGCCCTGAACCTGGTGAACATCAAGCGGATCGGGCGACGGAACACCAACATGCAGTGGTTCAAGGTCCCGCCGAAGATCTTCTTCGAGCGCAACTCCGTCAAGTACCTGGCGAGCATGCCGAACGCGCGCCGGATCGTGGTGGTCACCGACCACACCATGGTGGCGATCGGCCACCTGGAGCGGATCCGGGCCGTGCTGGACCGGCGCCGGGAGCCGGTCGAGGTCCGGGTCGTCGACTACGTCGAACCCAACCCGAGCATCGACACGGTGCGCCGCGGCGCGGAGCTGATGCGGGAGTTCGAGCCGGACACCGTCATCGCGCTCGGCGGCGGCTCGCCGATGGACGCGGCCAAGGTGATGTGGCTGATGTACGAGCACCCGGAGGTGGAGTTCGCGGACCTCAAGGAGAAGTTCTTCGACATCCGCAAGCGCGCCTTCACCTTCCCCGACCTGGGCGAGAAGGCCAAGCTGGTGTGCATCCCGACCACCTCGGGCACCGGCAGCGAGGTCACCCCGTTCGCGGTGATCACCGACACCGCCACCGGCCAGAAGTACCCGCTCGCCGACTACGCGCTGACCCCGACCGTGGCGATCGTCGACCCGGCGCTCACCACCCGGCTGCCGGCCGACGTCACCGCCGACACCGGCTTCGACGCCCTCACCCACTGCATCGAGACCTATGTCTCGGTCTACGCCAACGACTTCACCGACGGCCTGGCCCTGCAGGGCGTGCGGCTGATCTTCGAGAACCTGGAGCGGGCGGTCACCGCCGGCGCGGACGACCCGCGGGCCCGGGAGCGGATGCACAACGCCGGGACGATCGCCGGCATGGCCTTCGGCTCGGCCTTCCTGGGCGCCGTGCACGCCATGGCGCACACCCTGGGCGCCACCTTCCACGTCGCCCACGGGCGGACCAACGCGCTGCTGCTGCCGCACGTGATCCGCTGGAACGGCTCGGCCCCGGCGAAGGTGACCGGCTGGCCCAAGTACCAGAGCTACCAGGCCCCGGAGCGCTACCAGGACATCGCCCGGATGCTGGGCCTGCCGGCCGCGACCCCGGAGCAGGGCGTCGAGTCGCTGGCGGCGGCGGTGGAGGAGCTGCGCGACCGGGTCGGCATCCCGCGCTGCTTCAAGGACGCGGGCGTCGACGAGGAGGCCTTCCTGGCGGCCCTGCCGCAGCAGGCGATGAACGCGTACGAGGACCAGTGCGCCCCCGCCAACCCCCGGATGCCGCTGCTCGCCGACCTGCAGCGGATGATGCGCCAGGCCTACTACGGCGACCGGGCCTGAAGACCGAGTGCCGGACAGCCGAGAGCCTGAGAAGGGACACCCCGAGATGACCACCTCGCAGCAGACCCAGACCCGGACCCAGTCGCAGCCGCGGACCGTCCCCGCCCCGGCCGGAGCCTGGGACGGCTTCGCGGACGGCCCCTGGCAGGACCGCGTCGACGTGCGCGACTTCGTCCAGCGCAACTACACCCCGTACGAGGGCGACGCCGCCTTCCTGGCCGGCCCCACCGAGCGGACCCTGGCGGTCTGGGGGCGGATCACCGAGCGCTTCCCCGAGGAGCGCGCCAAGGGCGTGTACGACGTCGCGCACGACATCCCCTCCACCATCACCGCGCACCGGCCCGGCTGGATCGACCGGGACCGCGAGCTGATCGTCGGCCTGCAGACCGACGCCCCGCTCAAGCGCGCGATCATGCCCTACGGCGGCTGGCGGATGGTCGCGGGCGCGCTGAAGACCTACGGCTACCCGGTCGACCCCGGGCTGGAGAAGGTCTTCACCGAGTACCGCAAGACCCACAACGCCGGGGTGTTCGACGCCTACACCCCGCAGATCCGGGCCGCCCGCAAGGCCGGCGTCGTCACCGGTCTGCCCGACGCCTACGGCCGCGGCCGGATCATCGGCGACTACCGCCGGGTCGCGCTCTACGGCGTGGACCGGCTGGTCGCCGCGAAGCTCGCCGAGAAGGCCGAGCTGGACGCCGCGCCCACCGACCCGGCGCGGGTGGAGGAGGTGATCCGCGGACGCGAGGAACTCGCCGAGCAGATCAGGGCGCTGCACGAGCTCAAGGAGATGGCCTCGGCCTACGGGTACGACATCTCCGGCCCGGCCGCCACTGCCCGGGAGGCGGTGCAGTGGCTGTACTTCGCCTACCTGGCGGCGGTGAAGGAGCAGAACGGCGCGGCGATGTCGCTCGGCCGCACCTCCACCTTCCTGGACGTCTACCTGCAGCGCGACCTCGGCGCCGGGCTGCTGACCGAGGAGGCGGCGCAGGAGCTGATCGACGACTTCGTCATCAAGCTGCGGATCGTCCGCTTCCTGCGCACCCCCGAGTACGACGAGCTGTTCTCCGGCGACCCGACCTGGGTCACCGAGTCGATCGGCGGCATGGGCGAGGACGGCCGCACGCTGGTCACCCGGACGTCCTTCCGCTACCTGCAGACGCTGTACAACCTCGGCCCGGCGCCCGAGCCGAACCTGACCGTCTTCTGGTCGCCGCAACTGCCCCGCGGCTTCAAGGAGTTCTGCGCCCGGGTGTCGATCGACACCTCCTCGGTGCAGTACGAGTCGGACGAGCTGATGCGCCCGCGCTTCGGGGACGACACCGCCATCGCCTGCTGCGTCTCCGCGATGGCGGTCGGCAAGCAGATGCAGTTCTTCGGCGCCCGGGTCAACCTCGCCAAGACGCTGCTCTACGCGATCAACGGCGGCCGGGACGAGAAGTCGGGCGAGCAGATCGGCCCCGACACCGGCGCGATCACCTCGGAGGTGCTCGACTACGACGAGGTGCTGGCGCGCTTCGACGAGCAGATGGAGTGGCTGGCCGGGACGTACGTCCACGCGCTCAACGTCATCCACTACATGCACGACAAGTACGCCTACGAGCGCCTGGAGATGGCGCTGCACGACCGGGACGTGCGACGCACCATGGCCTGCGGCATCGCCGGCCTCGCGGTCGCGGCGGACTCGCTGTCCGCGATCAGGTACGCGAAGGTCACCCCGGTGCGCGACGCGACCGGGCTGGTCACCGACTACCGGATCGAGGGCGAGTACCCGGCGTACGGCAACAACGACGACCGCGCGGACTCGATCGCGGTGCACCTGGTCGAGGAGTTCATGCGCAAGGTGCGCAAGCACCCCACCTACCGGGGCGCCGAGCACACCCAGTCCGTGCTCACCATCACCTCGAACGTGGTGTACGGCAGGAAGACCGGCAACACCCCGGACGGCCGCCGGGCCGGCGAGCCGTTCTCCCCCGGCGCCAACCCGATGAACGGCCGCGACCGCCACGGCTACGTCGCCAGCGCCCTGTCGGTCGCCAAGCTCCCGTACGCGGACGCCGAGGACGGCATCTCGCTGACCCACACCGTCGCCCCGAACGGGCTCGGCCGCACGGCCGAGGAGCGGATCGACAACCTGGTCGGCGTGCTGGACGGCTACACCGCGGTCGGCGGCTTCCACATGAACGTCAACGTCCTGAACCGGGACACCCTGCTGGACGCCATGGCGCACCCGGAGAAGTACCCGCAGCTGACCATCCGGGTCAGCGGCTACGCGGTCAACTTCGTCCGGCTCACCCGCGAGCAGCAGCTCGACGTCATCGGCCGGACCTTCCACGACGCGCTGTAGGGCGTGTCCCCGCGCCGTCGGCACCCCCCGCCCGGGGTGCCGACCGCCCACCCACCGACAAAAACCCCACCAACGCGCAAAGAGACCACCAATGACGACCACGCCCC